>NZ_JAFCUN010000004.1:0-392683 GCF_049896565.1 Bacillus sp. DWP3-1
AAGGAAGTAAGATCCCTGAAAGATGATCAGGTTGATAGGTCTGAGGTGGAAGCGTGGTGACACGTGGAGCTGACAGATACTAATAGATCGAGGACTTAACCTATATTCTAATGTGAAGCTTGAACATTGTTATCTAGTTTTGAGAGAACATTCTCTCCATCAGGTTTGGTGGCGATAGCGAAGAGGTCACACCCGTTCCCATACCGAACACGGAAGTTAAGCTCTTCAGCGCCGATGGTAGTTGGGGGTTTCCCCCTGTGAGAGTAGGACGCCGCCAAGCTTTTTGTTTATATCCTTCCAATGGAAGAAGTTACTTTATCATTCCGCAGTAGCTCAGTGGTAGAGCTATCGGCTGTTAACCGATCGGTCGTAGGTTCGAGTCCTACCTGCGGAGCCATGCTTCCATAGCTCAGTAGGTAGAGCACTTCCATGGTAAGGAAGAGGTCAGCGGTTCGAGCCCGCTTGGAAGCTTTCCTCTAAATTATAATGATTAATGTTTAAGGTTTCTCGATGATGAGAAGGCTTTTTTTGTTTGTTTTCATATATATTAAATTCGTTCATGTTTAACTACAAACAAGATTGCTATACGAATGGAGCAATTTGCTTGGAAGCTTTGCATTAGGTTTCTACATATGCCTTTTTTCGTTCTTGATACTTCAGTGCCTTTTTATGCTTACTAAAGTGATGAAATCCTCTCTAACAAAAGACTCTGTACGTTCCTCTTTCCCCCGAAAGTGAAGCATTGTTTATTTTTCCTTTCTTCATCTCCAGGTTTGGTTGATCTTCTTTTCTTGTTCGGTATGTATATAAAAAGGAGTAGATGGTTTGAAAGATTTATTTGTAAAGCAAGAATGGTTTGGGCATGTGCGTCAGGATGTGCTTGCGGGTATTTTAGTGGCTCTGGCCTTAATTCCAGAGGCGATTGCGTTTTCGATTATTGCGGGCGTTGATCCGAAGATCGGGTTGTATGCTTCGTTTTGTATTGCAATTGTGATTTCGTTTGTTGGTGGACGGCCAGGTATGATTTCGGCCGCTACAGGAGCTATGGCTCTGGTCATGGTTAATTTGGTTGCCGATCATGGATTGCAATATTTGTTTGCAGCTACGATTTTAACAGGTCTGATTCAAATAGTGTTTGGACTCTGCCGAGTGTCTCGTCTGATGAAATTTATTCCGAGGTCCGTGATGGTTGGTTTTGTGAATGCGTTGGCTATTATGATCTTCATGGCTCAGCTTCCACATTTCGTCGGAGAATCAATGGCCATGTATATCATGACAGGTGGCGCCTTGTTGATTATTTATTTATTGCCGATGGTGATAAAGGTGATACCTCCCCCACTCATTGCGATTATTGTCATGACGATCATTGCTGTATTTGGACATATTGATGTTAGAACGGTTGGAGATATGGGAGAGCTTCCTAGTTCTTTGCCTGCTTTTCTGATTCCTCAAGTACCGTTTAGCTGGGAGACACTTACTATCATTTTTCCTTATTCTTTAGCACTTGCGATGGTTGGTTTACTTGAGTCTCTTTTAACTGCACAGATTGTCGATGATATGACGGAGACGTCTAGTCGTAAGAACAAGGAAGCGAGAGGTCAAGGGATTGCTAATGTGGTTGCAGGATTCTTTGGTGGTATGGCTGGCTGTGCGATGATTGGTCAATCAGTGATTAATACGAAGGCAGGCGGGCGTGGCCGTCTTTCTACCTTTGTAGCGGGCGCATTTCTAATGGTGCTGATTTTTGTACTCGGAGATGTGGTGGTTCAAATTCCGATGGCTGCTCTTGTGGCTGTGATGATTATGGTCTCCGTTGGGACATTTGATTGGAGTTCCTTTCAGCAGCTAAAAAAGAATCCGAAAACAGATTCTATTGTCATGATTGTCACGGTCGTGACTGTGGTGTTGACTCATGATTTATCAAAAGGTGTGTTTGCAGGTGTGCTGCTTAGTGCGATATTCTTTGTAGCAAAAATATCAAAGCTTCATATTACCTCTACAGAAAGCCAAGCGGGTATTTGGGTGTATCGAATTAAAGGGCAAATTTTCTTTGCTTCTGTCACTGATTTCATCCAAGCGTTCCATCATGAGAAAGATCTCCAAGCCGTTGTGATTGATTTGTCTGAAGCGCGTATATGGGATGAATCAGGCGTGGCAGCGATAGAACGTGTAAAGGAAAAGTATCAAGCAGCTGGTGTACAGGTAGACGTAGTTGGAATGGATACCTCGAGTCGAAAGCTTGTGAAACAGGTGAATGGTTCTTAAAAAGATCTTTCTGTTTGTTACAATAGAAAAGGTAAGAAAGTGAAGGATGGAGGTGGCCGGCATGCTTGTGCGTTTGAACCAAGTGCTCGGCCGGATGATGCCGCTTATTACGCCCATTAGTGTGTTACTCGGTGTATTATTGTCGGCCTATTTAAAGGATTTTACGTTTATGGTGCCCTGGGTATTTGCCATGATGACATTTTCAGGGAGCTTGTCATCTACTTTTTCAGCTTTAAAGCATACGGTGATGCACCCATTGCCTTTGATTTTATCGTTTATGATTTTACATGTGCTGATGCCCCTTTATGCCTGGTCAGCGGGGCATTTGATATTTGCGGGTGATTCCATGACGATCACCGGTTTGACGCTTGCGATGGTGATTCCAACAGGTGTTTCTAGTTTAATATGGGCGGCGATGTATAAAGGGAATGTCGGGTTAACGTTATCTATCATTTTAATTGATACATTGCTTTCGCCATTGATTGTGCCAGTAAGCTTGTCACTCTTCGTCGGTACACAGGTCCATATGGACATGGTTGCGATCATGAAAGGGCTGTTTGGTATGGTGGTACTGCCCTCTATTTTAGGGATGCTCGTTCGCCAGTATGCAAAGCCATCGGTGACGAAAACAATTAGTCAGACCCTGTCTCCTTTTTCAAAATTAGGCTTGTTTGTTGTCGTATCGATTAACAGTTCTGTTGTCGCCCCATATTTGCGTGAACTGGATGTTGCATTTTTTAGCAAAGCAGCGACTGTCTTTTTCATTGCGATGAGTGGATATGCTTTTGCATGGTTGATTGGAAAGGTGATGAAATGTACTCAAGGGGAGATTGTGGCCATTGTGTATACGGGCGGCATGAGAAATATTAGTGCCGGAGCTGTGCTTGCTATTAGCTTTTTCCCGCCTGCTGTTGCTGTCCCTGTTGTGATTGGCATGCTATTTCAGCAAGTGCTTGCTGCCTTGTTTGGTTTCTTACTCAATCGTTTTGAGCTGAAGGCGCCTGCTGTGACTAAATCTTTATCATGAAAAGACCTCCATCTTATGAGATGGAGGTCTTTTTGCGAATTAATAGATGAGATATTTCTTCCGTTTCTTTTCGAACGATTTGAGGTCATGATGATAGCGCTTCATGATGTGTTTGACGGAAGTACCTTGATTGATTTCTTCTTTGATCCAACCATTTCCGATGAGTTTATCAAAGCTGCCTGTTTGAAGGAACTGAAAGTCTTTTGGATATAAATCATGTATTGCTTTGATGATGGATAACCCTGTTTTTACCGCTTCGAATGAAGAGCTGTCTGTGACGTATAGCTGCACACCGTGTGATAGCTTACCTGCATGTTTAGAAAAAGTGGGGGTGAATGATACTGGTCTAAATTGTACACCCTTTAGTTTTAACTGATTTAAATGATCTGCTAGTTCGCTGCTATTGATATATGGAGCGCCAATGAGCTCGAACGGTTTTGTTGTTCCTCTGCCTTCAGAGACATTTGTTCCTTCAATTAATCCTGTGGCGGGATATACAAAGGTACTATCCACTGTCGGCATGTTAGGTGAAGGAAGGACGAACGGCAGCTTTGTGTCATCAAACGTCATGGAACGCTTCCAATTTTTCATTTTGATGACTGTGACATCAGCATTGATATGAAACTCTTTGTTAAAGAATTTTGCTAGTTCACCAGTGGTCATTCCATGTCTTAATGGTATTGGATAGAGCCCTACAAATGAAGCGTGCTCAGGTTCTAAGACAGGGCCTTCTACTTTTAGTCCGCCAATGGGGTTTGGACGGTCTAGGACAACAAAGGGAATGTTGTTTTCTTTAGCGGCCTCCATCGCATAAGCCATCGTGTAAATATAGGTGTAATAACGAGCACCAACATCTTGGATATCAAACAGCAAGACATCTACATTTTTGAGCATGTCAGGCGTGGGTTTTCTTGTTTTTCCATAGAGAGAGTAAACAGGGAGACCTGTTTTTTCATCAGTATAGGATTCGACGCCTTCTCCTGCTTGTGCATCGCCGCGCACACCATGTTCTGGTCCATATAGAGCAGTAAGCTTGATATTTGGATGCTCAAATAGGAGATCGACACTGCTTTTCATATTTGCATCAATACCAGTTGGGTTCGTAATGAGGCCGACCCTTTTCCCTTTTAACCATGAAAGGTTGCCTGATAGTAGTGTTTCGATCCCTGTTTTGACCGCTGCTTTTTTTCCTTTTGTATCTGTTCGTTCTTGGTTTGCGGGGGAGGCGGCGGTCAATGTGCTCATAATGAGAATGCTTGCGAGTATCAAGCTTGCTGTTTTTTTCAAGAGAATCCCTCCTATTTGATCTGTTTCCCTTTCAAGTTGAGTCCATAGCCGAATGGATACAGGGTTTGATTTGGATGAGTGACAGATGGGATATCCACAGGCAATTTGCCCTTAGGTGATGCAGCGCCAAATATCACTTCTAATCCAGCAGGAATATTTGGCTGATTGAATTGCCCGTTTGAGTAGCCTTTAAAACCGTAAACGGCTAGTAAGGCATCAGCCTCCTCAAAATTTGCCGCATCGTAAGGATTTCTTAGACTCATGATGACCATTTTTTTGTTTTGTGCTGCTGCTTCTTTCATAACAGCACGAGGGAAGGCAGTAGCCCATTTTTTCGGGTCCTGTACATTGTCATCAATCACACCATCATTCACAGCTGGGTCATTTTGGACAACGTAAGAGCCGGTAATCACATAGTCAGCATCTTGAATCAGTTTGGCTGTTTCTTTGGTGAAGGTCTTATCCGCAAACGCATATGATTGGATACGTACAGGCTTGATCTTTTTTTGTTTGATCAGAGAGTCAATTGTGACAGACATGGCTTTTGTCTGATCTTCGTAAGGTGCCATGACCAAGATCTTGTTATTCTTTTTAGGCTTGAATGGTAAGGTCTTTTCGTTGTTTTTAAGCAGGGTGATCCCTTCACGTGCCATTTTTTGTTCTGCTTTCCGGTGCGACTTTTTCCCAACGACTTGAGTGGCTTTTTTGATTTTTTTCTCAAGGGTGATGGGTTTCTTGGAAGAAATGATGCCGCGTTTGATTTTCAATTGAAGAATTTTTTCGACAGATTGGTTGATTTGAGACATCGGAATTTCTTTCTTTACAATCGCCTTTTTTACAGCATTGAACACATTCTCTAGGTTTTTTTCTGTTTTTAGAGAGGTGACTGGTGCTGGCATAAGGGCGATGTCGACACCTGCCTTAATAGCCATCACCACGGCTTCTTCCTGCCCGAAGTTATCTGCAATCGCTTTCATATTTAGGGCGTCTGTTACCACAACACCTTGAAAGCCCATCTCTTCTTTTAATAAGTGTGTGATGACTTTTTTCGATAAGGTTGCTGGAACCATAATGTCCTCGCCATCTTTTTTGCTTTTGTACGTTGTGTGGTCAATGGCAGGGAATTGAACATGAGCGGTCATGACCATATCCGCACCAGCGTTGATGGCTTGTTGAAACGGATACAGCTCCACTTTTTTAAGACGATCTAGGTCATGTTCTACGAGCGGCAAGCCATAGTGACTATCGACGGCTGTATCACCATGTCCCGGGAAATGCTTTAGTGTGGAAATGGTCTTTTCCTTTTGAAGTCCTTTCATGGTTTGAAGGCCAAGCCTAGTGACAAGAGCAGGATCAGAGCTAAAGGAACGGACACCAATGACGGGGTTGTTTGGATTATTATTCACATCAAGCACAGGAGAGAAGTTTGTATTGATCCCTAGTGCGTTTAGTTCTTTGCCGATGATTTTACCTGTGTCGTATGCATTTTTCTTACTTCTAGAGGCACCAATCGACATATTTCCTGGGAAATGTGTTCCCTTTTGTAATCTTGTGACGATTCCACCTTCTTGATCAATTGAAATGAGTAATGGAATCTTTGGTGATGCTTTTTGAAATTCATGGGTGAGTTTGACGGTTTGTTTCGTATCAACGACATTCTCCGCAAATAAGATGACACCGCCTAGATGATATTTTTCAACAAGATGGGACACTTCTTTATTCATCTTTGTTAAGCCTGTAGGTGCAGATTCATCTTTTGTTTGCCAATTGCGAAAGTCTGGCATGAGCATTTGACCTATCTTTTCATCCAGGGACATGTCTTGCACCATTTGTTTTGCGGTTGGAAGAGGGGCAGAGCTAACCTTTTCCGTTGGAATGGAAGAGGTTAGCAGGGCCAAAACCAGAGTAGCGGGGAAAAGAGCTTTTAACATCGAATTCCTCCTTTTACTTAAAAGATTCGTAGATTGCGGTCATGATGCTTCCATAAGTACCAGTTGGGAAAAGGTCACCTTCAAATTGATTTGGGTTGGTTTCAGGTGAAACGACAGGCGAATGTTTCTTATTTGTCAGCAAGACGATACCTAGATTATGTTTTGGATCAATCAATGTCATGGTTCCGGTCCAGCCAGTATGTCCATAGGCTTCGTTACTTGCATATTTTCCAAACATCCATTCCATGTCAGTATGACCGTTTTTACGCCAGCCTAGCCCGTAAGTTGGGTTTGTATCAGAAGAGGCTGTAAAGAGATCGATAGAAGCTTGATCAAAGATGGTTTTTTTTCCATAGCCTCCTTTGTTCAGCATGAGCTGGAGCAGCACGCCCATATCTGACATGTTAGAGAAAAGTCCGGCATGACCAGAGATACCTGCCATTGAGTAATATGCTTTCTCATCGTGGACTTCGCCTAGCAGGGTGTACCTGCGAATGTTTTCAAAATCAATGACACCATCTCGCGAATTACCTAAACGTTCGGTTGCTGCAAAATGCTTCGGTTTAAATCCTTTTTGCAGTGGATTGAACATTGTATGTTTGAGACCTAGCGGCCGATAGATCGTCGACTCTACATATTGATCAAGAGGCATACCTGTTTTTTTCTCAATGATCATGCCTAACAGCATGTAATCAATGTCACTATAAATGTGCTGGGTGCCTGGTTTGTATTGCAGCGGCACCTTCGGCAGCCATTTCATCGTTGTCTTTCTATCTTGAGAGAAAAAAGAGCCGGCGGCTTCTTTGCTATAAAATAAGACACTGGAAGGGAGACCGGCAGAATGGGTCAGAAGATCTTTTACACGAAGCTGATCTTTACCGGTTACCTTTGCATCTGGTTCATCTTTAAAATCTGGCAGGATGGATTGTATTTTTTCGTTTACATCCAGTTTTTTCTCGTAGACGAGCTTTTGCAGGGCATAGTTGGTCGCATACATTTTGGTGTTGGATGCTAAGTCGAACAGTGTATTCTTTTTCATTTTCTTATATGATTTGAGTTCAGTTGTGCCTTCGTATTTTTGCCTGTAGCCATAGGCTTTTTGATGGACGATTTTTCCGTCTTTGATAATGATGAGTGCGCCTCCTGGAAATCCTGCTTTGATGTCGTTTTGAATCATGTGATCAACCTTCCTAAGCTGCCTGGAAGAAAAACCTGCTTGTTCCGGTCGTTTTGCCTTTTTTAAGACGGGATATTCTTCAGGTGCTGTTTTAGACAAAGACGATACAGGATGGGAGCTAGTTGCAAATGTTTGTACGGGTAATCCAAGGAGCATGAGCAGACTTGTTATTAAGAGAAAGTATTTCTTCAAGAGTTAGACCTCCTATTGCTTATTTTTCCTCAAATTCAACAGCCATATCATCATGAAAACCAAATAAGTATGTGAAAATAAATCCAGCGACATATGCAATAAAGAGTCCGATTAAGTAAAGAAGCATTTGATGTGTGTGAACAATAAAGGTTAATGGGAGACCTGATACACCAATCGCCTTCGTTGCAATTTGGAAGTAGGCTTGAAATGCGCCGCCGATTCCAGCGCCAAGACAAGCAGTGAGAAATGGTCGTCCCAGCGGGAGTGTAACACCGAAAATGAGTGGTTCACCAATGCCGAGCATCCCTGAAGGAAGTCCACCTGCGATGGCTCTTTTGAGTTTTTTCTTTTTTGTTTTCATATAAATGGCGAATGCCGCACCTACCTGTCCTGCACCGCCCATAGCGAGAATTGGCAAAAGCGGGTCATCTCCAATGGAATTAATGAGTTCCATATGAATTGGTGTCAGTCCTTGGTGAAGTCCTGTCACAACAAGTGGAAGGAAGGTCGCACCAAGAACAAATCCAGCGAAGATTCCGCCCATATTTAATAGATAAGTTAATCCTGAGGTGATGGCATCAGATATAAATCCGCCGACTGGCATGAAGACAACGTACGTAAAAATGCCTGTAATGAGTAGTGTGATGGTTGGTGTGACGATGATATCAAGTGATTGCGGGACGAAGCGTCTAATTCGGGTTTCCACAAGTGCCATAAAGATGGCGGCTAGAAGAACACCGATGAGCCCGCCTCTGCCTGGTAGAATATTTGTGCCAAATAACATAATGTCTGCGGAGGCTGGGTTAATAATGAGGATACCAGCTAATGCGCCTAATGCAGGAGAGCCTCCAAACTCCTTTGCGGCATTTGATCCGACTAAAATACCGAGATATGCGAACAAGCCTGAACCAATAACGGTTAAAATGATCGCTGATTGAGACTTTTCATCGAGCCAGCCTGCTTGCACGATTGCTTTCGTAATCCCTGTAATAAGACCTGATGCAACGAGTGCCGGAATGATAGGAATAAAGATGCTGGCAATCCGTCGTAAGAACAGCTTGAACGGTGTGCGGTTCTTTTGTGAAATGGCTTGCTTGTTTTTTTGTGCTTCATTGTTTAAATCATAAGAGCCAGAGGCATTTAGCAGCTGTTCAAACGCACTTGATACTTGGTTGACAACACCTGTACCTAAAATGATTTGAAGCGTTTCTGCCTCGACGACACCTATGACGCCATCGAGTTCTTTGATTTTTGTGATGTGAACTTGTTCATTGTCAATCGGTGTAATTCGGAGACGCGTCATACAATGTGTATGGGAAGAGATGTTTTCAGAACCACCACAGAGAGAAAGAATGTCTTTCGCCAACTGCTGATATTTCGTTTGATGACTCATGTTGAATCCCCCTTTGATTTTCGTTTCATGGAGCGGATGGCATGTCTTGTCTTGTCAATATATTGTGCTGTCTCTTCATATTGACGGGAAGCTAAGCTGAGGAACAAGACATCAATTAAGTAGAGCTGTGCCATTCTAGAGGAAGTGGCTGCACTGCGAAAAGGTGCTTCATTGGAACCGGACGTCGATAGGTGAACATCACTTAAGGCAGAAACGCTTGTTTGACCAGGATGCGTTAAGGCAATGGTTTTCACTTGATTGTCTTTTGCGAGCTGAAGGGCTTGAATGATGTCTAACGTTTCTCCTGAAAAGGATATACCGAACACGATGTCATTCTTTCCTGCATTTGCGATGACCGTTGATGCGATGTGCATGTCAGTGAAGGCAGTCGCTGCATAATTGATTCTGAGAAATTTCTGCTGGGCATCCGCTGCGACGATGCCAGATGCACCGACGCCGATAAAATGGATTTGGTTTGCATGCAGCAGTAATTGAACAGCTTTTTCTAATGCTTCTGCATTTAAAATAGAAGCGGTGTCCTTAATCGATTGAATCGAGTTTCCTGCTGTTTTTTGAATAATGGATTGAAGCGGTTCATCTTGTTCGATATCACGATAGCCTTGTTTATCGTCGTGCATCAAGTCTCCAGCGATTCGCATTTTTAAATCGTGATAGCCATCTAGCCCGAGAGATTTACAAAGGCGGATGACAGCAGAGCTGCTTGCTCCGGCTGCCTGACTGATCTCGTGTACTGTGCTTTTAATGACTTTGTCAGGATGGGCAAGAATATAGTCTGCAATGATTTTTTCAGATTGGGGGAGCTTTGCTTTCATTGTGTGTAGTAGGGTGAGTCCACCTGCTGACATGAGCTCTGCCTCCTTTAGGATTGATGATGAGAGATGGCTTTGTCGATATGGCCATTCGCTTTGTTGAGTAAATCCTTGGCTGTTTTTTTGTCTGTGTTTGTTTGGAGCATGACGATGGCGGTTTTGACTTCTAAGTCTGCTGCTTCAAGAGTCTTCACGGCTTGTTCATAGGAAGCGTTTGTCACATGTTGAATGATGGTGATGGCGCGTTCTTTTAATTTATGATTGCTGACTTTTACATCAACCATCAGGTTTTCATATACTTTACCTTGTCTGATCATGACAGAGGTGGAAAGCATATTTAAAATCATTTTATGAGCGGATGCGGCTTTCATTCGTGTTGACCCAGTGATGGCTTCTGGTCCTACAATGACTTCAATGGCGCAGTCTGCCAGCTCGCTAATTTCTGCTTGTTCATTGCAGCTGAGGGCTACTGTTTTTGCGCCGATGGATTTAGCGTAGTTTAAAGCGCCGATGATGTAGGGTGTCCTGCCGCTGGCGGCGATACCGACGACCGTATCTTTTGATGTCAGGTGAATGTGTTCTAAATCCTGTTTGCCGGCTTCTTCACTGTCTTCCACATCTTCGGCAGCATGTGAAAAAGCAGAGTCGCCGCCTGCCATGATACCGACAATCACATCAGGTGAGACGCTATAGGTAGGGGGACATTCAACAGCATCCATCACGCCAAGTCTGCCGCTTGTCCCGGCTCCTAAATAAACGAGTCTACCCCCATTTGAAATGGATTCATAGGCGAAGTCACTTGCTGTTTTGACATGTGGTAGGACACGGTTCACTGCTTGAGCGACCTTCATATCTTCTTCATTGATCAGCTGGAGTATTTCGAGCGGATCTGCTTGTGATATTCCCATTGTGTTAGGGTTTCTTGATTCTGTTGTCAAAGAACGCAATTGAGATGGCTGCATGCGACATTCCTCCTTATTTCTTCATTTTCAGTATATTCAGTGTGATATGAAATTTCAACATTATATTTAAATATTGAAATTATATTTCACTCGAAACGTTGTGCTAACTGGAGGTAAATAATTAGAAAATAAAAAAAATAAAAATCCCCTTTACAAAAGGGGGACAACCTGTATATAATAACTTTTGTCAGCTTCACGGAAACAGCAAACTTGACAAACTGGCCCGTTGGTCAAGCGGTTAAGACACCGCCCTTTCACGGCGGTAACACGGGTTCGAATCCCGTACGGGTCACCATGATGTGGAGGATTAGCTCAGCTGGGAGAGCATCTGCCTTACAAGCAGAGGGTCGGCGGTTCGAGCCCGTCATCCTCCACCATATGCCGGTGTAGCTCAACTGGTAGAGCAACTGACTTGTAATCAGTAGGTTGGGGGTTCAAGTCCTCTTGCCGGCACTGTTTTTTCTTTATCAATTCCATATGTGGAGGGGTAGCGAAGTGGCTAAACGCGGCGGACTGTAAATCCGCTCCCTCCGGGTTCGGCGGTTCGAATCCGCCCCCCTCCACCATTTTTGGGCTATAGCCAAGCGGTAAGGCAACGGACTTTGACTCCGTCATGCGTTGGTTCGAATCCAGCTAGCCCAGTTAAGACACCTTTTACAAAAAGGTGTCTTTTTTTATGTTGGCAGACGGAATGTATAACTATTCAAAATATTGTTGAGTTGAGTCAGAAGGCATCGAGAAAGTAAAATATAAGCATGAACGGAAAGGGGATGTACATATGGGAGATCAAAAGAAGGTCACGATTGTCGGAGTTCCGATGGATTTGGGTCAAATGAGAAGGGGCGTCGATATGGGACCGAGTGCGATTCGGTGTGCAGGCGTAAAAGAAAAATTGGAATCGCTTTCATTTGATGTGGAGGATCTCGGCGATATTTTGGTTGAACAAAGAGATGATGAGAAAGGTTTATATACAAGTGAAAAGCTAAAAAATTTAACGGAGAATGCTAGTGCGAATCAGCTGCTAGCTGAGAAGGTTGACAGTATTGTGCAATCAGGCTCATTCCCGCTCATTTTAGGCGGTGATCACAGCATTGCGATAGGAACACTTGCGGGGGTAGCCAAGCATTATGAAAACTTAGGTGCCATTTGGTATGATGCACACGGTGATTTAAATACAGAGGAAACCTCTCCTTCTGGAAATATACATGGTATGCCGCTTGCAGTCAGTCTCGGTCTTGGGCATGCTGATTTAACGAACATTGGTGGTTATTCCCCTAAATTGAAGCCTGAGAATGTTGTTATAATTGGTGCTCGATCCTTAGATGAAGGAGAGCGGGCATTGATTAGAGAGAAAGGCATTAAAGTGTATACGATGCATGAAATAGATCGTTTAGGGATGACAAGGGTGATGGAGGAAGCCATTTCATATTTAAAGGAAAGAACAGATGGTGTCCACCTGTCGCTTGATTTAGATGGACTAGATCCAGCGGAGTGCCCTGGTGTAGGAACTCCTGTGGCGGGTGGCATTAGTTACCGGGAGAGTCATCTTGCCATGGAACTTTTAGAGGAAGCGGGTATTTTGACTTCAGCTGAATTTGTTGAGGTGAATCCGGTTTTGGATGAAAAAAATAAAACAGCCGAGGCAGCTGTTGCGTTGATTGGTTCGTTAATGGGCGAAAAGCTATTGTAGAGCGGGACTTGTTCCCGTTCTTTTTTGTTTTGGAGAAATTTAAGGATATATTAAGGTTTTTACCGGTGGATATGCGTAACACGCTGTCAAAAATTTGTTACACTATTTTTTAGAGGAGAATGAAACCTTTTGGAAAGAGATTCGTATACATAAAGACCGGTGAAGGCAGAGGTTGAATATACTATGGACACAATGATTAAAAAGAGAATTAAGCAATTGAAAAAAGGCGACCAGAACGCATTTGCAGACATCGTAGACCTGTATAAAGACAAAATTTATCAGCTGTGCTACCGTATGCTTGGGAATGCACACGAAGCAGAGGATATTGCACAGGAGGCGTTTATTCGTGCCTATGTGAATATTGAAAGCTTTGATGTGAATCGTAAGTTTTCTACGTGGCTGTACCGCATTGCAACCAACCTGACCATCGACCGTATTCGCAAAAAAAAGCCGGATTATTATTTAGATGCAGAGGTGGCAGGAACAGAAGGACTGAATATGTATTCTCAAATTGCTGCTGATGGCATTTTGCCAGAGGAAGAGGTGGTGTCTCTTGAATTATCGAGTACCATTCAGCAAAAAATTCTAAGATTACCCGATAAATATCGTTCGGTCATCGTATTAAAGTATATTGATGAACTCTCGTTAAAAGAAATAAGCGAGATTTTGAATATACCCGTTGGTACGGTGAAAACGAGAATACACAGGGGTAGAGAGGCTCTCCGGAAACAGTTGAGAGACCTTTGAGTGAGGTGATTTTGATGAGCTGTCAGGAAAAAATCGTCCTGCTTATGCATCAGTATTTAGACGGGGACATTGAGCCCCAAGACGAAAAAGAATTAAAAAGCCATCTGCAATCGTGTGAGGAGTGCCGTACTCATTTTCAACAAATTGAGAAATCCATCGCGCTTGTGCAGAGTACATCTCATATAGAAGCACCATCTGATTTCACTGCAAAGGTGATGGCAGGTCTTCCAAAGGAAAAAAAGCGTGTGTCGGTTCAAAGATGGATCAAAGCTCATCCGCTGATGGTGGCCGCTGCCCTCTTTCTCATTTTGATGGGAGGCAGTCTGTTTACAAGCTGGAATACCGATCATAATTTCAGTGTGTCAAAACAGTCGAATCTCGTCGTTGTAAATGATACAGTGACCGTACCTAAAGGGGAAACCGTAAAAGGTGATGTCACTGTCAAAAATGGCAAGCTGATTGTAGAAGGCAAGGTTGATGGAAATGTCACCGTCGTCAATGGGGAACAGCTGACTGCTTCTGCCGGACAAGTCACTGGTCAAATTAATGAAATTAATGAAGTGTTTGATTGGATTTGGTACAAAATGAAATCCACAGCACAAAATGTGATGCGGGTCATTGGACCAGAGGAGCAAAAGTAATCATACGGGTCGAGAGCAGTCTCTTTATGGGGCTGCTCTTTTTCTATATTATAGGTCAGAATGTATGCGAACTAGCACGCCAGCCATATATGGCAACTGTTTTCCTTGCTGAAACAAAATGTGGTATAATAGCCACGCTATGTATTTACACATAGTCTCTTTTTTTATTAAAAATGCATCAAACGAAGAATAACTGAAAATTCTGGAGGACGAGGAAATGGCTTTAGGGGATATTCCTTTTTTGCAGTACCTCGGTAATGCTGTTGATGTTCTCGTTGTTTGGTATGTGATATATAAATTAATGATGGTCATCCGCGGAACAAAAGCGGTTCAGCTTTTAAAGGGAATTGTGGTCATTGTTCTTGTCAGGATGGGAAGTGCGTATCTCGGTCTTAACACACTTCAATGGCTGATGGATCAAGCGATTACGTGGGGATTCCTTGCGATCATTATTATTTTTCAGCCAGAGCTAAGGAGAGCGCTTGAGCAGCTTGGGCGCGGCCGTTTCTTCTCAAGAAGCGGGACACCTATAGAGGAACAGCAGCAGAAAACGATCGAGGCAATTACAAAAGCAATTAAATATATGGCAAAACGCAGAATCGGCGCGCTGCTGACAATTGAGCGTGATACTGGGATGAATGATTACATAGAGACTGGAATTCCTTTGAATGCAAAGGTGAGTTCAGAGCTGCTCATTAATATTTTCATTCCAAATACACCGCTTCATGACGGTGCTGTCATTATGAAGCGTGATGAGATTGCAGCTGCGGCTTGTTATTTACCGCTGTCAGAAAGTCCTTTTATCTCTAAGGAACTGGGGACGCGTCACCGGGCGGCAGTCGGAATTAGTGAAGTGACAGACAGCTTAACCGTCATCGTTTCTGAAGAGACAGGCGGCATTTCTGTCGCAAGAAATGGTGATCTCCACCGAGAATTGACAGAAGAAGCGCTTGAAGAAATGCTGATTGCTGAATTTAGTAAGAACAGCAAAGATGCTTCCTCGACCAAATGGTATTGGAGGGGCAAGAAAAATGGATAAGATTTTGAATAATCGCTGGGCCGTAAAGCTTCTTGCATTGGTCTTCGCTTTATTGCTGTATGGTGCAGTCAATTCAGCGCAAGCGCCCACGCCGAAAAAAATCGGTGAATCCTTTTTCCCAACATCGACGACAGATGAAGCAACTTTAACCGACATTCCTGTTAAGGCGTATTATGATGACGAGAAGTACGTCGTTACTGGCGTGCCGCAAACAGTCAATGTGACGATTAAAGGGTCAACGAGTGCTGTGAAAACAGCAAGACAAACAAAGAACTTCGAAATATATGCAGATATGCAGAATTTATCCACAGGTACCCATAAAGTGGAGCTGAAGGCAAGAGATGTATCAAAAGGGCTCACACTATCGATCAACCCATCTGTGACGACGGTGACGATACAAGAAAAAACAACAGCAGAATTTCCTGTTGAAACTGAATTTTATAATCAAAATAAAATCAAAGATGGCTATTCACCTGAACAGCCTATTGTGAATCCGAAAAAAGTCACAGTCACTGGTTCAAAGGACGTAATCGACAAAATTTCTGTCATTAAAGCATTTGTGAACCTAGAGGATGTCGATCAGCAAATTGAAAAGGAAGCGAAGCTCACTGTGTATGATAGCAGCGGGAATGAGCTGCCAGTCGAATTGAGTCCGTCTGTGGTGAATATTACAGTTCCCATCTCAAGTCCAAGCAAAAAGGTTCCGTTTAAAATAGAGCGGACTGGCAGTTTGCCGGATGGGATCAGTATCTCAAGTATTGAGACAAGCCCGAGTGAGGTCACAGTGTACGGCTCTCAAAAAGTGCTGGATTCGCTTGATTTTATTGATGGCGTCAAGCTGGACCTAAGCAAGATCAAAGATGATACGGAGATTGATGCCGACATTCCCCTGCCAGATGGTGTGAAAAAGGTATCGCCCGAAACCGTCAAGATCAAAGTGAAGGTTGCAACAGCGCAAGAAAAAAAGATCGATAATGTACCAATTTCTGTCGTAGGTCTGAGCAAGGATCTCACCTCTGATTTTGTGAGCCCATCTTCTGGACGACTCACGTTAACAGCAAAGGGATCAAAGAGTGCGATTGATAAACTAAAGGCTTCAGATGTTGAAGCCTATATCAATGTTGGGGACTTGAACGAAGGAACACATGAGGTCACAATTCAAGTGAACGGTCCTCAAAATGTGACGTGGACATTATCGAGATCAAAGGTCAAAGTGAAACTGACTTCTACTGAGACAGAAGATCAGCCAGCGTCTACGAATGATCGCAAGGATCCATCTTCTGATGACGATGATCAGGATGAGAAGAGTAAAGAAGAATCCACGCAAGAAAAAGCAAAGAAAGAATCAAGTCAAAGACAGCGGATCAAAGAAGATAAAAAAGAGGACGAAGCGTCCTCTTGAATGGTAAAAAAGGAGCGATTGAAACATGGGCAAGTACTTTGGAACTGATGGTGTAAGGGGTGTGGCGAATAGCGAATTAACGCCAGAGCTCGCATTTAAAATTGGGAGATTTGGCGGCTATGTGCTCACGAAGGATAAAGAACGTCCAAAGGTACTCGTTGGACGAGACACACGTGTATCCGGTCATATGCTAGAAGGAGCGCTCGTTGCAGGCTTACTTTCAATTGGCGCTGAAGTGATGCGTCTAGGTGTGATCTCAACACCTGGTGTGTCTTATTTAACGAAGGCAATGGACGCAGAAGCGGGTGTCATGATTTCTGCTTCTCACAACCCAGTTCAAGACAACGGAATTAAATTCTTCGGCGGTGACGGCTTTAAGCTGTCTGATGAACAGGAGAATGAAATTGAGCAGCTGATGGATCAGCCGGTCGATCAATTGCCACGCCCAGTTGGAGCGGATCTTGGAACGATGAATGACTACTTTGAAGGTGGTCAGAAATACTTGCAATTCTTGAAGCAGACAGCGGACGAGGATTTCACAGGTATTCACGTGGCGCTTGACTGTGCTCACGGTGCAACCTCTTCTCTAGCGACACATTTATTTGCGGATTTAGATGCTGATGTGTCCACAATGGGAACATCACCAAACGGATTGAATATCAATGATGGTGTCGGCTCAACTCATCCAGAGGCACTTTCTGCTTTTGTGAAGGAGAAGGGTGCAGATATTGGTCTTGCGTTTGATGGTGACGGAGACCGTTTAATTGCTGTCGATGAAAAAGGTGATATTGTAGACGGCGATCAAATTATGTACATATGTGCACGTTATTTGAAGGGTGAAGGCCGATTAAAGGATGACACCGTCGTGTCCACGGTCATGAGTAACCTAGGCTTCTATAAAGCGCTGGAGAAACAAGGCATTAAGAGCATCCAAACCGCTGTTGGTGACCGCTATGTGGTCGAAGCGATGAAAAAGGATGGCTATAATGTCGGCGGTGAGCAATCAGGCCATTTGATTTTCCTTGATTACAATACGACAGGTGATGGCATGCTTTCTGCGATCATGCTTGTCAATACACTCAAAGCAACAGGAAAAACATTGTCAGAGCTTGCAGCTGAAATGGAAAAATTCCCGCAGCTTCTAGTGAATGTGAAAGTGTCTGATAAATATAAAGTGGAAGAAAATGAAAAAGTAAAAGCAGTGATTCAAGAGGTCGAAAAAGAGATGAACGGTGATGGCCGTATTCTTGTTCGTCCATCTGGAACAGAGCCGCTTGTACGCGTGATGGCAGAGGCGAAAACAAAAGAGCTGTGTGATGAATATGTGACTCGAATTACCGCTGTTGTGAAAGAGGAAATGGGTATCGAGTAATAGATGAAAGCAAATCGCCAGCGGCGGTTTGCTTTTTTTTCGAATAAACGTCATAAATGGATGGATTTGTACGAATCTTATAAGCGAGGGCAAATTGCTGCCTTCATACATAGGAGAGCACATCAAAGGTAGAACATGACAAGCCTCATCGCATATAGTGTATGGAGGTCTCACTTTCTTGAGCGGGATCACCCGCTAAATTGTGATTGACGGAGGTCAGACCTTATAGTACAATCATCCTTGTGTTACTGGATTTTTATTCTATCAGGAAAGGCAGGGTAGATGTTCAGCAACTCTCTTATAATTATAGCGCCCGAACTAAGCGATCGGACGAAAGATGCTTAGTTGACGAGGATGGAGGTTATCGAATTTTCGGCGGATGCCTCCCGGCTGATCAAAAAAGAGATCACAGCCGTAAGTGTTTCTTTAAAGCAAAGAGGTGACTCTTTGTACAAAGGGAATACACATGATCTCCCAAATTAAACATGTAGAGAGGGACGAAGAAATGTCCCTTCTATTTTAGTAGGCTTTCTTTGTCCCTTTCACATGATCGGGAGGAAGAATATTTATGTGTGGAATCGTAGGTTATATTGGTCAGAATGATGCGAAGGAAATCTTATTAAAGGGTTTAGAGAAGCTAGAGTACCGCGGGTATGACTCAGCAGGTATCGCTGTGGCAAACGAAGAAGGCGTGCATGTGTTCAAAGAAAAAGGACGTATCGCTGAGCTTCGTGAAGTTGTTGATGCAAATGTAGCATCTTCAGCTGGAATCGGACATACACGCTGGGCAACACACGGTGTACCAAGCCATCTAAATGCGCATCCGCATCAAAGTGCTTCTGGCCGTTTTACGCTTGTTCATAACGGTGTCATCGAGAACTATGTACAATTGACACGCGAATATTTACAAGACGTCACACTAAAAAGCGACACAGATACAGAGGTTGTTGTTCAAGTCATCGAACAATTTGTGGACAGAGGTCTTGATACAGAGGAAGCTTTCCGTCAAACGCTTCTTCAACTAAAAGGCTCTTACGCAATTGCCCTTTTCGATAACGAAAACAAAGAAACAATCTATGTGGCGAAAAACAAAAGCCCATTATTGGTTGGTTTCGGAGAAGATTTCAACGTTGTAGCTTCTGACGCAATGGCGATGCTTCAAGTAACAAACGAATATGCGGAATTAATGGATAAAGAAATGGTCATTGTCACAAAAGACGAGGTGATCATCAAAAACCTTGACGGTGATATCATGACACGTCCTTCTTATATCGCTGAGCTAGATGCAAGCGACATCGAGAAAGGCACATATCCTCACTACATGTTAAAAGAAACGGATGAGCAGCCGCTTGTCATGCGCAAAATCATCCAAGAATATCAAGACGAAAACGGCAAGCTGTCAGTCGCTGGCGATATCGCAAGCGCAGTAGCAGAAGCAGACCGCATTTACATTGTGGCTTGCGGAACAAGCTACCATGCAGGACTTGTCGGTAAACAATATATTGAAGACTGGGCGAAAGTACCTGTAGAAGTCCATGTAGCAAGTGAATTCTCTTACAACATGCCGCTTCTATCGAAAAAGCCGTTGTTCATCTTCCTTTCTCAATCTGGGGAGACAGCGGACAGCCGTGCTGTACTTGTTCAAGTCAAAGAGCTTGGTCATAAAGCATTAACGATCACAAACGTACCAGGTTCAACGCTTTCTCGTGAAGCGGACTTCACATTGCTTCTTCATGCAGGACCAGAAATTGCAGTGGCTTCAACAAAAGCTTACACAGCACAAATCGCTGTTCTTGCGATCCTTGCATCAGTTGCAGCCGAATTAAATGGTCAATCTCTTGACTTTGATCTTGTGAAAGAGCTTGGGATTGTAGCAAACGCAATGGAAGCCCTTGTCGATCAAAAGGATGAAATGGAACAAATCGCTCGTGACTTCTTCACAGTGACACGTAACGCATTCTTTATCGGAAGAGGACTTGACTACTATGTGTGCCTTGAAGGTTCACTAAAACTAAAGGAGATCTCTTACATCCAAGCAGAAGGATTTGCTGGCGGAGAACTCAAACACGGCACGATTGCTTTAATTGAAGAAGGCACACCGGTCATTGCCCTTGCAACGCAAGAGCACGTGAACCTCAGCATTCGCGGTAACGTCAAAGAAGTCGTTGCACGTGGAGCAAACCCATGTGTCATCTCACTAAAAGGCCTAGAAGACGAAGGCGACCGTTTCGTCCTTCCAGCTGTACACCCAGCACTTGCACCACTTGCATCTGTTGTCCCATTACAGCTCATCGCTTACTACGCAGCCCTTCACCGCGGGTGTGATGTGGATAAACCACGTAACCTTGCGAAGAGTGTGACGGTGGAGTAGGGTTTAAATTAAATCAGACTTTTGATACCCCTTTAGATATAATTATCTAAAGGGGTATTTTTGTGTCTAAAGAGCTTAATAAAATGAAAGATAGATTCGATAAGGTCGTACATTTTCAAGGGAGCGGAATGATTATTAGTGAATATTTAAAAAAGGAAAAATGGGGAAATATTTTTTTCTTAATCGTTTATATCGCATTGTTTATTAGCTCTTATTTGTTGATTAGTGGTCCTGCCACGGTCGAAGGACCGATTTGTGTATTCCTTGGATTTTGTTTCATTCAATTTCTTAAATATAGGACTTTCAAAAAAGATGAAGAGAATAAAAAGAGAAATAATAAAGGTTTATATCATCGTTTATAAGTTGTATGATAGCCATAATTTAACATGGGATATAATGTGCTAAGGACATTAAAAATAGAATGCCAAGTTGGTTTGAAAATAAAGGAATTAGGCATAATGAGAGAGCCGCATCTTTCGCAGGCAATACAGGTTAAATATTTAACAAAGAAAGAGAGAAGAGCGCATGACCAAACATAAAATTTACACAATGAGCTTCGCAAAAGTCTATCCTCTCTATATCGCAAAGGCAGAGAGAAAAGCACGAACGAAGGCTGAAGTCGATACGATTATTTGTTGGTTAACAGGGTACAGTCCGGAAGAGCTGCAGGAACAGGTGGATCAACAGACAGATATTGAAAACTTCTTTGCCGAGGCTCCTGAGCTTCATCCTTCCCGCAGTTTAATCAAAGGAGTCATCTGTGGTGTTCGAGTAGAAGACATTGAGGAAGAAACCATGAAAAACATTCGGTATCTAGATAAGCTGATTGATGAGTTAGCGAAAGGAAAGACGATGGAAAAGATTTTGCGAGGTTCATTATAAGCAATATAAACATGTAAGCCCAGTGAGCGCACCTTCACTGGGCTTTTTTTATATTTATAGACCAATCGATAGATAAAAATAAAATCCATTTGAACGAATCCCCTCTTCATGTCGTCAAAAGAAGTGATATCAAAACAAATTGGTGTATGAAAAAGGAGTGGTGTGGATGGATATGAAAATGATTTTACCTCTTATTTTGCTGCAAGCCATTTTAATGGTGATTGGTTTGTTTGATTTGCTGAAAAGAGATCCATCTAGGGTCAGAGGAGAGGTGAAGTGGATTTGGGCTTTGGTGATTGTGTTTGTGGCGAGTGCCGGTCCTATTGCGTATTTCATTTTTGGTCGTAAACAATCTTAGTAGGGGGGATTTGCTTGAATATGCTGGAGTGTCAAGGGCTGACGAAATCGTATGGTCGGCATGAAATTTTAAAAAACGTTTCGTTTTCTGTTGGGGAAGTTGGTTGTGTCGGTTTTTTAGGAGCCAATGGAGCGGGGAAGACAACGACGATTCGGATTTTGACGGGGCTTGCTCGTCCTACGTCTGGCGTCGTGAAGGTGGCGGGTATGGATGTGACAAAGGACATGGATGACATCAGTCATGTGATTGGATATTGTCCGCAGCAGCCTGCATTTTATCAGGACATGACGGGGCAGGAGTGGATGCATTGGGTTGGCGGGTTATTTCAATTAGAGAAAAAAATCATTCGTTCCAAAACTGAGGAGCTGTTGAAGCTTTGCCGTGTGTATGAGGCGAAGGATCGTGCCATTGGCAGCTATAGCGGAGGGATGAAGCAGAGGCTCGCCATTGCACAGGCGCTCATCAACAGCCCGAAGGTTCTGATCTTGGATGAACCTGTGTCTGCACTTGATCCAATGGGAAGAAAAGACGTCCTGACTTTGATTGAGCGTCTAAAGCATGAGATGCTGATCTTTATGTCGACCCATATTTTAGATGACATTGAACGAGTGGCGGATCATATTATCATGATCAACAGCGGAAAAATTGAGATGTCCTCTTCGATGAAACAGATCAAAGAAGACTATATCCAGCCAGTGATTGAATTTCAATTAGAACAACAGAATACGAAACTAGTGGCTTTGTTAAAAGAACGGGATTGGGTGGAGGAATGCATTGAAACAGGAGACGATTATCAGGTGCGAGTCAATGATCAACAAATGGCATTGAAGGAGCTGCCTCGTCTCATCACTGAAGCTGGCGGTGTTATCCTCCATTATCGACTATCTAAGCTGACGCTAGAAGATATTTTCATGAAGGTTGTGACTGCATGATGATGTTGAAAAAGGAATTTAGGGAGTTATTCACTAGTTATAAAATGTTGTTTGTGCCAATCATTTTTACGATTTTAATGATCACGCAGCCTATTACGCTCAAAATGCTGCCAGATCTTTTGTCGAAATCGGCTAATTTACCTGAAGGGTCTACATTTTATATACCAGAGCCTAGTGCTGGAGAGGCTTTAGCAAGTGCATTGAGTAAATTTGATTCGCTCGGCGTGTTTATCCTGATTATGATCGTGATGGGGACGATTGCTGGAGAGCGTGCCTCTGGGGTGACGGCGATGATTATGGTGAAACCGATCAGTCGAATGAGTTATTATGTCTCGAAAATATGCGCCTATGCTTGTTTGACTTTGTTTAGTTTGGTGGTGGCGGTGCTTGCCTCCGTTTATTATGTGGACATCCAATTTGGGCATCTGGATTGGGTCAATGTGTTAAAAGGAACACTTCTTTATTATCCAAATTTATTGCTGATTGTGGTATCGACCATTTGTGCTTCGGCGTTCTTTACGCGTTCCGTCACAGCCGGCGGTGTATCGCTTGTGATCAACCTTATTCTATTTACCGTTCCTTCATTTTATGAGGATACATTAGGGAAGTTTGCGCCTAAAGGCGTGACAAGTGCGGCCGAGGAGATGATTCATAGAGGGACTTATTCGGATCAGGCGCTTACAAGCTTTCTAGGTGTATCGGTATTGATTGGTTTCTTTTTTCTCATCGGATGGTTTCTTTTTAGAAAACAAGAATTGTAGGTTGATGTACCCTTTGGAGCAGCTCGAATTAGCGTTAGAGAATGTGAAACGGAATGTAGAAGCGGCAGATATGGCCGTGGAAGATATAACGAAACTAGTATTTTATCTCGTGGGAGAGTTCGATGCTGCGAGCAGAAAACGAATCATGGGTCAGTTTTTAGGGGATCATCTGCCTTGACGATGGTTTATGTGGTGGCCCTGGCTTCTCCTGCTTTGAAGGTAGAGGTGGATGCTTGGGCGGGTCAGGAGATGGGTTTGGGTGATGGGGCGGTTTGAGGGAATAACTGTTTAATAGATAAAGGATTAGGATACTGTCGCCTAATCTTTTTTTATTTTGTACATGATATATTTTCTTAATCCGTTGTACATAGAATAGATTACCTCATTCCTATTACCTTGTTATTCTCTATATGGTAATATTAGGGTGAGTGGTTAGTGGGTCTAATGACATTCGCTTTTCATCTTATAACACACCATAGATAAGCATACATCACTCTAATACAAGGGAGAGATTCGATGCCATTCATGGAGGTTCAGAATATAAGCAAACGATACAGTAATGGTGATGGGATAGAGGGCCTGTCATTTTCCATAGAAGCAGGAGAAGTTGTGGCGCTGCTTGGGCCGAATGGCGCCGGGAAGACGACAACGATTCGGTGTTTAACGGGTCTATATAAACCAGATGGAGGGGAAATTCTCATTGAGGGTTTCCCGCCTGGTCATTCCCATGTCCAAAAACAAGTAGCTCTTATTCCTGATCAGCCGTATTTGTATCCAGACTTAACGGCTGCTGAACATGTTCAGTTCCGTGCTCGTGGATATCATAAAGGCTTAAAACAGATCAAGGAAAAGGTATATGGAGCGTTGAAAGAAGTACATATGGAAAAGAAGATGAACGAACTGTGCGGAAGGCTGTCAAGAGGCCAAAAGCAGCGTGTCGTTTTAGCAGGGGCCATTGTTCAAGATGCCTCCCTTTTTATATTAGATGAACCGACTGTTGGGTTAGATATTCCGTCAAAACAGTGGCTGTCGGATTGGCTGAGACAAAAAAGCAGTCAAGGTGGGGCGGTCTTTGTCTCGACTCATAGTCTAGAGTTCGTTCTTGATACGGCCAGCAGGGTGGTATTGATTCGAGACGGTGCCATCATGAAGAATATGGATGTTCCTCAATTAAAGGAAGAACAGATTGAGTGGAGGGCAGAAGTCATTCAACTTCTGGGGGAGTGGTCAAGTGAATAACACACTCTCCCTTTTATGGATGAAATCTCAAAGGCGCTTGATCAGTAAAAATCAAGAAAAGAAAATGCCTTTTGTGATCTTACTTCTTTTCATTGCGGCAATTGGTTTTCAGCTAAGCGCAGTTTCAAGTATGGGTGATTGGAATACGGTTGCAGCTGGATGGATCATTGTCTGCTTGTTTGTTCTCTATACGGGGTTTGGCTTGTTTACAAATCGGCTCCCTAGTCAAATGAACGATATCATTTGGTTATATGGAAATGGCGCTTCTCTATGGACAGTTGTCATCAGTGTATGGTTGTATCACATTTTTTGGCGAGGGGCTCTTCTCATTGTCTCTGCTGTGGCTGCGGATCTTCTTCTGTTTTTTATGACGCAGCAGTACCCGTTTCTGCTTGGAAAATCACTCATCCTGACAGGGCTGTTATGTTTGGTTGAAACTTGGATGATTGCGATGTCTTGTGCTAGAACCATTCGGGTATATAAGCGCCTGCTCATAATCGGTTTTGTATTGATGTTTGGCTTCTTTGCACTGCTTGTTTTGAATCAATTCATGATGAAACAGCCCTTCTTGATGAACATTGCTGATTCTTTGATGTTTCAAGCTGGACGTATGATCGAAGAGTTCTCCATTCTTTCTTTCTGCATCTTTATTGGAGTAATGTTCCTATCTTTCATGATGATGTACAAGGCTAGTCATCGTTTAGAGATGAAGGAGTCTTTAGTCAAGGAGGCAGTATTTTGGGAGGAATTTGAGGGGAAACATATTCAATCAAGTCCAATCGTTCAAAAAAAGGGCAAGACGTGGTGGGGGCTTCCGTCATTAACGGGCAGCTGGGCTTTTCTTTGGATTGAATTATTGCTGCTAAAAAAGTATGCGACCTTCCATTTGTTATCTACCATGCTGTTAATTGGTACTTACTATGTCGTCCTTACTTATTTTTCAGATTGGCTGAATCTATTCTTAATCGTCATCGCTGCATCCGTTCTTTTTAGTTCATATTATGCGGGGATTGTAAGACACGCACAAACAGGAGTGCTCTATCTTTTTCCAGGCGCTTTATATCAAAAAATCATTATGTTAGAAGTGTTTCAAACCTTTTGGCTGTATGCGTTCTACTTGATTTCACTTTATTTGGTTGAGATTCAGGATGTATTGTATTGGACCTTATTTGGTGGAGGAGTTTATATATGGTTTTTGGCCATACGGCTCTTTGCCTTTATGCAGCCTCTGAGACGAGAAAAGAGTTTTGCTTTGGCCGCCTATTATCGATCATTGCTATTTGCGTCTGTGATCAGTGCTATGGTCATTATTAGCATTCATCTAATCACTGATGGCTTGTTGACAACAATTGTATCCCTAGTGGCTGGAGCTGGATTTTATGTGCTTTTGCTTTGTTATCGATGCCGTGCGGTTCATTAAAAAGAGGAGTTGATTGTCAATGAAACCAGAAAATAAGCTGTCTCAATCAGTTCAACAATTGGCAAATACAAATGAAGTAACGATCGTTCAAGCAATAGGGGAATTGAGAAAGTTCGGAAAAGATGCAGTGCCCGTCCTTGTTGAGGCTTTAAAAGAAAAAGGATCTCTACGGAACATTGCAGCAGCTGTACTTGGTGAATTTGGAGCAGATGCGGGGGACGCAGCTGAGCCGCTAGCCCAGCTATTAGAAAGTGACGAAGAGGATACAAGAATGGCCGCTGCCATGTCACTCATGAGGATTGGACAGCCCAGCTTGCCATTCCTTCTGGCACTGGCTAAACGTTATGAGGGACCTACTTGTTTCTGGGCATCATGGTGTATCTCTTGGATTGATCCATCAAAAATTGAAAAAAACATGTACGAGTGCTTAAAACAAGAACAAGAAAATCCAACAGGCAGCGTCACTCCTTTTGCTGCAGAGGAAGCATTAGGGAAAATTATCGCTTTTCAGCTAAAGGAAAAGGAGGATGAATAGTGGAAAAGCAAAAACTCAATTGGCCTGAGCACCTTCCGTGGATTCATCCTTCAGATCAAAGGAAAAGTTAGAAAAACATTCAATTGGTTAGTAAGTGTAAGGGAGGAGAGAGTGTTGTTTCTATCAAACAAAGAATTAAAAAGAAACGCGGTTTTTTTCGCAGGGATTGGAGCGGTTTTGTTGATTTTAATGATATTGAAATGGTTTCCGATTCCTGCAGACTGGGAGCTGACGTTGATTTTTTTCGGATTGGCGATTTTGTTTTATTTGAAACGTGTGATGCGGAAAGAAGAAAATCATCATTCATAATTCATCAGTAAAAAACCTAGAATGTATATTCTGGGTTTTTTTATTAAATTTACCTTAAAACGCATGTTTTTACATGGGTGTAGAGACCAATTTTTTGAAAGTGTGGTAGGATAAATATGCTTTTATATTTTCCGAAGGAGCTGTCGTGTTGAAGGGATCTAGGGTTGAGTTCATTGATAGTTTGCGTGGTTTTAGTTTATTAGGTATTTTGATCGTGAATATGCTTAATTTTCAATATGATTATGATTTTGAGAAGATGTTTGATTCGAGTTTTTGGGGGCAGGAATTTGGCGTTTATGTAACGGAAATTTTGTTCCAGGGGTCGTTTTATCCGATTTTCTCCTTTTTGTTTGGGTATTCTTTTATCAAGCTGATTGAATCAACGAAAGCCAAGGGACTAAATACGAATGCCATTGTCGTTCGCCGGGGCTTTGGTCTGATTGTGCTTGGGATGCTGCATTACATCTTTATTTGGAATGGTGACATTCTTCTTTATTATGGAGCTTGTACGTTTTTCTTGATAATGTTTTTGAGCAGCCGAATCAAAACAATGCTTATTTGGTCGGGTGTGTTAGGGGCGTTGTCTTTAGTCGTTGTGCCATATATGATGAACTTTGTTTATGGGAATGATGATTTTTTAACCGATGTGTATGCGAAGGGTGCATATGGAGATATTTTGCTCAGCCGGATTACGGTTGAAGACGATATGTTGATTGTGACCATTATTCTGGCGATCGTGACCATTACGCTTATGCCGATACTAGGGTTTCTTTTCGGTACGATGATGGTGGGTCCGTTCGCATTGCTTGGCATGGTGATTGGTAAACGAGGACATCTGACAGAAGAAGATCGAGGAATGGCCTATCGCAAAGGCTGGGTCTGGGTCATTGTCGTCGGGCTTGCGCTAAAATGTGCGACGTTCATTGATGCGTCTTGGAGTGAATTCGTGATGACGCTTGGTGCTTATGTGCTGGCGATCGGGTATATTCAAGCCTTTATTATTTTCTACTATTCGAAGGCAGCCCAAGGTCTCAAACGTCTGCTTGCAGGGCTTGGCCGTTTGTCCCTATCAAACTATTTGGCGCAGTCGATCATTTGTACAACGATTTTCTATTCTTATGGACTTGGTCTATTTGGACAGATGGGGTCAATGTTTGGACTGCTGCTCGCTGTCGGACTGTACACAGCACAGCTGTTCATCAGCTATCTCTATTTGAAAAAATGGAGAAGAGGTCCGGTGGAGTGGATGATGGGAAAATGGGTGTATTGGAGATGAATTTTGTTGGGGAAGGCCGCATAGCTGAAGAGCTGTGCGGTTTTTTTTAGTTGAGTTGCAATCAAAAAATGGTTGATTATTCTTTCAGTGTGTATATAATGTATATATAGTGTATATACAATATTTCGTTCCAAACACCAGTACAGTAAAAAGAGGTTTTTATATGCAGATTACGATTTCAAACCACTCTAAGGAGCCCATTTATGAGCAAATTACGAATCAAATCAAATCGATGATTTTAACGGGGGAGCTGGCGGAAGGCTCGGCACTGCCGTCTATTCGAAAGCTGGCGAAGGATTTGCAAATTAGCGTCATCACAACAAAGCGAGCATATGAAGAGTTAGAGAAGGCAGGATTTATTTATTCGATTGTAGGCAAGGGATCATTTGTTGCGGAACAAAACCTAGAGGTCATGAGAGAGAAAAAATTGAAGGTGATTGAGGATCAGCTTGGAGCGGTTGTCACAAACGGCAAGGAATTAGGCTTATCTTTTGATGAATTGCAGCAGTTATTAAAGTTCTTGTATAAGGAGTGAGATGAGTGGAGCATGTGATTGAATTCAAAGGAGTATCAAAACGATTCAAGGACTTTTCAGTTAAGAGTCTCGATTTACAGGTCAAGAAAGGCTTTGTTACAGGGTTTATTGGGGAAAATGGAGCCGGTAAGTCGACTACCATTAAAATGATCATGAACTTGTTAAAACCAGATTCGGGAGAGGTTAAGATCTTCGGACTAGATTATCGCACCCATGAAAAAGAAATTAAGGAACGAATCGGTTTTGTTTACGATGCTAACGTTTTTTTCCCAGGATTGAATTTAAAAGACATCAAACGAATTGTGGCACCTGCCTATAAACGCTGGGATGACCAGCTTTTTTATCAATATATTGAACAGTTTGGTCTGCCGTTGCATAAAGCGATCAAAACATTTTCAAAAGGGATGCAGATGAAGGCGTCACTTGCGATTGCGCTATCACATCATGCAGAGCTGATTATTATGGATGAGCCAACAGCCGGTTTAGACCCAGTTTTTAGAAGAGAGCTGTTAGGAACGTTACAAGAGTTAATGATTGATGAGAACCGGACCATATTTTTCTCAACACATATGACAACTGATTTAGACCGGATCGCGGATTATATTGCGTTTATACAAAATGGACAATTGGTCTTTCAACAGTCGATTCATGAGGTAGCGGAGAATTATGCGCTTGTGAAAGGAAGCCTGGATTTGTTGGATCGAGACACAGAAAAGGCTTTTATCCATATTCAGCGTACAGCATCAGGATTTGAAGCATTAACAGATCAGATCGAAGAAGTAAATCATATCTTTGGAGACGCTGTTTTGATCGAACCGGCATCGCTTGAGGATATCATGTTTTATTTGAAAGGCGGGATGTCGCATGTTTCATTTAATGAAGCGTGATGTGATTTTGCAAAAGAAGCAGCTAATTATTTTTATTCCGTTTATCTTATTTTTTATTTTCATGGATGCGCATCCGGCATTGATTTTTCTAGTCGCTAGTTTCTTCATACCTTTTAACACATATGCGTACGATGAGAAGGCAGAAACGAATATTCTATTAAACTCTTTGCCTTATACACGTAAAGAAATTATCGCATCACGTTATCTTGGTGCCGTTTTCTATATGATTATCGCAATCGGGCTGACAAGTGCTGCTTTATTTGTTTTTGGGAAGCTGTTTTCGCTGACGGATATTGCGATTGGCAGCGGGCTGTTTTTATTGTTTGCGGCGTGTACGTTTCCATTGTTTTATATCTTGAAGCCTGGCTATATCACAACGGCAGTGATTATTGGCTTTATCCTTTTATCTGGTATAGGACCGCCATTTGTTGCCTATTTAGCGGAGCAATTCAGTGGGATCACAGATTTTATCATGAAATTATCGATACCTATTTTATATACTGGGTCAGCTGTGCTGATTATGCTTATGTACCTGCTGTCTTGGGGGTTTTCTACTGCTATTTATCAGAGGAAAGTGTTCTAGGAAAAATAGCTGAATCTATTCAAAGTAGATCATGACCGCAATTATGATCAAGTAGAGGTGAGCGAGATGATGTATAGTCTGTCATGCAAGAGGCGATTTTCTATTTTGAGTCGCATTTGATGGATGAGCTGTATTAAGGCAGGTGCCTGAAATAGTGGGATATTCTCATTTTCATTTCAATATGCGATTGTTTTAGATATCCCTTCTCACAGTGAATCCATTCATTTTGGTGTCTTGCTCAGCGGCAAGGGAACGGTATGGGCAGATGGGTTTCGATTTGAGGAAGTGAATGAGAAGACACCTACAACCAATATGGTGGAGGATTCTGTATTGCCAGATGTTCCAGTGAATTTACAGTTTGAGCTTGAGGAGACCGTGTGAGCGGTCTTTTTTATTTTATATAAAGAACCTATATTGACAGTTTATCATGAAGTAGATTAAAATACATACCAACGGTCGGTATGTAAAAGGAGGCGTTTCATTTGGCCAGAAATAAATATCCAGAAAAGACAATCCAGCAAATTTTAGATGTGTCGACGAAGCTGTTTCAGGAAAAAGGATTTGAAAAGACGAGTTTGCAGGATATCATCCATGAATTGAACATGTCTAAGGGTGCTATTTATCATCATTTCAAATCGAAGGAAGAAATATTACGTGCCGTGATGGATCGGCAATTTCGTCATGCGACAGAGAAGCTTGAAGATCTGATTGAGCATACAGAGGCAGTTCATGCAAAAGAGAAGCTGCAGCTTATTTTAGAGAAGCTTGTGGCAGATCCACGGTCTCACTCAATTGATGGAATCTTAGTTGATCAGATCAAAAACCCGCAGTTTGTGGTGGAAGGGATGAAGGCAGGAGTAAATCAGGATGCGCTTAAAATTAAAAGGCTCATTCTAGAAGGAATTGATGATGGTTCGATGAAGACTGCTTTTCCTGGTGAAGTGGCAGAAGTGTTTATGCTTCTCGTGAATATATGGCTGAATCCAACACTATTTGCCCGTGATGAGCAGGAAACTAGTCAGCGTTTGCTGTTTTTACAACAGATGATGAAAGGGCTTGGAGTGGATGTAGTGAGTGATCTATTTATTCAAAAGGTCACAGCGCATTATGCTGGAATTGGTGGATATGATCAGCCTGGAACCTAAATGGTCAGATAAGAGACAAAAAGAAAAATTCATTTCATAGGAGGATGCCTTATGCTTCACTTCATAAAACTTGAGCTAAGAAAAAGCCATATGAAACATTATATTCAATCTAGTATGATTGCAAGCATTGTACTGCTGGTGTTTATTTATTTTGTCGCGTTTGTTGCACAGGTTGAACAGGAAATAGGTTTTCAGCAATATCCGAATATCTATTTGTTGACCAGTATAGTATGGATGATTTTTTTTTCGATCGTCACAGCCTTGATGTATTGTCGAGTGATGGTGACTGCATTGAAAGAGCATGAACCTCATTCATCAAGTCTGAAAGCATCACTCCTTTCGAGAATGGTCTGGATGCTGTGCTTTTCTACGATTGCAATGCTGTGTAGCATCATTCCCTCATTTGTTGTGTTTAGTGTCACTGAAACGTTCTTCCCCCTTGTTCAGGATGCGCTGACAGCTGATGTGATGTTCACTGTGATCAAAACGTACCTAGTGTTTACTTGTTGTATCAACGGTATTGGCATGATTGCGATGAGAGTGGGGGTAATGAAGAAATCTACCTCCATGACCATTCTGACTGCGATTGTTCTATGTGCTGTTTTAGGAAACCTATTAATTGCTTTTTATGGAAATGATCAAATGAATTTCATTCTGTCAGGAGTCATGATCGCAGCCGTTCTCATTGTGATCTTGGAATTATGGGGCAGTATCATCCGGCTTCAAGAGAGATGAGCCGCGTTGAAAAAAGGAGGGAGACATTGTGGAGCATACGGTTCGAATTGAAGAATCGGTCGTAGAATTATCGCTGGATTGGCTATTGGGAGAGGTGCGTATTCATCATCATGATCATCCTTATCTATTCATTCGTCAAACGACCAATCAAGCTTTTCCCCAACGTTATTTGCTGCATCATCAGGTAAGAGATGGACGGCTGGTCATTCAAGATAGACGAAAAAAAATACTCAGCTTAGGGCTTCACCTTTATAAAACCGATGTAGCTATTTATCTTCCTAAACAACAATTACAGTCCATATCTCTTCGTTGTAAAGGAACAAATCTTCAGGCAGAGAGGCTGAAGGTGGAAAATGTCTCTTGTCATTTAACTTCTGGAAAGACGATGCTATCAGGTGAAATCAAGCATCTCCATTTAGAGACAGTAGGTGGACTTATTTCTAGTCGGCAGCTGGTCGCGCAGAGATTATTACTGCACGCCACATCGTCAAAAGTTGAGTTGACGGGTGCTTTTTCGGACGTTGATCTGCATGTAATAGGTAGAAGGATACAGATTCATTCTACAAACATGCTAAATTCACTTAAGTCTACTTCAACTGGAGCATATGTCAAAGTGGCGATACCGGAAAATGATGGGTTTACTTGTTATGTAAAGAAAAGATCCGGTGCTTTTCGGAATGACTTTTCTTGTCATCGAGAGAAGGGCAAAATGGTGCATAAAAATGGACTACGATCCTTTGAGATTGATATAAGAGGCGGTCAGTTTCTAATAAGTCATAAGCATTGAAGTGACTTTCACTCGTTGATTCAATATATCAATATAAAACAATTTGAATCTCTTTTATCGTCGGAATATTTTGATAATAGTGTTTTCCTCAAAAAAACAATTGTTTTTTAAGGGTAGATTTATTATGATAATATACATCGAAAGATTGATGTTTCTCAATCAGAATGAACATTCTGATTTTTATTTTTTATGTTGTTTGTTGATGAGGGGGAAGAAAAGTGGCTCAAAAGGAATTAAAGAGAGGGTTAAGTGCCCGCCATATTCAAATGATCGCACTCGGTGGCACGATTGGTGTTGGCTTATTTATGGGGTCAGCTAAGGCCATTCAATGGACAGGTCCATCGGTTCTTCTCGCGTACGCAGTATGTGGTATCTTTATTTTTTTTATTATGCGTGCGATGGGAGAAATGTTATACGTTGAACCGAGTACAGGTTCATTTGCTACATTTGGTCATCAATATATTCATCCGCTTGCGGGGTATATGACAGCTTGGAGTAACTGGTTCCAGTGGGTCATTGTCGGGATGTCGGAAATTATTGCAGTAGGCGCTTATATGAAATATTGGTTCCCAGACCTGCCAGCGTGGATTCCAGGTTTAATCGCGATGATTATTTTGGGAGCGGCCAACTTGATTTCGGTTAAATCGTTCGGTGAGTTCGAATTTTGGTTTGCAATGATCAAGATTGTGACGATTATTTTGATGATCATTGCAGGTCTAGGCATTATTTTCTTTGGATTTGGAAATGGCGGGACGCCTATTGGCTTGTCTAATCTGTGGGCGCACGGCGGGTTCTTTACAGGTGGATTTACCGGATTCTTGTTTGCGTTGTCGCTCGTCATTGCTGCCTATCAGGGGGTAGAGCTGATTGGGATTACAGCAGGTGAAGCACAAAATCCAGAAAAGACGCTGACCAATGCCATCAAAAGTATCATCTGGCGTATTTTGATTTTCTATATCGGTGCGATCTTTGTCATTGTGACAGTGTATCCTTGGGATCAGCTGAATACCCTTGGCAGTCCATTTGTGGCGACGTTTGCGAAAATTGGGATTACAGCAGCTGCTGGTATTATTAACTTTGTCGTCATTACAGCAGCGATGTCAGGCTGTAATAGTGGGATTTTCAGTGCGGGACGTATGCTTTATACATTAGGTGTGAATGGACAGGCGCCTGCTTTCTTCACCAAAATTTCGAAGAATGGCGTGCCGTATTTTGGGACATTTGCTGTGCTGATTGGCTTAGCGATAGGAGTTGTCCTCAATTATGTTGCGCCACCAAACATTTTCGTCTATGTGTATAGTGCGAGTGTACTTCCTGGTATGGTGCCTTGGTTTGTGATTTTGATTAGTCATATCGGCTTTAGAAAGGCGAAGGGATCTGCGCTTGATCAACATCCATTCAAGATGCCGCTAGCGCCGTTTTCTAATTATCTTACAATCGGTTTCTTACTGATGGTGCTTGTATTTATGCTCATTAATCAGGATACGCGTATTTCTCTAATCGTGGCCATTGGGTTCTTGATTGTAGTAGCGCTTAGCTTCTATGTCTTTGGGATCGGGAAACGGAAACCGATCGAAACAGCTTCTTCTGATCAAACGGTAAAATAATCAAAGGCCTTGCGGGATGAACCGCAAGGCTTTTTTTGTTTAGAGTGAAGCTTTCACACGGTTAAAGACATCTGGAAAGTTGGTGAAAAGACCGGTGACGCCGTATTGCAGTAAACGGGTCATGTCTGCTTCGTTGTTTACCGTATATGGGTGGAGGAGGAGTCCGTGGCTTCTGACCTGCTGTACGTTTTCAGGTGTCAATGCTCTAAAGTTTGGCCCGACACCCACTGCATAAGTTTTGATGAAGTCGAGCTGATCGTCTGTGATGGACGTCATTTGGGTTCTGTCTAATAGCTGTACTTTTGGAAGGCGTGGAGCTAGTTTCTGTAGTTTTAGCAGGCTGTCTTGACTAAAGGATTGGATGATGACCTGCCCTTTTCTCGTATGTTTTCCGAGAAGATGATGTTTCTTTAAGGCGTCCAATAGTTTCTCTTCCATTTGCGGATAAAGGTCCGGTTTTTTTGTTTCAATATAATAATTCTCTCGTTTGCCGAAATAGCGCAGCACCTCATCTAATGTGAGTACTCGCTGTCCGATATAGTTGGCATTTTGTCTGTCGGGATTGACTTCGTTAAACCATGTACCGGCATCAAGCTGTTTGATTTCGGCAAGTGTGAGGTCTTTGACCCAGCCCGTTCCGTTTGTGGTCCGGTCAACGGTTTCATCGTGCATGACGATGAGGTGTCCATCCTTTGTCATTTGAAGGTCGAGTTCGAGGTAATCCACATTCATCTTTGTGGCGAGTTTGTAGGAAGCCAGGGTATGCTCTGGTGCATACCCTGATGCTCCGCGGTGTGCAACGGTTAAAATACGATCTGGAGATAAAAGATGTTCATGTGCCGATATGGTGGTCGGCACCCACGCAAAAGACAGTAAAGCAAAAGAGAGCAACACGAAAGCAAGTAATCTACTTTTCTTCATATTTTATCCTCCTTTTACGGTAACTGCCTTCATCATAAGAAATAGATGTAAAGGGCATGTTGGGTGGATATGAATCTTTTATGTGATTTTCATTAAGCTTGCTCTACGCGCTTCCCTGTATTCCAAGTCATCGCCAGGAAGACAATCGCAAGCACACAAGAACCAACCAGTAAAATGAAGCCTCCTGTCCAGTCATAGTGATCTACGACGACGCCCATCATCGCATTGGCAAAGGCAGAGCCGCCAATATAGCCAAAGAAGCCAGTGAGTCCGGCCGCAGTGCCAGCCGCTTTTTTAGGAGCAAGGTCAATGGCTTGAAGTCCAATGAGCATGACAGGTCCGTAAATCAAAAAGCCGATGCTGATAAGGGCGATGTTATCGACCATTGGATTGCCAGCAGGGTTTAACCAGTAAACGAGCACCGCAATTAATACCCCAACCATAAAGAGGACGCCCGCTGGTGCACGGCGGCTTCTAAAGAATCGGTCGCTGATCCAGCCGCACAACAATGTCCCCGGAATGCCTGCATATTCATAAAGAAAATAAGACCAGCGTGAATGCTCTGGTGAAAAGCCCTTTGCTTCTGTTAAGTAGGTCGGCGCCCAGTCCACGACACCGTAACGGACGAAGTACACAAAGACATTGGCAATGGCGATATACCAAAGGAATTTATTGTTGAGTACATACTTAAATAAAATCTCTTTCACTGTTAATTCTTTTTCTTGATCTTCATACTGCTGTGCCGGATAGTCATTGCGATATTCCTCGATTGGCGGAAGGCCAGCGGATTGCGGGGTATCCCGGACGAGTAGAATGATCACGATGGAGACGATAATGGCAATGATGGCAGGGAAGAAAAAGATACTTTTCCATGTCGCAAACAGCACGATCCCTAAGGTGATGAGCGGTGCAAGAATTCCCCCGCCGATATTGTGAGCAACGTTCCAAATGGACATTTTCGTTCCACGTTCACTAACCGAAAACCAATGCGCCATCGTGCGTCCGCATGGCGGCCACCCCATGCCTTGGAACCAGCCGTTTAAAAACATGAATAAGAACATGATCCATACACTTGACGTCACCCATGGAAATGAGACAAATAGGATATTGATAAGGGCTGATAGAAAGAGTCCGGTGGCTAAAAAGTATCTTGGGTTACAGCGGTCTGAGATCATCCCCATGATGAATTTACTAAAGCCATAAGCGATAGAGACAGCTGCGAGTACAAAGCCTAATTCACTTTTCGTGAACCCTTCTTCCTGTAGATAAGGAATGGCAAAAGCGAAATTTTTGCGCAGCAAATAGTAGCCCGCATACCCGATAAAGATGCCTAAAAAGACTTGCAGCCGCAGCCGCTTATAGGTCTCATCTGTTTTGGCATCATCGAGCCTGTCGATATGCGGAGCGGGTTTAAACCATTTGAACATAAAGATCCTCCTCTTGTCGTTATCCGATTGACTGAAGCAAAAGTACGAGATCGGCGTTTGATCTTGTACTTTTTAAGAGACAAAAGAATTGATAGCGCTTTCTTTTGTACTCCCATCATATCGGATGGAAGAGACGTTTATGATGAGGCTTTTGTCATAATTTTGGAAAAACAGTTCATCAAGTAACGAAAAAAATCCGCACAATGGCGGATTTTTCTTAGCTGTTACAGAGATACATTAATTTTCGCAGATTTCTTTAGTTTTTCAATTTCTTTTTGTACTTCTTTCTGCTTTTCTTGAGATTCTAGCTGTTTTTTAATTTGTGATTTAACCTCTTTGTATTCAGGTGCTTTTTGCTTTTGTTTTTTCATTTCATCTGCGTATTGATCATAGTACGCTTTGACATCCTTTTCAGAGACGGACGCTGATTTGATTTCTTTGTCGACATACTGGCTGTATTTGATGCTGTCGGCAATGTCACTTTTCAGCTGATCCATTGTGAGTCCGCTTTTCTTAAGAGCTTCTTCAAATTGAGCGTTGTCTTTGAATTGTTTCTTTTCTTCTTTTAGCTGTTTATCTACCTGCTTGTCAGAGGCTTTGATGCCCTTCTTCTCAGCATCTTGCAGGATGAGCTCTTGACCTACGAGCGCATCAATGGTTTGTTTCTTGACTGCTTTTGCGCCTTCTTTAGATGTTGGGTCTTGCCCTGATTGTTGAAGCTGGCCTTGAATGGTCGATAAAGCACTATTATATTCATTACCTGTGATTTTGTCTTGGTTGACGGTCGCAACGACCTTTTGATCATCGATTTTTTGTGCGTCTAATTTCTTTTGCATCTCTTCCATTTGCTTTTGCTGTTCTTTTTGGTCAGCCTGTGTTGTTTCCTTGTTTTTGGCTGAATCGTTTTGCTTATCTTGTTTCGCATCGTTTGACGAGCAAGCTGCAAGTCCCACTGATAACAGACAAGCGATGAGTGTATATGATATCTTTTTCATCATTTTCTCTCCCTTCGGTATGAGAACGTCTAGTGCGCATTCTAACCGTTTTTTAGGAAAAATAAAACCTTACAGCCGATTTGTTAGCGGATTGACATGTTTTTTATCTGTTTGTCCTCATTTTGTCTTCTCATAGTCATCTTATGACAAACTCAATCGTGGAATAATTGTTCCATCGCCTCGTCGATATTGGTAATGGGCTGGCGGCAGCTGTAGTTTTCACAAATATACACAGTGGTTCTGCCATCGATTGTTTTGTAATCTTTTGTAAAGGGTGCGAGCTGCGCTAATTCCTGCCCTGTTTCGGCAGTCAATATGATATCAAATGGCATGAAGCGTTTCCGAAGCGCCTGTAAAAGTCGTTCTTTTTGAGGATCACCGTTTTTCCCGAGAATGATGATCTCTCTTTTTGTTGCATATTGACTCAAGAGTCCTTGCAGAAAAGCTGTGTGCCCGCTTGGATAGGAGGAGACATCGACATAAAAGGCTTGGAACATCTGCTCTAATGTGTCCAGCCAATCCTGACGTCCGGTCAGTCTGCTTAGCGTGAGAAGGTGCTTGAGTGCGGTGCTGTTACCAGAAGGCATGGCGCCGTCGTACACTTCTTTTTCTCGAACGATGAGCGCTTCCGCATCTGATCCTGAGAAGAAAAAGCCCCCTTTTTCCTTGTCCCAAAACAGCTCAAACATGTTCTCGGCAATGGCTGTCGCTTTTTCCAACCATTCTAATTCAAAGGTCGCTTCGTATAAAGACATATACGCTTTTAGCATATGCGAATAATCCTCGATAAAGCCAAGATGCTTTACGTCTCCTTCTCTATATCGGACCATGAGCCGCTCATGTTGGACGAGGTGTGTTTCTAGAAAAGATATCGCCTGTTTCGCCATGCGGATGGCTTCCTCTGCACCGAATACCCTTCCTGCTTTGGCGAGCGCAGAGATCATCAGCGCATTCCAAGATGTGAGCACCTTGTCATCGACAAGCGGTGCGGGTCGCTGCTGTCTGACAGATTGTAAAATGTGCCGGGCTTCTTGCAGCTTAGACTGAAGCGTATGGTCATCAATCGAAAAAGAGGCTTTGATGTCATCAAAAGAGGTGGAAATGGTATGAGGGATGTTCGCCCCTTCAAAGTTCCCCTCTTCTGTGATGTGATAGACAGCGCAGAATAAAGCGCCAAGGTCCTCGCCTAAATGAGCCATGATTTCGTCTTTTGACCAAACGTAATATTGCCCTTCTTTCCCCTCAGAATCTGCATCTATCGCTGAATAAAAGGAGCCGCCCGGATTCATCATATCTCGTTTAATAAAGTGGATCAGGTGTTGGACAAGCTTTTCATACTCAGGCTGTTGAGTAAGCTGATATGCTTCTGTGTAAGCTTCCATCAGCAAGGCGTTATCATACAGCATTTTTTCAAAATGAGGCACAAGCCATTTTTCATCCGTCGAATAACGAGAAAAGCCTGAACCAATATGGTCATAAATACCGCCATTTGCCATACCGTCTAACGTTTTCGTGACCGCATATAACGCATTTTCTTGCCCTGTCCATTCGTAATAGCGCATAAGGAACGTGAGCATATGAGGTGCAGGAAATTTTGGTGCGGAGCCGAATCCGCCATACAGCGTATCAAAGCTGCTCATGAGCTGATAATAGGCTTTGTGGATCGCCTCTTGAGACAAGGTATTTTCTGTCTGTCCTGCTGCTTTGATCCGCAAATTATTTGTCGCCTTCTCTGCTAATGAATCGATATGATCGCGGTCGTTGTGGTACGCATCCAGCAGTTGCGTCAGTGCTTCAATGAAGCCAGGACGTCCGTAAGCACTTCTCTTTGGAAAATAAGTCCCCGCATAAAAAGGCTTTTGATCAGGCGTGACAAATACGTTCAACGGCCAGCCGCCTTGCCCCGTCATCATCTGACAAACAGACATATACATAGAATCGATGTCTGGACGCTCCTCACGATCGACTTTAATCGAAATGAAATGTTCGTTTAGGATGTCAGCGACTTGCTGGTCTTCGAAGCTTTCGTGTGCCATGACGTGGCACCAATGACATGTGCGTGTAGCTACCCGAGCTAGCTATACCCAATAGATACGAGAACAGGTTTGTTTTCGCGTTTCGCTTTTTCAAATGCTTCTTCTCCCCAAGGGAACCAATTAACGGGGTTGTGAGCATGTTGAAGTAAATATGGAGACTTCTCAGCGATTAATCTATTGGGCTTATTGTTAGTGGGCATGGGATCACCTTCTTTCGATACAGTTTCTTATCAGTATGGTCTTTCCAATATCTAATATACCAAATATCAAAAAAGAAGAGGTCTTTTAGGGTTAGCCTCTTCTTTTCTTTTTATAAGGTGATTCCAGACCTCAATTGGATAAAAGGCGACGTTCAACAATAGGCATAAAAAAGTGAAGGATCATGCCTCCTAAACACACAGTTAAAATGGTTCCGATACCGACAGGGCCTTTACATATATAAGCCAACAATAAGAAAAAAGCATACAATACTGTTCTTGAAAATAGGATGGTTCTTTTTGAAATATCTCGAATAATGAGTGTTAAATGGTCGATAGGAGTTGATGCAAATTTTGTTTGAAGATAGATGGCTGTTCCAAGACCAATGAATACCAAACCAACTCCGAAACACGTCAGTTTGCTAAACCACATGCTTGTGTAGATGACATGTTTTATGAGGAACAACCACAGATCAATGCCTATTCCAGTCACGAATGCTGTTATCAAACCTAAAAAAACAGGTTTTTTTCTTGTTAATATAGAGTTACAGATTAAGGTGATGACAGAAATAAGGACCTCCCAGCTTCCTACGGTAAGACCGAATTCTTTGGAAAGGCCAACCAAAAGGGCATCGAATGGGGAAGTACCTAGTCCTGATTGTATTGTTAAAGAAATGCCTAAACTTAATACGAGTATACCTAGTCCGTAATAAACATACTTCTTTTTATTAGACATGATTTGTATTTCAAGATATTTCTTTTGTCATCAAGACGTGTGGAATTCCGTCTTCCATAAATTCATCTGAAGCAGTTTGATAGCCCAGTTTTTTATAAAAGCCTTCTGCATGTGTTTGCCCATGCAGCTTAATCTTAGTAATGCCTTTTTCTTGCATGATTTTTTCCAGCTCTCCAATGATGATTTTGCCCAAACCGTACTTACGATAAGGTTTTAGGATACAAATTCTTTCCAGTTTACCTGTATGATCAACGATGCGCACACGGCCTGTGCCGACAGGCTGATTCTCATGATATACCAAGACATGCTGGCATTGTTCATTGAGTGTATCGAATTGATCGAACTCATCGGATTCAGGTACTTGCTGTTCTTCAATGAATACCGATTTTCTAATATCTTGAGCAACATGTAAATCATTTTCAGTTGTTATTCTTTTTATATTCATTATTTATCAATCCTTTTCTGATATTAGTCTGGACTGTACAGCATGCGTGTGGTCTTATAAAAGTAAGGTTAAATTATTTTTGTTGTAATTGCAACGAAAATAGATGTAATTACAACAAAAAATATGTGAGGAGTTTTGGGTATGAACGACATTTTACGAGAGATCGGCATGATATCCAGAGGTTTAGATTCCATAAGCAATATTGAATTTAAAGATTTGGACTTAACGAGAGGGCAGTATCTCTATCTTGTACGTATATACGAAAACCCCGGTGTTATTCAAGATAAATTGGCTGAAATGATAAAAGTTGACCGAACAACGGCTGCACGGGCAATTAAGAAATTGGAAATACAAGGATTGATTGAAAAACAGCCGGACAGACAGAATAAAAAAATAAAAAAGCTGTTCACGACTGAGAAAGGGAAAAAAGTTTATCCTTTTTTAAAAAAAGAAGAAGAACATTCTATGAAAGTGGCCTGGTCTGATTTTTCACCTGAGGAAAAGGAAACCATTTTTAAACTTCTTCACAGAGTCAGGAAAAATGTAGAACGGGATTGGGAAAATGTGAAGAAGGGAAACAAAAGGGACTACTAAAGTACAAATTTCAACTTTAAAAGTTTTAGAGCACATTATGTGGTATAGTCCCTTCAATAAAAATATGTGTAATGGCATCAATGGCTAGTTTAACAGCCTATAAATAAAGGGAGTCCCATAAACAGGGACTCCCTTTATTTGTAAATTGTAGAAGCATCCTTAGAATTAATGCCTCATATGAATCTTTTTGTATGAGAATGGTGTCATATTCATAGCTTGTTGAAATTTACTTATGAAATAACTGGTACTGTTAAATCCAACTTGATAAGACACTTCTGTCACAGTGGTTTCCGGGTGTTGCAGTAATAGTAAGCTTTTTTGGATTCTATAATCCAGTACATAACGTAACGGCGTCTTATTCAGCATTCGTTTAAAATAACGGCAGCACTCAGAACGGCTTAATTGGCCAGCTTTTGCAATGTCTTCTAATGTCATTTTCTCAGCATAATGGAGATGTATCCAGTTTAACATTTGTTTCATTCGATGACTTTTTATCATTTCAGATTGATCGTACTTTAATTGAAAACCATTAATGACTAAGTTTTTCCATATTAAAGTTAATTGCATGGTTATGTCAATTTCATAGAGCGATGTCTTTTGTTGAACCAATTGATTTATTTTTTTTACAGCTTGTAGAATGTTATTTGCCCAATGTTGATTTCCACCCAAAAATAAATGGGATAAATTAGTTGAAAGAATATAGGGCTGAACATAGCTTGAATACAGCTCTTGAGCTAAAACGAAATGGGGTGAAACATTTAAACAAATGTAAGTACAACCCGAGTGATCCTTTTCCTCTGCCATGTGCAAGCAGCCACTATTAATAAATAATCCATCACCTTCTTGAACCTCTATTTTTTCTTCATTTATTTGAAAGACAGCTATTCCTTTTAGTATCAAAACAAATTGAATTTCGTCATGCCAATGAAGCGGTATATAGCCATTTATATTTTGATTGATCCTTGTCTCGTAACATGCAACTGGTAATGCAACCGTTCGGTGTTCTGTTAATTCCTTTAAGTTTTGATCAACCATAAAATTTTTTACTTGCACCCTTTCCACCTCAATATATTTATATTTTTTTGTTCGATTTAAGTATTTTTTATGAGATTTTGAATTTATGATAACACTATTATTATATTTATTAGCGAGGGATCTTGCATGAATAATTCAAATAGAAGAATGGGATTGTTCTATGTTATAACAGGGGCGACATGTTGGGGAATTGGGGGTACAGTAGCCAAAAAACTTTTTCAAGGTGATCAAATTGATGTCAATTGGCTTGTAACGATACGCTTACTTACGGCTGGCATTTTACTCTTGATGCTTCAATTGTTCAGAAAGAATCGGATTCAGATTATCGAGATTTGGAAAAATAAAGCCACAGCTTGTCAGCTTCTTATTTTTGGCTTATTCGGAATGCTAGCTGTGCAGTACACATATATGGCATCCATTCAACATGGGAATGCAGCGGTTGCTACGTTATTACAATATTTATCCCCAGTAATCGTTATTATCTACTCGCTTTTGCGAAAACGAACGGTTCTTACCAAACAAGATATCATAACAGTATCACTTGCTCTGGCGGGGTGCTTTTTTCTACTAACAAATGGTTCACTTTCTCAACTTTCAGTACCGGTAGCTGCGGTCGTATGGGGAGTTTTATCAGGATTCGCGGCAGCTTTCTATACTTTATATGCCGTTGGCTTATTAAATAAATTTAATTCTCTTGTTGTTGTAGGCTGGGCTATGATTATTGGCAGTTTTGCATTAAGTTTTATTCATCCGCCATGGCAAATGGATTTTAAAAGTTTAACTGCTGAGGTGTATGTATATATTATATTTGTAATAGTGTTTGGCACAATGATTGCGTTCTGGTTCTTCATAAAAAGTCTGCAAAGCCTCTCACCTAAAGAAACAAGCTTGTTAGGAAGCTTAGAGCCTCTATCTGCAGTTGTCACAACTGTTGTTTGGTTAAAGGAACCATTTGGGTATTTTCAGTGGATTGGTGCTGTATGTATTATAGGAAACACTCTGATATTGGCTTTGCATAAAGGGCCTTCTAAGCGGAGTGAGAAATCTAATTTGAAGATTGGGGAATCTTGCAAACACTAAAAGTTAAAAGGAAAAAAGAACCTGTAGAATTAACTATTTTGCCGCCCTTAAAAGGGCTTTTTTTTGTAAAACTTTAAGGTCACTTTAGCAGACATGGCACCAGTGACAAGTTGAATAGCCGATGCTGACCAGAACCGGCTTGTTTTCACGTTTTGCTTTTTCGAAGGCTTCTTCTCCCCAAGGGTACCAGTCTACGGGGTTGTGGGCGTGTTGAAGTAAGTATGGTGATTTTTCATTGATTAATCTATTGGGTTTACTTTTGTTTGGCATGGGATCACCTTCTTTCTGAATTTAACTAAAGATAACATACCACATTTTCTTTATTTAACTCTCCTTTTCAAATACCGCCTAAAATCATGAATAAAAAGCGTTATAAAACCAATATAAATATCGTGATTAAAATATGAAAAGGAGACTCAAGATGGAACTTATTCTTCATTATGGGTTTATTGCTGGTTCGCTGGCATGGGAGTATTTTTAACTAGAGAAAACGAAGATATGTGTATTACAACCAGGCCCTTTTCAAAAGTTTTACACCCTGTGTTATTTCATCAAAGTCGAGATGAGCGAAACCTAACTTTATGATTGGTCTATTAGGATTTCTATTAACGAAATAAATGTTAGTAGGATATACTTTTACTCCATATTTTAAAGCACGTTGGATTAATCTTTCTTCTGAATAGTTCAGATGAACTTTCACTAATATATATAATCCAGACTGCTCACCAATAATCGTTAAATGATCTCCGAACTGCTTCTTTAAATTTGAAGTAAAGTGCTGCATTTTGCTTCTATAAGTGGTGCGCATGCGTTTAATATGGCGGGCCCATTCACCTTCTTTCATAAATTCGGCCATGGTTAGTTGGTTAAGCAAAGAAGCAGTGCTTTCGAAATGAAGAAAACGGTTTTTGTATCGATGTAATATAGGCTGGGGCAAAACCATATAGCTTAGGCGAATGCCTGGAAGAAAGGATTTTGAGAAATTTCCTAAATAGATGACTCTTTCTGAATGAATGGAGGCAAGGGCAGGAAATGGCTGCTGCGTATAACGGAATTCACTATCATAATCATCTTCAAGAATATATCCCTCTTTTTTATTAATCCAATTGATAAGTGTTTGACGTTGCTGAATGGGCATGCTTACTCCGTAAGGGCTATGATGAGAAGGTGTCACATAAATTAGTTTTTCTTTCATTGAATGTAACTTCGAAAAATCAGCCCCACTTTCAAAGACAGGTAATGTTTCTAGAGAAAACCCATGAAATTGAAATGTTTCTCTAGCACCGTCAAAACCAGGATCCTCAACTATGATCCCGGAAAATTCATCTTTCAGAATATGACCAAGATAAACCAACATTTGTTGGGTGCTGCTGCCAATGATAATGGAATTTGCATCAGTTTTCACCCCGCGGGATTCTAACAGATAAGCAGCTACTTGTTCACGTAGCTGTATTTCTCCGAATGCTTCACCGTATAGGTAGCTTTTCTCTAATGTCAAAACTTGATTGTACAATTTTCTCCATGTTTTCAGAGGGAAGAGCTTTTGATCTACGGCACCTGCACGAAAATCAATCAGAACCCGTTCTAATGACATTTCTGTTTGCTTACTCCGAAAAGAGTTATTTTTTCTTTGGAACAAAAGGGTTTCTACTTTATTGACAAAATATCCTTTTCTTTTTTCGCCCCGAATGTACCCCTCCGCTAATAGTAGATCATACGCCATTAGCGTTGTATTGCGGCTTACCTGCAGGGAATTTGCTAATTCACGAATAGATGGTAATTGTTCATTTGCTTGGATATTTCCTTGCTCGATTAATATTTTGAATTGTTCATAAATTTGTTTGTATTTAGGAGTATTACTTTTAAAAGCAAAAATAATGTTTTTCATCGTCTTCTCCCCTGACATGTATATTTATTTGGAATTGTACCTTTTTAAATGTCAGTTAGTATCATATTATACTCTAAAAGCGCTTTATCAATCCATTTTGAGAGAGGAGAGTTTTTATGTATATCCCTGCCTCATTTCAGCTTAGTGAAGACGAAGCTTGCGATGTTATAAAAGAGTATGGTTTTGCAACATTGTTTTCAATGCACGATGGTATGCCATATGCAACCCATTTGCCCTTGATGATGAGCAACGATAAAAATTACTTATACGGTCATTTTGCTCTACCGAATCCTCAGTGGGAAGATATTGAAAGCCAATTCGTTTTAGCAGTTTTTCAAGGGCCTCATTGTTATATTTCGCCCAAGTGGTATGAGACAAATCAGGCTGTACCTACATGGAATTACGTATCTGCTCATGTTTACGGGAAAGTTGAACTTTTGGATGAGGAAGAAACAATAAATTCAATGAGTGATCTGGTATTGAAATACGAAAGCCCTGACAGTCCATACAAATTAGGGGATGTCGATTCTAAATTGTTAGCGGGCATGAACAAAGGGGTAAAAGGTTTTAAAATCAAAATCAACAAAATAGAGGGGAAAGCGAAGCTAAGTCAAAATCATTCGATATTACGGCAAGAATTAGTCGTTAACCAACTCAGTCTAATACCACATACACACGAACAAATAATCTCTAGTTTAATGAAAGAAAATATAAACAAAAAAATGCAATAAGTTTATAAGTTGGAGGTTGCTTTATAATGAAAAATTTTAACGTTGCTATTCCTACTCCTTTTTATGAAGATGAGAGTTTATTTTTAGAAGGCTTTGACCCTATTGTTGAATATTTACAAAACAACGGAATCGATTCCTTGCTTATATGCGGCACTACTGGTGAACAACATTCACTCAGCATTAATGAACGTATACAAATCATTGAACATTTCAATCAGCAAAAATTTGAGGATATTGAACTGATGTTTGGTGTGTCATCTATAAGAACAAGTGATGCTAGAAAGCTTATTGAAAAAATCGAAAAAACCAATATAGATGTTATATTACTTGGCTTTCCACCTTATATAAAACCAACACAACAGCAAGCTATTTATTATGTTGATGAACTGCTTAGCCATACGTCTAAAGAGGTTGTACTTTATAATAATCCTGCTCGAACTGGCTTTGATTTGAGCGAGAAAGCACTTAAAGACTTGGTTAGCCGGCATCCTAATATTATTGGACTGAAAGAAGGAGGGGACGTTCATCGTCATCAACAAACAAATCTTCCTAAAGACTTTATTATGTTTGCAGCAGGAGATGTAAACTTCCTAGAGTTAATCAATAATGGATGTAACGGTTTGTCGAGTATGGTAGGGAATGTTTATCCTCGAGAAGTCAAAGAAGCTTTCAATAACTTGTTAGAGAATAAACCGGTTAATCTAAATAAATTAAACGACCTAATAAATGAGGTTACAAATAATCAACCTATTGTCAATATAAAGACCCACTATAACAAGATCGGTATAAAAGTAGGGAATTGTCGGTCACCAATCATATCACTTTAAAGAAGGTTTGACATTAAACTAGTTGCTACCCAGTGAGTAACTAGTTTTTTATATCAAGCTAGTCTGCCTTTTACTGACTTGTTGAAATTAAAGAAAGTACATATGGATATTTCCAAATGATGTCAACACGAGTAGCAAAGATGTCAACACCGAAAACCATAAATGTCAGCACTCAAAACCATCCAAGTCAACACCGATATTTTGGCAAAGCAAAAACAGCTTTTCTCAATCTTTTTACATATAAAGACTATTTCCTGATTTGTTCCTAATAGAGATCAAATCAGGTTTTTATTTTCTCTTGGTCTTTTTGGTGTCCAAAAATTAGCAAGCTAGGAACAGCCAAATGATTTTCTAATCCTTATAATAGAGGCAGAGGTGGTAGTATGCAGTACAAGCAAATTATTGATCAAAGTATCACTTATATTAAAGACCACATTAACGAGCAGCTTACCGCTGAAAAAATAGCAAATCATGTTGGATACTCTACCTTTCATTTTTGTAGAATTTTTTCTCTGGTAAAAGGGGTTCCGGTCATGGAGTATGTGAGAAAATACCGCCTATCGACAGCAAGAATTGAACTTTCTGATAACCAGAAAATCTTAGATGTTGCCTTGCAGTATGGCTTTGAATCGGCAAGCGGATTTTCAAAATCATTTAGGCAAGAATTTGGATATACCCCGACATCATATAAAATTAGAATGGCGGATAGTGATAATACTCTCGTAAAAAATATACGAGATGTCCTAGATCCACCGAAATTCGTTGATAAAGAGCCCTTTAGGGTAGCAGGTTATGGCTTACACGCAAATATTGCAGATAATTATAGCCATCAAATAGCTGCTTACTGGGATTCAAGTAACGAATCCAATTTAGAGGAAAAGCTTTATGAACAATTAAAACCACCCAAACATGGTGAAGTTGGGCTGTGGCTTCCTTATCAGAATGAAGGTAATGCAATCTATTTATTTGGGGTTATTGTCGATGACTTTAGTCTGGCAACCTCAGATATGATCGTTGCAGAAATACCAAGTGCAACGTACGCTGTCTTCACTACTCCACCTATCAACAATCTATCAACCGCCACAACATACGACAAAGATCCTTTATCAATAGCTGTTAAGGAAACCTGGCGGTACATTTTTTCGGAGTGGTTTGATCAAAGTTCATATGAATTGGATGAAGATCGCCTTGCTTATGAATATTATGATGAACGCTGTCATGCCTCCGAAAATTCTATTATGGAAATCTATATACCGATTAAGAAATCATAGAAAGAAGTTGAAAATATGTTTACAGAATATGGTGAATTAAGCACCATGCTATACCAGTTGACCAAACCAGCCGGATACTCTATTGATGGTGATTTGGAATACTATTATGAACATTTGAAAAGTACTAAAGGTAAAATCTTAGAAGCAGGCGTCGGCACTGGTAGAATGATGATTCCTTTTCTGCAAAAGGGACTTGATGTAGAAGGTGTTGACGTATCTGAAGATATGTTAAAACAATGTAGAGCTAACATGGAGGCCGCAAAAGTGAAGGGAACTCTCTACCAAGGAGATCTTACTGACCTTCATCTACCTGAAAAATACGAGGCGATTATCATGCCTACCGGGAGTTTCTGTCTATTACCCCGGAATCAAGTTAAGGATATTCTGCGTTCTTTTTACCAACATCTTGAAGTAGGCGGTAAAATTATTATTGATTTGGAATTGCCAACTGGATTCATACCAGACAAAGTTTCAACAGGTCAATTTTCAATCGACAATGAAACTGGCATTCTATTTACGTCAACAACCCAAGGAATAGATTGGCTTCAACAGAAAACCAGCTTTATTCACCGATACGATTTGCTCAAAATTGGTAAGATTCAAGAAACAGAAATATCAAATTTTGTTCTCTATTGGTATGGAATCCAGGAGTTTCAGCTTTTACTGGAACATGAAGGATATTCTTCGATTGAGTATAAACTTGGGTATGAGAGAGATACGTCTTCTTCCCTCATCACCTTTTTTGCAAGTAAAGAATAATTAGGTTATTTCTTTTTAAGAAAGCTTCGCCAAAAACTACAAATTCATTTCTCTCTTACCTGTCACTCTGTTTATCATTTTTGGATTTTTTTACAGGTACTAACTTAGAAAAGATATTTAGTGTTCCGAGGAGGAGTCGAATGATTCAATACCAAAAGATCCTACAAATGTACTTCAACGGTGACTCTCAACGAACCATCGCAGCCGCCACCGGTCATTCATGGCGGACGGTAAAAGATGTGATTTACCGAGCAGAAAATAAAAATATCATTGAGCTGAAGCCGGAGATGGATAATCTCTGGCTATTTGGCTTCCTATACCCCGAAAGGCAGACATTTGAGCGGGGTTATTACCCTGTTAATTGGGAGTATATCCATAAAGAGCTGATGAAAAAGAACGTGACGCTCCAACTTCTTCATCGTGAATACAAAGAGAAAGCTCGAAACTCAAAGAAATATCCTTATTCCTATACCAGCTTTACAAGGGGTTATCGTCTATTTGTGATAACGCAAATACATTTGTATAATTCACATTTATGTAAATTAGTGAATAAAAAAAGCATATCCTTTAAGATATGCTGTAATTAAACACGTATGTAACTCATGGCTAATCCATTTTCATTTTTTTGAATTACTTTAAACCCGTTGTTTTCATAAAAAGATGATAACTGTTCATTTTCTTCATATTCAACAGATACTATTCTAATTGCAACTAATTTATTAATTAGCTTACAATTTTGAAACAAGAATTTTGGAACTTTCCAAGATTCATTAGGAAAGCACCTAATATACAAACTTTTTGTTTGATGTCTTTACAGAAATTATAAATCAAAATAGTCGCATCCTCAAGTGTTTTGTTGCAGATATCATTATTATCCTCCCCAATTATTAGTTATTTTATGCAGTTTCAAGCATATTAAATGACAAAAAATATGCTTCATTTATAGGTGGCAACAATATGACAAAAAAAGAGCATATCTAGTTAGAAGTTTGTTCTTTTTCTCTGTGCATCTTATAAAATCCATATCATATATTATTAAATTGAGGGGTTCGAATCTTTGTAACACTCGAGGCATTTGCAAGCTAATCAAACATTACTAGTTGATCTTTTGATTTTGCGTTATTCTGTTTTTATATCAGAGTAGCTAAACAAACAGGACACCAGTGACAAGTGGCGTAGCCGATGCTGACAAGCACTGGTTTATTTTCACGCTTGGCTTTGTCGAAGGCTTCTTGCCCCCACGGGTACCAGTGAACTGGGTTGTGGGCGTGCTGAAGGAGGTACGGTGATTTTTCGTTGATGAGTTGGTTGGGTGTTTGGTTGTTTGGCATAGGTCACCTGCTTTTACATCATTAGTTTAATTTCATCTTAAATTTCTTAAGGAGTAGAGACTAAGTCATTATTTGAGTGTATCATTTTGTTAAAATATAGGTTTTTCTTTATATTTGGAAACTGAATAAACACCCTACAATTTTAAAATTCGAAGGAGTTCTAATGTCTAAAAAAATAATGAGACGGTTATCACTACTATGCTTTGTAATAGGTGTTCTACTATGGAGCCCTAATTTGATATTTGGATATGGAAGCGGATTATGGTTATTGAATTATCTATTAGGTCCAGTTGGTATTATATTAAGTATTTATAGTAGAAATTATCTTTATACGTTTTTAAACTTACTCACCACATTTAGTTTCTTTATCTTCATGTTTCTTGGGTATCACTGATTTACAACGTGACGTCAATTCACCTATCTAATACTAAATAATAAGAATGGAGAGATAAAATGGACTATGTTTATCAGAAAAAGGAAAAGAAAAACGGTAATTGTGTCATATCCGTTCGAGATAGATGGGAGAATTCAATTATTGAATTTGAAAAAAAGCTACATCACATTGATATAGTGGTTAATTACCGTAATGATAAAACAACGAAGTATTCAATGCCAATAGAGATTTTTGAAAAAGTTTACGATGATCTACACAGAGATAATTGAGGCCTAAACTTTTCAACGCCTCATTGATGTTCCATTTCAATTCTCCTCTACTTCTTCACCATCACATATTGTAAGTGTTCTAATTCAAACATATCAATCAGTTCATCGATCTCTTTAAAATCGATATGTTTCCCAAATCGTTTTTTGCTTAGGTCAATTTCTACATCTAATTGATCGTCTTTTTCTTTCGTTTCCAGGCCGTCTACACAAGAGTAGATTTCAATGGTTTCTCCTTTGGACAGCTCTGTTTCAATGAAAAGGAAAAGAGGACGGAGAGAATGAATGATGCCTAAATCATAAACAAAAGGATGCGTGAATTTGTCTCTTACGGCTTCATAGACCGGATCTACATAAGCAATGTGAATGCCAGCAAAGTCCTCTTCTGTTTCGTATACTTCTATCAAGGGCTCTTCTTTTTGATAGGTTTTGGGCTTTTTTCGTTTTCTATCAACCGTTTTGATATTGAGTTCAGAGAGTGGTTTATAGGTAGGCTTTTGACCAAAGGTACCAAGCGGCAGCTCTTTATTAGCACCAATATAGTGATGTAAAGTCATATGTGTGTCCTCTTTTCGCCAACTAATTTCTCGTGCATTGATTAACTTCTTTTTATCAATAAATGGTGGAATGTGCAATTCTTTTCACATATGATCTATCCTTTCTCTATAAAAAGGAGGGCAAGTCGTTTGACTAAATACCTCTTAGGGTATACTATCTGTTCATAGAAAGAATAGAAAGGAGTGCTGGTACATGGAATATAATCAGCAGATGAAGAACCGTCTTCGCCGGATTGAAGGGCAGATTAAAGGGGTTCTTGCGATGATGGAGCAGGGAAAGGATTGCCGCGAGGTGGTGACGCAGCTGTCAGCATCACGTAATGCCATTGATCGGGCAATGGGTGTGATTGTGAGTACAAATCTTGAGCAATGTGTTCGTGAAAGTCTTGAACAAGGCAAGGATACGGAAGGTCTTGTGAAAGAGGCAGTTGAGCTATTGGTGAAAAGCCGGTAAGAAATTCCTCAGCCTTTGGTGGTTGACGGATTTTTTTACTTGATGTAATATACCCTTACCGGTATATGTATATTTTTTATTTTCTATATACCCCCATAGGTAATTGTTGAAGGAGGAGCAGAATGGAAGAACAGAAAAAACGCACGACGATTGTGTTATTTAGTGGAGATTATGATAAAGCGATGGCAGCTTACATTATTGCTAATGGTGCAGCAGCCTATGATCATGAGGTGACCATTTTCCATACGTTTTGGGGGCTGAACGCCTTGCGTAAGGATGAGATGGTACCGATGAAAAAAGGATTTTTAGAAAAAATGTTTGGCAAGATGATGCCGCGCGGGGCTGATCGCATGGGGCTTTCCAAGATGAATTTTGCGGGAATGGGGCCGAAAATGATCAAGCATGTGATCAAAAAGCACAATGCTATGACCTTGCCGCAGCTCATTGAGATGGCGAAGGAGCAGGATATCAATCTCGTGGCATGTACAATGACGATGGATCTTTTAGGATTACAGGAGAAAGAATTATTAGATGACATTCAATATGCTGGTGTAGCGGCATATTTAGCAGAGGCTGAAATCGGACGTGTGAATTTATTTATCTAGTGAGGTGAAGCAGGATGGTGCAGACGATTTTACTCATCATCGTAATTGGATTACTCGTGAGCCGCTTTTTGCCGGTACGAGGTGTAAAGCAAATGGATGCAGCTCATATGAAAAAGAAGCTGAAAAGCAAAGGTCAACAGCTCATTGATGTGCGATCTCCTAGTGAATTTCAAACAAATCATATCAAAGGCTTTCAAAACATCCCGTTGTCTCATTTGAAGAAACGAGCTTCTCAGCTTGAGAAAAATGAAGAGGTCTATGTGATATGTCAAAGCGGAATGAGAAGTATGCAGGCGGCGAAAATATTGAAGAAGCAGGGATTTACTCAGATTACAAACATCAAGGGTGGCATGAATGCTTGGCATTAAATGCGCAATAAAATATACCCCCACCCCTATATAAAGGAGGATAAGACATGCAGCAACCAACTGTCATTTTAGATGCAAAAGGACTGGCATGCCCGATGCCGATTGTGAAAACAAAAAAACAAATGAATGAGCTTTTACCAGGAGACGTACTGGAAGTGCAAGCCACTGATAAAGGATCAGCAGCGGATCTAGCGGCATGGTCAAAAAGTGCAGGCCACGAATTTTTAGAAACAAAAGTAGAGGGCCAGGTGCTTCATCATTTGATTCGTAAGGGCGGAGAACAAGAGAAAGAAGGGAAGTCCATGATTTCGGAAATGTCTTTGGAGACTTTTCAACAGAAAGTAAAAGAAGATCCATCTTTGTTTATTTTAGATGTGCGAGAGCTGGATGAATACGAGGCGGGGCATATTCCAGGAGCTGTTCATATTCCTCTTGGTGAGGTTGAACAACGTGCGGAGGAATTGAGCCGGGAGACGGACATTTATCTGATCTGTCACTCAGGCAGAAGAAGTGAATTAGCTGCGCAAAAGTTAAAAGAAAAAGGATTTCATCAATTGGTGAACATCGTGCCAGGCATGAATAGCTGGACAGGAGCGATTGAAAAATAGGAGCTGAATGGAACATGACGGTAAAAGCGATGAACGCAGAGCAGTTAACAAAAAAGATCGTGAACAAAGAACCGCTCTTTTTGCTAGATGTGCGAAATCAAGCGGATGTTCAGGATTGGAAGATCGAAGGGGAAGCAATCGTTCATATGAATGTGCCTTATTTTGATCTCCTTGAAGGAGTAGAGGGCATTTTATCTCACATTCCTTATGACCGTGAATTGTTGGTGGTTTGTGCCAAGGAAGGCTCCTCTATCATGGTGGCGGAGATGCTGTCAGAGGCGGGCAGAACGGTCCATTATTTAGAAGGCGGTATGAAGGCGTGGAGCGAGCATCTAGAGCCAGTGAAGATCGGGGATTTAACCGGCGGTGGAGAGCTGTATCAATTTGTGCGTATGGGCAAGGGATGCCTGTCTTATATGATCATGTCGAATGGAGAAGCCGCAATTGTAGATGCAGCTAGAATGACGGATGTCTATATCCATTTTGCTAAAAAGCATCATGTCTCTATCACGCAAGTGTTGGATACTCATCTTCATGCGGATCATATTTCTGGCGGGAAAAAACTGGCTGAACAGACTGGTGCCAGCTACTGGCTGCCGCCAAAAGATGCAGAAGAGGTGATCTTTGAATATCACCGTCTTGAAGAAGGGCAGCGGATGACGATTGGAGCGGCTTCCATTGATATTCACCCCCTTTACTCGCCGGGGCATACGATTGGTTCAACATCTTTTATCGTGGATCATCAATATCTTCTTTCAGGTGATATTTTGTTCGTTGATTCGATTGGAAGACCTGATCTCGCTGGAATGGCGGAGGACTGGGTAGGTGATTTGAGAGAAACACTTTATGACCGATATAGAGCACTTTCGAAAGAATTCATTGTATTGCCAGCGCATTTCATGATCATGGATGAAGTCAATGAAGACGGAAGCGTTTGGAAGGAGCTAGGCGTTCTATTTGAAGAAAATCATGGACTGAATATTGAAGATGAAGACGTATTTAGACAAATGGTCACGAAGAATCTGCCTGCACAGCCAAACGCCTATCAAGACATTCGTCAAGCCAATATGGGGAAGCTGAGCCCAGACGATGAAGCGCAGCGTGAAATGGAAATTGGTCCAAACCGTTGTGCGATTCGGTAATGTCCAATAAAATAAGAAGAGAGGAACAATCAAATGACATCAGATCAAATTTTAGACGTAACAGGGCTTGCATGCCCAATGCCGATTATTCGGACGAAGAAAAAAATGAATGACTTGACGGAAGGGCAAGTTTTAGAAATACATGCAACAGATAAAGGGGCTAAAGCTGACTTGGCAGCATGGGCGAAGTCAAGCGGACATGAATTGATCACGCAGACGGATGAAGGACATGTGCTGAAATTCTGGGTGAGAAAAGGGTCCTAAAGGATATTAGGGGTATCTGCTGAAGATCCCCTTTTCCTTTTGCAAAGGAGGAGACCAGCGTGGATTTTGCGTTTTTGATTACACTTTTTATCATCGGATGTATTGGTTCCTTCTTATCAGGAATGGTGGGAATCGGGGGATCTGTGATCAACTACCCCATGCTGCTTTATATCCCGCCACTGGTCGGTGTGATGGCACTATCAGCACACGAGGTATCAGGGATTGGCGCCATTCAAGTGCTTTTTTCGACGCTGGGTGGGGTATTGGCCTACCGAAAAAGCGGGTATTTACATCGGTCGTTGATTTTATATATGGGGAGCAGTATATTGGCGGGCAGCTTATTAGGCAGTTATGTATCTCACTTTATGCCAGAGAGTGGGATGAATCTCGTCTATGGATTGCTCGCGGTAGTGGCTGTGATCCTCATGCTGATTCCAAAAAAGGGACAGCGTGCAGACTCAGAGGGAGAAGTCACTTTTCATAAAGGGCTTGCGGCAGGTATTGCCTTTGTGATTGGCAGTGTTTCCGGGGTGCTAGGCGCGGGTGGAGCATTTATATTGGTACCGGTGATGCTGTCTATTTTAAAAATTCCTGTCCGGATGACGATTGCGTCCTCACTTGCGATTACGTTTCTATCTGCGATCGGTGCATCGACTGGAAAGGTATTGACGGGTCAAGTCATGCTTCTTCCTGCGGTTGTGCTGATGCTGGCAAGTTTAATAGCCGCTCCGATTGGTGCTACGGTCGGTCAGAAAATCAATGCCGTCTACTTACAATGGGCACTAGCTGTGATGATTACGGCGACAGCGGTCAAAATTTGGCTTGATTTATTATAAAGAAAAGACCAACAAAGCAAACGTGTTGGCCTTTTTTATTTGACGTCATCGTGCTCGATATATGTTTCAAGGGCTGGGTGAAACTCTTTTTGATAATGAAGGTTGGGGCACGTTTTCACGACTTTGCCTTGCAGGGCATTGGACTTAGAGACTTCTAATGCTGTTTTACATTTAGGGCAGCGTTCGGCAAACAGTGAGGGCCAGCGCTTCATATATCACCACTCCAGTTAAAGTCTTAAAAACCGATTATATTAATATGAATTATAGGGGATCGTGCAGGTGAGGTCAATGGGTGTTTGGGTCTTTTTAACAAAAAAAAGCATCGTAAAGGATGCTTCTCTTTCGTTTCGATTCTCAATAAGCTTTCGCCCAGAAGACCATATCAGATGCAGGCTTTCCGCAGCAGACACATGTGTCTGAAACGGATTCCTGTTCAAATGGGATACAGCGTGAGGTCGCCCCTGTTCTCTCTTTGATGTCGTTTTCGCAATCTTCATCACCGCACCACATTGCTTTGATCAATCTGTTTTCTTCTGAAAGAATGTGCTCAATGTCTTCGATGGTGTGAGCTTTTGATGTTTTTTCATGTAATCGTACTTTCGCCTTTTCGTACATCGTCCGTTGAATGTCTTCAAGCGTGGATGTAATAGTTAGTTCAAGTGTATCTAAGGTGACAGCTTGCTTTTCACCAGTGTCTCGTCTTGCGAGCATCACTTGTCCTTTTTCGATGTCCTTTGGTCCTACTTCGACACGTAGAGGGATGCCCTGCATTTCACATTCGTTGAACTTCCAGCCTGGCTGTTTATCACTTGCATCGATGTCAGTACGTGCGATGCGGGTGAGTCGATCTTTCAACTCGTAGGCATGATCGAGCACACCTTCTTTATGAGAGGCGATTGGCACGATTCGCACTTGGGTTGGCGCAATGTTTGGCGGAAGGACCAGTCCTCTGTCATCACCGTGCACCATGATCATGGCACCGATGATTCTTGTCGTAAAGCCCCAAGAGGTTTGCTGGACATGCTCTAGTTTTCCTTCGCGGTTTAAGAATTCGATGCCAAATGCTTTGGCAAATCCGTTTCCGAAGAAGTGAGAAGTGGCCGTTTGCAGGGCTTTTCCGTCATGCATCAGACTTTCGACTGTATAGGTGAAGCGGGCGCCAGCGAATTTTTCTTTCTCTGTTTTCCTGCCTTTAATGACAGGGATCGCTAGAAGCTCTTCACAAATAGACGCATAGATATGGAGCATTCTTTCTGTTTCTTCAATCGCTTCTTGTTCAGTCTCGTGACAAGTGTGCCCTTCCTGCCAGAGGAATTCAAGGGTTCTAAGGAATGGACGTGTTGTCTTTTCCCAGCGGACGACATTGGCCCATTGGTTATATAGCTTCGGTAAATCACGATAGGAGTGAATGATGTTTTTATAATGCTCGGCGAACAGCACTTCAGAGGTTGGTCTGACGCAGAGTCTTTCTTGTAATTCCGAATCACCGCCATGTGTCACCCACGCCACTTCAGGAGCAAAGCCTTCGATATGATCCTTTTCTTGCTGGAGCAGACTTTCTGGGATAAAGAGCGGCATATACACATTCTCATGCCCTGTTTCTTTGATTTGGCGGTCAAGTTCGTCGCGAATATTCTCCCAAATTTTGAAGCCGTATGGCTGAATGATCATACTGCCTCTGACGCTTGAATAATCGACGAGGCGTGCCTTTGTGACAACATCTGTATACCACTGGGCAAAATCGTCTTCCATGCTTGTGATTTTTTCAACAAATTGTTTCTTTGACATTGCATGTTCCTCCTTTGTAAAAACAAAAAAGCTGTGCTTTAAGTTAGGGACCATTCCTGGTGGTACCACCCTAATTTAAAGCACAGCTTTACACTCGATCATGATAACGGTATGAACCGCTGTATGAAACAGAACTAAATCGGCAGGTTCACTTGAAGATGTCAGTAGGAACTTCTCAGCACCGTTCCCTCTCTGTTAAAGGTCAATTCAAGCTACTATTCCAGATCTACGTTGATCAATGTTCGTTGATTTTTCATCAGTTTACCTGTAAATGCAGGAGAAAGCAAGTTGTACTGGGGTTTTTTTTCATGCTGTTCTGAGTGCTTTGTTTGATCGTGAATTTGCAGCCATTTCCTATTTTTACAGCTTGCCAGTTATGTAAGGCTATGCTAATATATTTGAAGAAAAAAATAGACTTGTATAACCTCAATAATATGGTTTGAGGGTTTCTACCAGGATCCGATAAATCCTGATTACAAAAGCGCGCTTTCCTTTTTTGTAATCAGGGTTTTTTTGTTTGTCTGCACCCTGTATCAAAAGTGAAAGCGATGATATAGAGAAGGGATGTTAGACATGAACTGGAGAGTATATTTATTAGCCGTTTCTACTTTTGCGGTTGGATTGGTTGAGCTTGTGGTTGGGGGCATTTTGCCAAGCCTTGCAGAGGATTTGAATGTATCTCTTGCAACAGCTGGGCAGCTCATCACCGTATTTGCCATTGTGTATGCCATTTCAGCACCCGTGCTGCTGACCGCCACAGCCAAAATCGAACGAAAGCGTCTTTATTTAATCGCGTTATTGGTGTTTACATTAGGAAATGTGTTCACATATTTTAGTTCGACCTTTGCCCTTGTCATGATCTCTAGGGTATTGATCGCGATGAGTACAGCGCTTGTGGTGGTGTTGTCACTGACGATCACTGCTAAATTGGTGGAACCAGCGCAACGTGCGAAGGCATTAGGGCTGATTTTTATTGGGATTAGTTCTTCACTTGTTCTCGGTGTACCGATCGGTATTTTTATTACAGAGAGCTTTGGCTGGAGAGTGATGTTTTTAGGAATCAGTATTTTATCAGCGATATCGATGGTGCTGATCTATTTCCTATTGGAGAAAATGCCTGTTGAAAAAGTCACACCCCTTAGAGAGCAAATTCGTTCTTTAGGGCATCCGAAAATTTTTAGTGCACACTTGATCAGTTTGTTTATGCTGGCAGGTCATTATATGCTTTATTCTTATTTCACTCCATTTTTAATGGAGGTTCTGCATATGACCCCGTTCTGGATTAGTATTTGTTATTTGGTCTTCGGGCTTGCATCTATTGGCGGGAATGGGTTTGGCGGCTGGCTTAGTGACAAGCTGGGTTCAGGGAAAGCCATTTTGCTGGTGACAATAGCGTTTGCGGTTGTGATGTTTATCATTCCTTATACAGCGGGTGTGTTTGTCCTCTTTATGGTCATGGTTGTCCTATGGGGAGCGCTTAGCTGGGCATTAACGCCTGCCTTGCAGAGCTATTTGATTCAAACAGATCCTGTTACGTCTGATATTCAGCAAAGCTTAAATACATCGGCCTTGCAAATTGGTATCTCAATTGGATCAGCGGTTGGCGGTGTCCTGTTTACGATGACCGGTTCATCTGTTGATCTGGCGAAATTCGGTGCAGTTTTTGTGCTGATTGCCTTTAGCTGTGCGGTGATTTCGTTGAAGAGACCGCCACTTTATATGGATCGTCAGCATCGTGCTGAATAGCTGCCTCATGATAGGCAGCTTTTTTTCTGTTCTATATTATTACAACATCACACGAAAAGAGCCTTTCTTTCCATGAATTATAGCAAATAAAAGAAAGAGGAGCTGTGACATGATGGGTCAACTAGTAGAAAAGTACATACACCATTTTCAGGTGTAATGGCCTGTTCTTTTTCTCACACTGACATTTCTTTTGACTCCTCTTTTAATTATTAGTACCATTTTATTAACCAGTTAAGAGTGGAGGTTCAGATGGAGACAAAAGAGCAGATTGTATTAAAAGCGATTCAAGATTTGATTATGCATAGAGAAAAGAGACGGAATGATCCAACAGATCCACTGATTACCACGACTGATACACTCAAACAAGATTGGACACTCACACAGCTTCACATATTATCAATGATTCAAGCCAATCCAAACGAATCAAATAATACATTTCTTTCTCAACAACTGAAGCTATCAAAGCCCGCTATTACAAAGGCTGTGAAAAAACTAATTGATAAAGGCATGGTGGACTATTGCCACCGGCAAGGGGATAAGAAGTCCGTCTACTATTCATTGACAGAGAAAGGCACGCAATTGGCAGCGCTGCATGATGAACTACATGAAAAAGCCGTCGCGTCCTACTTAGAATTTCTCCAGCAGTTTCATGAAGATGAATTACAAGTGATTGAGCGCTTTTTGAAGGCTTGGAAAGAAAAGATATAGATTAAAAAAACCGAAACCATTGTAGAAAATGAGATGATTTCGGTTTTTTATATGGTAAAATTAACATATATTGACGTTATTCGTGATCATGCTCAAAAGGAGGGAGCTTCTTTGGAGAAAGAGATGATGGAAAATTTTAAAAAGTCTGCCACTATCATGCCGTTCGTTGGATTGTTTGTCAGCTTGCTATTATATGTTTATTTTTTTGGCATTACTGGAGTTGAAGGGTCGATTTGGGCTGCTGCTTTGTATTGTGCTCTGCCCTTTTTGGTGTACACGATATTTTGTTTGCCGATAAGTATTTATTTTTCGGTCAGTAGAAAACGTTCAATCCATAAAAATGAGGAACATTCATGATTGTGGTCAGCGCTTGTCTTGCTGGGTTGAAGGTCCGGTATAATGGCAGCCATCGATTAGATCAGCGAATTGAAGAGCTTGTGCAGGAAGGAAAGGCTGTGACAGTTTGTCCTGAACTGCTTGGCGGCTTCTCTACGCCTAGACCACCGGCAGAAATCATTGGCGGAGATGGATATGATGTTTTACGGGGGCAGGCTGCTGTTGTCGATGTTCATGGAACTGACGTCACAGAGATGTATGTAAAAGGTGCAAAAGCCACGCTGGAACAGGTTCAGTCTCTGAAAGCAACAGCGGTTGTGTTAAAAGAGTACAGCCCTTCTTGCGGGAGCCGGCTGATTTACCAGGGAGAGTTTAACGGTAAGACAAAAGCGGGTGATGGTGTGACGTCCGCCTTGCTGAAACAGCACGGGATTCAAGTGTTCTCTGAGGAGGATGATTGGACTTCGTTGTTTCAATAGGTGTGGCGTGGATAGAAGGAGGAGCTAGGTTGAAAAGGTGGATCATTGGTGTAGGTGTAGTGGTTTTAATAGGAATAGGTATTTATTTTATGATCAATACCAAAACATACTCTTTTGATGATGTGACCTCACTGGATAAGAATAAGGTGACTTCGATTCAAATTGAGCATGATAATGAGCAAGTTGTGGTAGATAAGAAAGAAGATATTCAAAAGCTGCTGAATGAATTTTCAGGTATGAAATTAAAGAAGGCGAATGGCGCTAAAAAAGAAACAAAAGAGTCTTATTGGATTAGGGTGTTAGAGGAAGGCAATGTTACATACGGATTCGTCTTTTATGATCAAGCTTATTTAGAGACATATGATGGTTCTAAAACGAAAAATAAGATCAGCGAATACCAAATCGTTGACGCCAATCAAGTCGATATAGGACAATATATCAAATAACACCAGCGAAATTTCTTGCATGATCAATAGAAAATTCGGGTATAGTGCTTGGTAAGTAAAAATGAAGCGGAGGTTTGTTTGATGAGTGGATTAACAGATACAGTCACATTAGCAAACGGAGTAAAAATGCCGAAGCTAGGTTTTGGTGTATGGCAGGTAAAAGATGGGGATGAGGCTGTAAATGCAGTCAAAGACGCTCTTGAAGCGGGCTACCGCAGCATTGATACAGCAGCGGCCTATCAAAATGAAGAAGGGGTAGGCAAAGCCATTCAGCAATCAGGCATCTCTCGCGATGATCTGTTTATTACGACAAAGGTCTGGAATCGTGATCAAGGCTATGAAGCAACACTTGAAGCCTTTGAAACAAGTATGAACAAGCTTGGGCTAGATGTATTAGACCTTTATTTAATTCATTGGCCAGTTGAAGGTAAATATAAAGATACTTGGAAAGCACTAGAGAAGCTGTATAAGGATGGACGCGTTCGAGCCATCGGTGTGTGTAACTTCCATCAGCACCACCTAGATGATTTATTAGAAGAGGCAGAAGTTGTGCCAATGGTCAACCAAATCGAGCTACATCCAAAGCTGACGCAGGAGCCTTTACGAGACTACTGCAAGGAGAAAGGGGTTCATGTAGAAGCGTGGTCACCATTAGGCAGTGGGAAGCTTCTGAACCATCCTGTTCTTCAGGATATTGCGAAAAAACATGACAAATCCGTGGCACAAGTCATTCTTCGCTGGGACTTGCAGCATGGCATTATCACCATTCCAAAATCTGTGACGAAGAGCCGAATCATCGAAAACACACAAGTCTTCGATTTCGAGCTGTCCGCACATGAGATGGGTGTCATCGATCAGCTCAATGAAGATGAGCGCACAGGTCCAGATCCAGATAACTTTGATTTTTAATCGAAAGAAAAGCACAGGTGGATGCCTGTGCTTTTTTTTATTTAACGGTTTTTCGAGGCTGATACGTTTTCAATGACTTGAATGGCGTCGGCAATTTGCTCTTTGGAATAGTCTCCAATCAAGCAAAAGGTTTCGTCTGCACGTGCAGCATGGCTTGCCACTGTTTTTGCGGCTTCTTCCAGCTGAGCTGTGATGCCAAGCTCACGCATATTTCTAGGTAATCCGAGTGTTTCATAAAGCTCAAGTAATTCTTCTACTTCGCTCATTCGATTTTCTGCGGCAAGCTGAACAAGAATGCCATAGGCCACTTTTTGACCATGTAATACGTGATGCGTTTCTTCAATAAATGTCAATCCGTTATGGATGGCGTGCGCTCCTGCCATTCTGCCGTAGCGTCCCCCGTACCCGCCGACCGTGCCGGCTAATGTAATAATGGTATCCGTTACATCCGCAAATGCTTGCGAGTGCTGCCCTGTTGTCAAGCTGTGGACGGCTTCTTCGCTATGGGAAAGAAGAATGTCTCTGACGTATACCGCCTGCTTTAGTGCAGCATGCACCATGAGCGGTAAGGAGTCTTTTGCATTTCGAATAATGGCTTCTGCTTCATACCATTTGGCCAGCGTATCTCCAATCCCACTTTGAAGGTAGGAAAGAGGAGAAGAAAGCAAAAATGTATGATCAATGAGCGTGAGGTAGCTGGACCGTTTATGATAATCGACTCTCATGAAATTCCCCTTGTCATCATAAATGACGCTAAGCGGTGTAGATGCAGCACATGTCCCTGGGATGGTTGGAACCATGATCACTTCAATTTGAAGAGCTTCTGCTACTGACTTGGCGGTGTCTAAAATCGTGCCGCCTCCAATCCCAATCATCACATCTGCCCCTTTCAGTTCTTCAGCAATTCGTGTGATCGCATTTGGTGAACTGTATCCTTTGTGCTGAACAACAGGCCAATGAGGTGGAAGCTTTGTGTACGCTGAAAAAGCATGAAATGAATCGTGTCCCGTCAGTACAGCGGGCGACTGGAAGGATGGAGAAACAAGTGAATCGAGTTCATGATAAATCCCTTTTTGAGAAATAAATTGGTTTGGGCCGCTTCTGACGATATCTTCTGGCTGGATCATTGAGTTCTGCTCCTTTACAACATCATATTTCATAAATCATCTCATTTTACAGAAAGTTCTGTCAAATAATCGATAATATGAGGAGAAAGACCCTTCCGTTTTATGGAATTGAGCCGCTGACATTGCCTTTAGGTATGTATTTCCTGTATGATAAAGAACGGTATGTTTTGATTAAATTTAAGAGGTGTTTATATATATGGAAAAACAATATCGTGTCTTACTTTACTATCAATATGTCCCCATTGAGGACCCAGAGACGTTTACAGCAGAGCATCTAGCATTCTGTAAGGAGCTTGGTTTGTTAGGCCGTATCCTTGTGTCAGCAGAAGGCTTGAACGGAACTGTTTCTGGTACCATTGAGCAAACGGACAAGTACATGCAAGCGTTAAAAGAAGATCCGCGCTTTGCGTCTATGCCGATCAAAATTGACGAAGCAGACGGTCATGCGTTTAAAAAAATGCACGTCCGCCATCGAAATGAACTAGTGAATCTGAGCCTTGAAGATGACGTGAACCCGTTAGAATTAACAGGTAAACATCTCAGCCCAGTTGAATTTTACGAGCAAATGCAATCACCTGATACCGTTGTGATTGATGCACGTAATGATTACGAGTTTGATGTCGGCCACTTTAGAGGGGCAGTACGTCCTGATATCGAGACATTCCGCGAATTACCTGAGTGGATTCGTGACAATAAAGAGATTCTTGAAGGGAAAAAAATCCTGACGTATTGCACAGGCGGCGTACGCTGTGAGAAATTCTCAGGCTGGTTAAAGCGTGAAGGCTTTGAAGATGTCTCTCAGCTTGACGGCGGAATTGTCACGTACGGAAAAGACCCAGAAGTTCAAGGAAAGCTATGGGATGGTCAATGCTATGTGTTTGATACCCGCTTAACAGTGCCAGTGAATCAAACAGAGCATGTAGTTGTCGGAAAAGATTTCTTCACCGGTGAGCCTTGCGAGCGTTATGTGAACTGTGCAAACCCTGCATGCAACCGCAAAATGATTGCAACAGAAGAAAGCGAGCATAAATATATGCGCAGCTGCAGCCATGAATGTCGTACAAGTGAACGTAACCTTTATGTGAAACAGCACAATCTGTCTGAAGAAGAAGTGCAAGAAAGACTAGCTGTGATTGAAAAAGAACAAGCAATCTCACAAGGATAGAGGGACCCCCTTTATCCTTTTTTTCTATACACGAGAGGGTTCAGAAGAAAGAGGGATTCATTTCCTCTTTCTTTTTTTGTTTTGTTTTTTTCAAAATAAGGGTAAAGGTAGTTATTCAGTCTAATAGATTGAACCGTTGAAAAAGCGCTTTCTTTAGAAATAAGCATGTTCGACTATTTCAGAAAATAGAGAATTGAGAGATAATAAAACAGGCGAAAAAATGAACAAGGGTAAAGATTTAGTTGAAGAAATATTTGTCAATTGAATGAAAAGTGAGCTGCAAGTAAGAAAGACGCTTACTTGGGCACATGCTTTGTAATTTAATCGAAAGGTGTTATGAACATGAATCATTTGCATCGTAGAATGGGAACTTTCGCTTTAATGATGGTAGGTCTTGGCTCAATCATTGGTTCAGGATGGCTTTTCGGTGCTTGGCGTGCCGCTCAAATTGCCGGCCCTGCTGCTATTTTGTCCTGGTTGATTGGGATGGTCGTGATTTTATTTATCGCTTTGTCTTATAGTGAACTCGGATCGATGTTTCCAGAGGCAGGCGGAATGGTGAAATATACGCAATATTCACACGGCTCTTTTATCGGGTTTATTGCTGCTTGGGCAAACTGGATCGCTATTGTCTCCGTCATTCCTGTTGAGGCGGTGGCTTCTGTCCAGTATATGAGCTCATGGCCTTGGGAGTGGGCAAAGTGGACAAGCCATTTGGTCACAAAAGGGGTTTTGACGACAGAAGGGCTCATGGTCGCCAGTGTACTTCTTGTGATTTACTTTCTGCTCAATTATTGGACAGTTGGGTTATTTTCAAAAGCGAATACATTCATTACTGTGTTTAAAATTGTCATTCCAGGATTAACAATTGGTGCGCTCTTATTCGTAGGTTTTCATAGTGAGAATTTTACTTCTGGAACAAGTATTGCCCCTAATGGCTGGGCGAGTGTGCTGACAGCTGTTGCGACATCAGGGATTGTGTTTGCCTTCAATGGCTTCCAAAGCCCGATTAATATGGCTGGTGAGGCGAAAAATCCAGGCCGATCGATTCCGATCGCCATTGTTGGATCCATTTTGATTGCGACTGTAATTTATGTGCTTTTACAAATCGCCTTTATCGGTGCTGTCAATCCGTCCATGATTGTGAATGGATGGGGCCATTTGAATTTTAACTCGCCATTTGCTGACCTTGCCATTGCGCTTGGGATTAACTGGCTGGTTCTGATTTTATATGCAGATGCGTTTGTATCACCTTCTGGTACAGGGATTACGTATACGGCGACGACATCTCGTATGATTTATGGAATGGAAAAAAACAAATACATGCCAAGCGTGCTTGGCCGTCTGCACCCTATTTATGGTGTGCCTCGTCCAGCGATGTTTTTTAACTTAGCCGTATCGTTTATCTTTCTGTTTTTATTTAGAGGCTGGGGTGTACTTGCAGAAATCATTTCAGTTGCGACGCTCATTTCTTATTTGACAGGTCCAGTGACCGTTATGACACTGAGAAAGACAGGGACAGATTTATATCGTCCGCTTCGAATAAAAGGACTCAGCATCATTGCTCCTCTCGGCTTTGTCTTTGCCTCATTGACGCTGTATTGGGCGAGGTGGCCGTTAACAGGTCAGGTGCTGTTCATTATTCTCATCGGTCTTCCGATCTATTTTTACTATCAAGCAAAAGCGAAGTGGAAAGGCTTCGGCCGCAACTTTAAGGCGGGTGCTTGGATGGTCGTGTACTTGCTTGTGATGATGACGATTTCCTGCCTTGGCAGTGACAAATTCGGCGGCTATAACGTCATTCATTATGGCTGGGACATGGCACTTATTACAGTGGTTGCCTTGCTATTTTATATGTGGGCACTCAAAAGTGGATTTGAAACAGAATTTCTAAAGGATGCGAAAAAAATTAATGATGAGCTGCGTAATTCTCAGCAAGAAGCCGCATCATCCAAAGAATAAAGGAACGGCTGCCTGAATATCGCGGGCAGCCGTTTTATTTTGATAAATGATGCATCACGTGCTGCCTCAGCCAAGTGGTGACGCCACGCAAAACGGCTGCTGTGACAAATGAGATGAGCACATATCTCCAAAGCTGATCCATGCCTTGTCCACTAAGCCAAAACACGATTCCTAGAAAAACGAGTGTGAATAGAAGCATGAATAAAAATGATGCAGACCAGAAAAAAGCCTTCACTGAAGGTCACCTCCTCGGAGTATTGTATGCAGGTAATTGAATGATCAGACCAGCTATGAAGGGGTAGAATCATGATGAAATCTATTTCAAAAGTCAGATAAAAACACCAAGTGATTTGACAGTTGTGTTAAGATGAGAGCATATTTTGAGTGAAGATTGTGGGTCATAGACGGAGGTGTTTGGGGTTGCAGATACAAAAAGTTCTAAACAATAATGTCATTAGTGTGATAGATGAACAAGGTAAAGAAATCGTCGTCATGGGCAGAGGTATCGCGTTTCAACGACGGCCTGGAGACCCGGTAGACGAATCGTTAATCGATAAAGTCTTCCGCCTGGAGGATCACTCCGTTCATGAGCGGATGAAAATGCTGCTTCTGGAAGTTCCGTATGATGTGGTCAAGGTAACCGAAGAAATGATTCAATATGCACATACAAAGCTGAACCGAAGATTAAATGAAAGTCTGCATGTATCACTCGCAGACCATATTCATTACGCCATCGAACGATTGAAGAAAAATCACCTCATTGAGAATTCGCTTATTTGGGAGATTAAACGCTTATACAAAGATGAATTTCTTGTGGCAAAGGACTGTCTTGAGATGATTGAAGAGCGTCTTCATATTGAACTGCCTGAGGATGAAGCAGGCTTTATTGCGATGCATATCATTAATGCAGAGCTCAATGAGGACATGAATACAACGGTCAATATCACAAAAGAAGTAAACGCCATTCTCACCATTGTGAAATATCATCTCAACATGGATTTTGATGAAGACTCACTCAACTATTACCGTTTTCTCACGCATTTGCGCTTTTTCGTCCAGCGTCTGATCAACGAAACACTGCTTGTCAGCGAAGATCAGGACTTGTATCAGCTGATCAAGGTGAAATATCCGAAGGCTTACGAATGTGCAAAGAAAATCGCAGAATATGTCTATCAAACCTATCACCGAGATCTCACATCAGAGGAGATGCTGTATCTATCCATTCATTTGAATCGATTGATCAAACGAGAAAAATAAAGGTAGATTTTAAAAGAAAGCGTTGACATGAGAAAAGCTGAGTGGTACTATTTGCTCATAAACATAAAAGAATACGGTTTCACAATGATCGTCTTAGAGGATTGTGACTGTTCGGCAGGCAAAACCTAAACGTTCACTGAAAAAGCGCAATGGCAAGTTGCGACTATTTTTGGTGCCCGTTTAGGTTTTTATTTTGCCCAAAAACGTATTTTTTTGAAAAAAAGGGGGTTTTTGTATGAGTTATCGTCAATTAGCAGAAGACATTATCAAACACATTGGCACAGAGAAAAACGTTCATTCACTGGTCCATTGTGCCACAAGACTTCGCTTCACATTACATGACCGATCAAAAGCAGACAAAGCAGCCATTGAAAAATTAAATGGTGTTGTAACCGTCATGGAAAGCGGCGGCCAATTTCAAGTAGTCATTGGCAATACCGTACCAGAGGTTTATCGAGAAATTGGGGAGTTTACGAATCTATTAGAGGATTCCACTTCTTCATCTGCAAAATCAGGTGGAGAGAGCACAAGCCTTTTCGGAAAATTCGTCGACATTGTCTCTGGTATTTTCACACCACTTCTCGGTGTCATGGCGGGTGCTGGTATTTTAAAAGGTCTATTAGGCATCTGTATCAATGCGAAATGGTTATCACCTGAAGATACGTCGTACCAAATTTTATTTGCTGCGTCTGACAGCTTGTTCTACTTCCTGCCATTACTGCTCGCATTCACTTCGGCGAGGAAGTTTAGAGCGAATCCATTTGTCGCTGTGACGATTGCTGGTGCACTCATTTACCCAACCATTCAAGAGTTGTCAAAAGGCGGCGGAGATGTGACCTTCTTCGGTATTCCGGTCGTCTTAATGTCGTATACATCAACGGTTATTCCAATCATTTTGGCAGTGTTTGTCATGGGATATATCGAACGTTTCTTTAACAAAGTCATTCATGAAAGTGTCAAAAACTTTATTACACCACTGATTTTACTTGTCACGGTTGTTCCGCTGACACTCATTGTATTCGGCCCATTTGGTGTGTATGCAGGGAACGGCATTGCAGCTGTCTTGCTGAAAATATTCTCCTTTAGTCCTACACTTGCAGGTGCTTTAATTGCGATGGCATGGCAGGTTCTCGTGATCTTCGGTATCCACTGGGGTCTAGTGCCAGTGATTTTAAATAATATCGCCGTCCATGGAAAAGATCATATCAAGCCGGCTACTGCGCCAGCTGTATTCTCACAAGCCGGTGCCTCAATCGGTGTTATGCTGAAAACAAAGAATAAAAAACTGAAATCATTGGCTGGATCGACAGCGGTTTCTGCCGTGTTTGGGATTACAGAGCCAGCTGTATACGGGGTCACGCTTCGTTTGAAAAAACCATTTATTGCAGCCGTTCTCTCTGCCGGTGTCGGCGGTGCGATCATCGGTTATTCACAAAGTATTGCGATTGCGTCAGGGCTTCCAAGTTTACTGACACTTCCGATTTTCTATGGACAAGGGTTTACAGGGTTCATCATCGGAATCTCGGTCTCGTTTGTTCTATCCATCGTCTTGACTTATTTGATTGGATTTAAGGATCCAGTAGATGAAGATGACACGCCAGCACCGATTTCCGCACCAACAATGGAAAACGAACATGGGGTCAAAGCAGCTCATGTGAAGAGTCCTTTAAAAGGCGAGGTGATCAAGCTGGAGGAAGTACAGGATAAGGCATTCTCATCTGGTGCACTAGGAAAGGGTGCAGCCATCATTCCATCAGAAGGCAAGTTGTTTGCACCAGTATCAGGAGTTGTGACAACGGTGTTCCCAACAGGCCATGCGTACGGTCTCACTTCTGAAAGCGGAGCAGAAGTGCTCATTCACATTGGACTGGATACCGTACAATTAGGCGGTCAGCATTTTACCCCGAAGGTCGTACAGGGGCAAACCATCACAGAAGGTGAACTGCTTGCAGAATTTGATATTGAAGCCATCCAAGCTTCCGGCCTTTCCGTCACAACACCAGTGATTATTACCAATTCCGGTGAGTTTAGCGATATTATTGAAACAGAAGTAAAACAAATTACACCAGGACAATCATTTTTACATCTCGTTTAATCAAGAGGAGGAAGAAATTATGAGATATTCAACACTAGCACCATTTCCAAAGGACTTTTTCTGGGGCGGATCTACTTCCGCCTATCAAGTAGAAGGTGCGTGGAACGAGGATGGCAAGGGGCCTTCTGTCATTGATATGAGAGCAAGTTACCCTGAAGGGACAACGGATTTTAAAGTCGCAAGCGATCACTATCACCGCTATAAAGAGGATGTGAAGATGTTTGCAGAAATGGGTTTAAAGGCTTATCGCTTCTCTATTGCATGGACACGGATCATTCCAGATGGAGATGGGGAGATCAATCAAAAGGGGATTGAATTCTATCATTCTCTCATCGATGAATTGCGCCGCTATGACATTGAACCAATCGTGACAATGTATCATTTTGATCTGCCTCATGCGCTTCAAGTAAAAGGCGGTTGGTCAAATCGTGCGACAGTAGATGCGTTTGAACGTTATGCAGAGGTTCTCTTTAAGGAATATGGCCAGAAGGTAAACTATTGGCTGACCATTAATGAACAAAACATGATGATCTTACATGGATCGGCGCTCGGTACACTTGATCCAAATTTAGAAAATCCAAAAAAAGAACTGTATCAGCAGAACCACCATATGCTCGTAGCTCAGGCGAAAGCCATGACGCTTTGTCATCGTTTGCTGCCTGAAGCGAAAATTGGACCAGCACCAAATATTGCGCTCATTTATCCGGCATCTCCAAAGCCTGAGGATGTGCTTGCTGCGGCGAATTACAATGCGATCCGCAACTGGCTGTATCTTGATATGGCAGTCTTCGGCCGTTATAACAACCTTGCTTGGGCATACATGAAAGAAAAAGACATTCTTCCTGTTATTGAAGAGGGAGATATGGATATTTTGAAAAGTGCGAAGCCAGACTTCATTGCCTTTAACTACTACACATCTCAAACGGTTGAAGCGAGTAAAGGAGATGGCAACGATGAATTTGCACGCGGCGGAGATCAGCATTTAAAATCTGGTGAAGATGGCGTATACAAAGGCGGCAACAACCCGTTCTTAAGTAAAAATGCGTTTGGCTGGGAGATTGACCCTGTCGGCTTCCGTTCAACGATGCGCGAGATTTATGACCGCTATCAGCTGCCGCTTATTATTACAGAAAACGGATTGGGTGCTTTCGACAAGTTAGAAGAAGATGGTTCGATTCAGGATGATTATCGAATTGACTATTTAGAAAAGCATATCGAACAAATCAAATGGGCGATCACAGACGGAGTCGATGTCTTCGGATACTGCCCGTGGTCTGCAATCGATCTAATCAGCACACACCAAGGATGCTCCAAGCGCTACGGATTCATCTACGTCAACCGCGACGAATTTGACCTAAAAGACCTCAAACGAATTCGTAAAAAGAGCTCTTATTGGTACGAAACCTTGATTCAGCAAAATGGAGAGAACATCGGGGAGTAACAGATAAAAAAGCCAATCACCTTATGCGGGTGGCTGGCTTTTTTTCTTCATTCACTCTATTAGCAAGATCATATTGTTCGAGTTGTTCTAAAATGATAGTCTAATTATATATTGTAAAATTTGGTTTAATATCCATTATAAGAGAGGGTCTGTTTATATGATGACGATTCTTTTTCTGTTTTTCTTATTGTTTTTCATTTTTTATGCTTTGAATTATATAGGTCAGAAATTAATTGCGAAGGAATACCCAATGAACCATGGTGTGATTGTGACTCTATCAGCTGTGGAAGGTATTCTTGTTTTTGTACTTGTTGGTGTTAATGAGAAGTTTCCATTTTTTTAGATCCAATCACATCTTGCTCTCTACTATTATTATACCGCGAATACAATCTCATTTACAGACTGTTTTCCGCCCAGATCAGGCCGTATACTGTTATACGCAAGTCAAAAACGATAAGGGGTGCGGCTGTATGAATGACAATGAGCAGGTTTTAGATCCTGGCCCATTTTTTCATGGGACGAAAGCAGAATTGAAGATTGGAGATCTGCTTGAACCGCTGTATTTATCCAATTTTCAGGATAAAAAATCAAACCATATCTATTTCACTGGAACATTAAATGCGGCCAAATGGGGTGCTGAGTTAGCAAGGTCTGATGCGAAAGAGAGAATATATCTTGTAGAACCGTTAGGCGAGTTTGAAAATGATCCGAATTTGACTGACAAAAAATTTCCCGGCAATCCAACACGTTCTTATCGATCGAAATCCCCTTTGAAAATTGTCGCAGAATTAGGTTCATGGGAAAGACATTCTGATGAAGAAATCAATCATATGCTGAGCTCTTTGAAGAAATTAAGTGAAGAAGGAAAAAATGTCATATACGATTGATGATCCATATTCTAAATAACACGAAGGCCGCCTCATCAACAACTGGGCGGCCTTTGTTCTATTTTATTGAAACAATGCATCCATCAACTCATCAAATGTTTTTGCTTGCTTCAGGAAGTGAATGCGGTCTGGATTGTCCAGTAAATCGACGGCCTGTTCAAAGAATTGATTCATACAGACTGCGTCATCCTTATGAATGGCTAATAAAAAGACAAGTGATACTTGGTCTCCCTGCCAGTCAATTGGCTGTTTTAAGTGTGCGATGGCTACGCAGGATGTGCCTTCATTTGTGATGAGCGGGTGAGGCATAGCCATTCCTCTGCCAAGATAGGTAGACGACATTTGCTCCCGCTCAAGCACCGAGGACCGAAAAGAAGGCGATACTAGCTGATGCTTCTCTAAACCGCTGCATAGTGTGTCTAATACCTCCTCCTTGCTGGATAGGTCAGCATTCAATAAGGTCAATCGTTCTTGAAAAAATGCCATCAGCTCTTTAGAGGGAGTCCCATGTCCATTTAATAAATGAATGATCTCATTTACCCGCTGTACATCATGATGTTCAAAAAAAGCGCTGACTTGAATCACGGGTTTTCCCTTTGATGCGAGTGGGACGGTTGTAATGATGACATCACAGGGCAGGGTGGTGCTCATTAGATAATCCTGATAGGAATACAGCTCGACGATTTCCAGTTCGTGCTGAAAGGCTGCCTTCAATTTAATTTCAAGCAGTCTTGCCGTCCCTAGTCCAGACCCGCACACGATAATGGCTTTCTTTTTTTGCGAGGTATCGAGCTGACTTCTTTCAAATGAAGCAGCGATATGCAGAGCAACATATGCCGCCTCGTCTTCATTTGGCGTCCGTACCAGCTGTAAGGCATTCAGTCCGCTGACAGCCAAATCAAACGGGTAAGGATAGGACGCTTTGATCTCATGCAAAAGCGGATTTTGTAAGGATACGCCATATTGGATTCGATTTAATAATGGCTTCATATGAAGCATCAAGTCTTGCTGCAGGATGTTGTCATCTGCAAAGCGGTGGCCGCTTGTTTTCTCAATGTGCTGTAGAAAGACCGCAACCGCCTGCTGAACTTCCACTGTCGTCTGATGCTGGGCGGCTTCTTTCCACGTTTGATTCGCCAATAGATGCATCACTAAGTAATCTGTTTCATCCTCTGATAAGATGACGTGAAAGGTGTCACTTACCTGCTGTATGATCTTTTGGGCAATTCTCATTAAGACTGGTGATCTTTGTGTACGAGTGGTACTGGCGGATATCCGCTGGTTTTTTCGTGTCTGCTGAATCGCAATCGCTAAGTGAATGACTAAGTTTTTTAAGGCAATGTCTTTAATGAGCAATGACTCTTGATGCAGGTTCGTCAAGACAATAGATCGAATGGTTTCAAGAGAAATATCAGGAAAATGGAGCTGCTCCCGCTCGGTGATATGAGAAAGTGCAGGCTCTTCCTCAAGGAGTAAGTCTGCATAGCATGTTCTTTTTTGCAACTCGTCTCCCTCAATCTTTAATCCAAAACCAGGCTTTGACACAAGGGTCATGCCGTAACGGGCTAACAGCTCTCGTCCTTTTTTTAAATCACTGCTGACCGTCATGCGGCTGATAAACAGTTCTTCAGCCAGCTGGTCAATTTTTAAGTAATCCGGTTGAAGCAATAGCTTTCTCATCATAAATCGTACACGCTCTTCTGGCATGACGGGGACGAGAGAGCGGGCAGGAAGCTTCTGTTGATGAAGCCAAAGCAGGAAGGCGTCTTGGTCACTTGTTAATAGGGTGTATCCCTTTCCGCGGATCGTTTTGATCTTGGCTCCAGCTTCCTTTAGTTGTTCATTTGCTTCTTTGATTAAATTGCGGATGGAGCGGTCAGATAAGCGAAAAGAGGCAGTGAGCTCCTCCAGCTTCACGAACCCCTTCGTTTCAAATAGCCGCTGAATCAGCTGATAGGTTCGAGGATCTGCCGTCATCATCATTGCGCGGCTCCTTGCGCCTGTAAGGCATCAGTACCAAGAGCGATTGCGCCCATTAAACCAGATAATCCATCAAAGAATGGCTTGGTGATAATTTCATTTAAAGGCTTTGGCAGTTTCAAATAGCCGCCAAGCCGCTTTTCTGTTTCATCAAGAATGAGCGGCAGCATAGCGGGCTGTTTCATCACACCTCCGCCGAGAATGATGCGCTCTGGTGAAAGAGTGAGTAATAAATTGGCGGTCATCTGCCCGAGATAGTAGGCATGAAGTGACCAGGCAGGATGCTCCTCTGGCAGCATTGGTGCCAATGTATGATAGCGTCCTTCTATGGCAGGTCCAGATGCCAGTCCCTCTAAACAGTCGTGATGTATTGGGCAACAGCCTCCGTAGGAATCATGAGGATGCCGCTGAACGGTGATATGCCCCATTTCTGGATGCAATAATCCGTGAATGAGGCGGTGTTCAATATAGGCACCGCCACCTATTCCTGTTCCAACTGTGATGTAAACCAAAGAAGCAGGCTTTTGTGCTTCGACCGAAAAGCGGGCTTCTCCGAGTGCTGCACAGTTCACATCGGTATCAAGCTTCATCGGGAGCCCAAGGGCTTGTTTTAAGGTAGAGAGGAAAGGGAATTGGCGCCAGGCTGTTTTTGGTGTATCTAAAATCGTCCCATAGCTTGGGCTTTGTTCTTTTACATCGACAGGCCCGAATGCCCCAATGCCAATTGCATCGACAGGATGCTTTGTAAAGTAATCGATCACTTGCCGGCATGTTTCAATTGGGTTTCCTGTTGCAAAGGAAGTCATGTGTTCAATCGTTCCGTCTGTTGTTCCGTAGCCGCAGACAAATTTTGTTCCGCCTGCTTCAATGCCTCCAATTCGCATGATCAATGCCCTCCATTAAAGAGGGGCGAAATCCAAATGGACCCCGCCCCTACATGTTCATTTTTTCTTTACAATGTAGGTTTGTACCTGACAAGGTGTGAGCGGTTCAATGTGTAATGATCCATCTTGTGCTTTGAGTATATGTCCTTCAGGTGTTTCGCCTAAATTCGCTGTTTCTCCGTGTTGTAGAGATGAACTATTGATTGAAGCGGCTGTTTGACGCGTTAAATATGGATTGAAGAGACGGATGACAATGCCTGTTCCATGCTCTTCTTTTTTCAGAGCGCTTAGAATGGCTCCGTCTGTCTCAATGTCAAGCAGGCTATAAGTAGATTGTAAGTCTTCTTTTTCATCTCGGAAAGAGAAAATTAAACGACCGTTTAAAAAGTCTGCCCGTTCGTAGCATTGAACTGGGGTGGTATACCGCTTGGCAAGCTGCGCTAAGTGCCCCTCGCTGATAGCGTCCTTGCTATAGTGCATGCCAAATGAGAACGACAGTGCACCTTGCAGCTGAGCGTCAGGTGTCTCAACGATTTTTTCACCAGATGCGCGTCCTGGACGGTAAAGAAGGTTTTCTTTCCCCATTTTTCCGAAACAGCGGAAGAGCGTATACGCAATCGTAGTGTAGCCTTCTCCTGTGATTTGATATTCTCTTACGCAGTCCGTCAATAGAGCGACACCATATGCTTCATTACGAAGTGCAGTAAAGGATTGCATCGGTTCAATGGTGATCGGTTTTTCTTCCCAATGCTCATTGCTCCACCATTCAAGCTCTTGCGTGAGCTCTGTTGGGCGTTCGATGGTTCCAAACTGCTGATCGCTCAGTGATACCTTTGATGCGATGCCTGTATCAAAGAGGACACGCAGACGATGGTCTAACGCATGATTGTCGACATCGACATGAAAACGGATGACAGGCTCATCTTTGTTTAATGCCACCTTCGCTGTGATCGGGAGTGAAGTCGTGACCGATTGCTGAGAGCGCTCTTCTAAGTCATATGGGACAGTGAGAGTAAGCTGGATGGTGAGCTCTTCCTGCAGGCCGCTTTTAGACACTGTGATGTCTGCTGAAGAAAGATCCTTGGATGACACATACAGATCTTCGCGCGGCGGGGAATAGTTGTAGGAATCTCCATCGTCTCCATTGTCTTCAAAGATCATTTGCTCAGAGAATGTCAGGCCTGTTTGTTTATCTGTGATGTCCAGCGATCCGTTGTCATTTGCCGCTATGCGGTAATACGTATTTTCAATCGCGCGTCCTTCTGTTTGTTCCCATACAGATTCGCTCGATTCATCGAAAACCATGCTGACTTGTGTATAACCAACGGACGGTAAGCTGGCGGCTTCAATCAGCAGAATGGCTTTCCATACTTGTTTTGGCATGTACACATCTTTACTTGGGTTAAGAGAAATTTGCTGTGCCAGCACATAATCTGTGACATCGGTTTTGCTTTTCACTGTGTAGTGAAGCGTTCTTCCGTTTGCATCCTTTAGTGTAAATGGACGTTCCGTGATAAAGGTTTCAACCTCAATGACTTCAGAACGCTTTGAAGGCAGTGTATTAAATAACGTGAATGTGATTTCTTGCTCAATTTGCAGTCGAATAGCAATGAGACGCATGTGTAAGTCCACAAGATTCTCGGCGATTTCCTTTGCCTGCTTGTAGCGGAAGAAGACATCTTGATTCGTCGTGTCGCTATTGCAGCCTCCAATGCTGTCATGCGCTGCATTTTCAAACATGAGGTACCAAATATCACGAACCGTATCATGCGGATAGTCGTGTCCGAGTGAATAGCTAATCGTTAGGATAGGCTCCATCACATTGACGAGATAGTTTTCAATTTGATTGTTTAAGATTTTTAAATCAGCTCGTGTTGAAAAAATAGATTTGTGAATCCGCATATGCTTCGCATGAATGAGCTCTCCTTCTAATGTTTCAAAAGACGTCCGCTCTTTTTTTACTGCTGCAATGTAATCTTCTAAACTGCTGATTTGATAGTGGTGCTCGTCAAGTTCATTGGCTTTTCCTAATAAGTCAGGCAGGTTTTTGCGGATCGGTGCCTGGTCAAAGCCATTTGGGAAATAGACATTCTTTGTGGTTGCCTTTGCTTGCAGCGCACCAATTTTTTCAGATAAAAAGGCTTGTAAATCCTCATCCTTCTCAGGAATATTTCCACCGTAGTAGTAGCCAAATGGCAGGTTCACAGCAAAGACTTCACTGCCGTCAGCACCTTGCCAATTGAATTCAGTGTGATTCGTCATATGGTCTGAAACACCGCGCCAAAAAGCTGTATCCACAATGCCGAATCCACGGTAAATTTGAGGCATTTGCGCGGATTGACCGAAGGAATCAGGGACATAGCCGACTTTCATCACATGACCGAACTGCTGACAGCGTTCAATCCCATATTGCAGGTTCCGTACAATCGATTCACCTGAAATGACGAGCTGGTCGGTTTGGGTATACCATGGGCCGATGATGAGACGTTTGGCTGTGACGAGTTTTTTGATTCTATTCTCATCCTCAGGGCGCCATTTCAAGTAATCATCCAATAAGGATGCCTGTGCATCGAGCATGAAGTAATGGAACCTTTCATCTGTTTCAAGGGTGTCTAAAATGTCCATTACGCTTTTCATTAAGTAGATACGGGATCGGGAGGTGGTGAAATACCATTCCCGGTCCCAGTGAGTATGTGGAATCACATGTACATTGACAGTCATTGATCAACGACACCTTTCTATGTTCAAATTATCCTTCTAGCACAAGGTCAAAATCGTCTTCTTCTTTCTGCTTCTGGTCATGTTCTGGCGTTTTTGGCTCTTTTTTCTCAGAGAAATTCACAAGCAGGTTGGCGCCAATACCGATGACGAGTGCGCCAGTAAGGGCTCCGATTAAATAGGCCCACCAGTTTCCGACTGAGAAGAAGCCGTATAGCCCGCCAATTGGCGGCATGATGTCATGAACACCTAATAATGCAGCGACCCCGCTTCCAGCAGCACACGCGACAACATTGAGCGGAATCAATTTCAAAGGATTGACAAGGGTAAAAGGAATCGCCCCTTCCGTAATACCGATAATGCCCATCACAAGCCCGCCTCGTCCGGCTTCTCTAAAGGTTGGAGAGAAGTTGCGTTTTCGAATCAATGTCGCAAGCCCGTATCCAAGCGGCGGAATGACAATCGCAATATTGACGAGGATGGCAGGGAGGTAGACGCCTGATAGGAAGAGTGCGTTACCTGCCATCCAAGCGGATTTATTCACCGGTCCGCCAAGGTCGAAGCCAATCATCGCACCTAGAATCAGAGCGAGTGCAAGTGTGCTTGTGCCGTCAGCGACCATACCTTTGATCCATTCAATTAATGCCGTGTTCAAAGCGCCTAATGGTCCGCCCAGCAGAACGGACATGAGAAGCCCGGTTAAGCCAACGGTTATAAGCGGTAAGATGAGCAGAGGAACGAGTCCGGCTGCGGAGCCTTGAATTTGAATTTTTCGTTTTACAAAAAGAGCGACATATCCTGCGAAGAAGCCTGCAATGACGGCACCGATAAATCCAGCATTCGTTGAGCTGGCAAGGGCACCACCGATGAAGCCGGCCGCAAGACCTGATTTATCCGCAATCGAATAGGCGATAAATCCAGCGAGCAGGACGTTCATTAAGCCAATGCCTGTCCAGCCAACCTGCTCCATTAAATAGGCGCCGTGTAAAATGCCGCCAGCATCCTTATAGGCGTTTAAATCTGAAACACCAAATCCTAATCCGACTAGTTTTGCTAAACCAACGATAAGGGAGGCGCCGATGATCACAGGAAGAATATAAGAAATACCGGTCATGAGATGGCCTTCAATGACTTTTAATTTTGCTTTCATTTTGCTTTGCTCCTTTCTATATGGCATTGCTCACGTTTATTAAGATTCTGATTTTTTCTTTTCAACAAGTGCTACGGCTTTTGTGATGATTTGCTCGGCATTTTTTAAGGCGCGTCCGATCTCGACACGTACTGTGGGAATGCCTGAGAAACGTTCCGCATCGTTGATATGCTGGTTTGAGGCAATGATACAAAGGTCTGCCTGCTTTGCTTCCTCTGTTGTAATGCTATTTACCTGTCCCATAATCCCTTGCTGCTCGATTTTGATCTCGTGACCGAGCTGTTTACCCGCATTCTCTAATGCCTTTGCTGCCATTGGTGTATGAGCTAACCCTGCTGGACATGAAGTGACACCGACAATTTTCATTGTGTAATCCCCTCTTTCAATTGTTGTTCAATGACTTCGTAATAATAGTCAGCGGTTTGACCTGGTTGTATCTTTTCGATGAAAGCCGGTTCCATGAGGCTTGTCGCAATCCCTGACAGTAATTTCAGGTGTGTGACATTTGCTTCTTCTAATGGAACGAGCAGTGTAAATAAATAGCTTGTGGGCAAATCGTCGAAGCTTCCCCATTCAATAGGTTGTTCTAACTCTAAAAATAGAAGTGAAGCCGTTTGTACAGCGGAGCTTTTTGTATGAGGAATGGCGAAGCCTTGCTGAAGTCCTGTTGAGACTTCGTCTTCGCGAGTCAACAAATCGGATAATAACCCCGCCTGATCGTTTGTAATCTGAAGGTCTTCAGCTTTCTCGGCAATGTATTGTAAAATCTCATTCTTTGATCGTCCGTTTACTTGTGTGAAAACATGATCTTTTTGGAACAAGCTGATCCCTTCTCTCTTGTTTGTTAAGCGCTTACAAGTTGATTGTAATGTACTTTTCGGCATGGTTAAATAGCATCATTTTCCGTTTGAAATGGCAAAAAGTTTATGAAGCTATTCGTTTTGCTGTCTGTATATCTCAAATCCTAGCTTAAAACGAGTTTAATTATGTAAAAAACAGATTCTACTAAATGCATTTCTGTGATATTCTTCCAAGGTATTACAAAAGATAAGGGGGTCTTTTCATGTTCAAAAAGCAGGTCAAATCCTGTGTGATCGTACTCATGGCCATCATTCTCTGTATGGCGGCATTACCTGGATATGAGGCAGCAGCTGCCAGTAAAGGAACAACTGTCAATGAAGCCATTGGGTTAAAAAATGGTGAAGTGATCTCAGGTACATTACAGAATGAAAAGGAAGAGTCATGGTACCAAATCACGCCATCTGCACAAGAGGTGGCAAAACATACACATATGAAAATTTCTGTAAAAAGTAAACAGGTGTTGTCCGTATCGGTCTATCCAAGTAAAGACAGAGCGATGAAGGATGACACTTATTCCAGATATCGTGTGGACACTGCAAGTGGAGAGACAGAGATCGACTTCCCGCATGCATGGTCAGGTCCTTATTTTGTCAAAGTGCTCTATTTAGGGTCGGAGGAAGACAGCCGTGATGAGGGAGAGGATGCGGCCTATACAATTGGGTATAAAGGAGCTAACCTTCCGCCTTCTGAACCCGTTTTCCCTGAAGACGATGAGCCTGACATCATTATTATTGAGAAAAAGTACGGGCGCGAAATTCTCCAATCGATGCGTACAATTGAAGATAAACGTTTTAATGAAACACCAAATGGTCAGAAGCTGAGTCGCCTGCTCCAAAAGACAAAGCCATTTCTCAAATCGAAGCTCATCAAACAAAAAAATGAGCAGCAAAAGGTATACAATCATCTGCTGACATTAAAGACACTGCTAAATGACGTAGAGAAAAATGGTGCATTTAGCGGTCATATCGTGACAGAGAAAGAACAACAGGCGATCCGTTCCCTTTTTGATATGCTCAAAGGAGCAAGTCCTGCCTATTTAAAGAAGGAATTAGAAGCAGTGAGTCAAAAAATTGGAATCGATCAGCTTGAAGGAAAATCGATCGGTTATGTATTAGAGAAGCAAAAGCTTGTAAAAGAAGAGAAAGTGAAGACGAATAAGATCATTTTTAAACTAAAGGATGGCCAAACGCTTCAATCTGCGAAAAAGAAGATGAAAAGCTATGGAATCCAAGAAAACCGCGTGACATCGCAGTCAGTAAGTCCTTTGTTTAAAGGAATGTATGTCTATGATGTACCAGCAGGGCAAGAATCAGCTGGAAAGACACTAAAAATAGGCAAAGCTGTGATCAAAAGCACTGCAAGAAAGCTGTCCAGTATGCCGAATGTTGAATTTGCGGAGCCTGTTCAAACCTATCGTGCACTTAGCAATGACGTGCAGTATGGTTACCAGTGGCCACTGAAAAACAGTGCGCAAAACAGCGGGAAAAAAGGCGCTGATGTGAAGTTTGAACAAATGAATACACTGATTGGCACAAGCAAAATGAAGCAAACATTAATTGCTGTTGTGGATACAGGTGTAGACAGTCGTTTGACTGATTTAAGCGGGACTGTTCGTACGGACTTAGGTGCGAATCTCATTGGACGAAACAAAGATGCGATTGATGACAATGGACACGGTACGCATGTTGCCGGCATCATTGCCGCAAAAGCCGATAATCATTACTCCATGGCAGGTCTCAATCAACATACGGGCATCATTCCGGTGAAGGTGCTGGATGCCTATGGCTTTGGAGATACAGAGCATATTGCACTTGGAATCAAGCATGCAGTGGATAAAGGCGCAAAGGTCATCAACATGAGCCTTGGCGGCTACTACAGCAGGGTGATTGAATATGCAATGAACTACGCGGCTCAAAGAAATGTACTAGTGGTCGTGGCGAGTGGAAATGATGGCGTTCCAGAAATGGGCTATCCTGCGACATCAAAGTACGCAATGGCCATTGGCGCAAGCAACCGTATGGATATTGCCGCTGAATTCTCAAGCTACGGTAAAGGACTGAGCATGTCTGCACCAGGATCTGATATTCCAAGCTTAATGCCAGATGGGAATGTCTCATACCTGAGCGGGACATCAATGGCGACACCATATGTGGCAGCGGCAGCAGGATTACTGCTTTCTAAAAATCCATCCTTGAAGCCAAATCAAGTAAGGAATATCTTGCAAAGCACAGCAGATAAGATCTCCTTTACATCTGTTGATGGAAAAGATGACGTTTTCTATGATGAAAACGATGAGCCAATTATCGATCCGAAAATTCCAGGTATTGATTGGATGACAGGACATGGCAGACTGAATGCATTTGCTGCTTTAAGTGCTGTCGAATTGAATGCATCTGTGAGCAAAGTGGAGGATCAGCATCAAAAGGTGACAGGTAAAGCAAAGGCAGGCGCTGCTATTTCTGTGTATAGAGGCAAAACCCTGCTTGGAAAAGGCACAGCAGGCAAAAATGGAACTTTTAGTGTGAAGATCAAGCATCAGAACAAAAACAAAGTGCTTCACATTAAGATTTCAAAAGGAAAGGCCGCTACAACGCTCAAAACAGTCGTCAAAAAAGGCAAAACACCAGCTAAGCCGAAAGTGGGCAAAGTAACGGTCAAAAGTAAAACGGTCAAAGGAACTGCGGGTGCAGGATTGACCATTAAAGTGAAAAACAAATCAAAGAAAGTCATCAAAACGGTGAAAACGAATAACAAGGGCGCATTTACTGCCCAAATGAAACCGCAAAAAGCCAAAACGGTCTTGTATGTGACCGCTTCTGATGTGAGAAAAAGAGAAAGCAAAGCGGTGAAGGTTGTTGTTGTGAAAAAGTAAGAGAAGAACTTCCCTTTCTAAAAAAAGGGAAGTTCTTTTGTTTGTTACTGGAAAAATACCAATTAATGTCGATAGTAATATAGTAGGAAAAAAAGGAGGATTTACAGATGAAAAAAATCTTGTTTGCTTTCTTTCTATCATTGCTTCTCGTATTCCCAACCTTTGCACATGCTGAGGAAACAGGTGCAGTACCAGCATCTGTACAAGTAACTAGTGTTACAGCAGCAGACGGAGGTATGGTTAATTACGGTTCTGGCAGTAAATATCGCGTGGGTTCTTATTATCCAGCTACGTTTAAAGGAACACTAAAAGATACAAGTGGAAATCTCATGCCCAATCAGCCGATCCAGCTTTATTTTGAAGCAGCAATCAAATCATATGCTCAAACAGCGACAGGCACAACAGACGTAAATGGACAATTTTCACTGACGTTTCAAGTTCCTGCAGGTGCAGGCTACCAAACATACAATAATGCAGGCTGGTCTACACATTACTACGATATCGTTCCGGTGACGTTCACTTCAAACGACATCAAGCTATCTTCAAATGTCACAAGTGTATACCATTTGGCATATACATCACGTTACTAATCTGCTGGAAGAGGCGACTTGGCGAAAGCCCTGTCGTTTTTTCATAGAAAAAAGGATGTCATCAGGTGACATCCTTTTCTTTTTGTTAGCAAACCTGCTGGGCGGCAACCGAAAGAGTCGATAAACAAACACTCATGAGCCGTGACTCCCAGATTTGATCGAGCGTTTACCTTTTAATTCTGAGCTTTGATGGATAAGAACTTTCACACTTGAACGTTGATCCTTGAACCTTCAGCTTTGAGCTTTTATCAAGGATCATCCAGAGATGATCAGATGAGGAGGGAATGACCTTTCCCTCGGAGGTGTTTAGTTCTATCGATTTTCGGCTCACTAACAAAATCAATTAATCGATCTGTACTTTCGTCAGTGTATTGCTTTCAGACAAGGAAAAATCAACTTCCATTTGAAAATCCTCAATTTCGTTCGAAAGCTTTTCAATCTTCACTCGAAGACGAAGCGGATCGATGATCGTTGCCTCATTTTCAGCTAGGAACGACTTGACGATCTCTTGGTTGGCAGCCGCTTGTGTTTTTCCGTCTTTTCCAAACAAGGTTTCTAAATGCTGGTCGAGTCTCTTTTTCACATCTTCATTGGTTTGTTCTGCTTTGTCTACTAGTTCTGTGTACACCTTTTTTAATTTCCGTAAATAACGAATATCGTATTCAATGGACGTCTTCCGTTCAATCGCTTCTGCCACCGTCATGCTGACACCCGCTACATCAATTGTTGTGGTCGCATTCGACACAACAATGGCTGATTTGATGGCATTCCGGCGTTTGATTAATGCTTGAATCGATTGGTCATCAGCCTTCGCCTTTTTTTCGATTTCTTCTTGATTTTGAAACCCGTGCTGTATATGTTTCCCGATCATCAATCCACCAAGTACGGCTTCATCAACGGTTCGGTTGATTCTCTTATCTAACATTTTCAGTTCACTTAATGCTCTTGTAATGGTCATTTCCATATTAGTGACAACTCCCTTGGTTCATCCTGAAAATCATAGATTCCTATCATATACCAATGTGTGTTTCTTTTGCTAGTGATATCCTTTTTTGTCAAGTTGTTTATACTTTAAAAAACCTGGTGCTATACACCAGGTTCTTCTCGTTTTTTCTGAATCCAAGCTGTCACATAATAGGCAGCATAGCAGAGCGCGATGAAAGGAATGCCGCAGATGAGGGCAATCCGCTGATTTGGATCAAAGGCAATACCGATGACAGATGCAAAACACAGGAGGAAGGCAGCAATTGGAACCACTGGATAGAGCGGGGTTCGAAAGGAAAGATCATGGAGCTGTCCGCCTTCCTGTAAAAAACGTTTCCGAAACATCAACTGTGAGGCAGCAATCCCCATCCACACGATTACAACGGCCAGTCCAGAGATCGAAACAAGGACAAGGTATACCGTTTCGGGTGCGATGACACTTGATAACAAAGAAAGAATACCGCCGATCATACTTAAAATCAGTGCATTCAAAGGAATTCCTTTTGATGTCAGCTTTGCAAGTTTCTTAGGCAGTGTCCGTTCCTCAGAAAGTGACCAGAGCATACGGGATGACGCGTATAGTCCAGAGTTTGCAGCAGATAAGATCGCTGTCAAAATGACAAAATTCATGAAATCTGCGGCATATGGAATCCCGATTCGATCAAACACCACAACAAATGGACTTTTGATCACCCCGGCTTCTTCCACTGGGATCAAGCCGGCTAAGACCACGATCGTTCCAACGAAAAACAGGACAAGACGCAGTACGGTTGTGCGAATCGCTCTTGGAATGGTCTCGTCAGGATTGACGCTTTCACCCGCAGCAATTCCAATTAACTCCGTACCTGAAAAAGCGAAATTGACGGCTAGCATCGTCATTAAAATTGGTAAAAAGCCGTTTGGGAAAAGTCCGCCTTCTCCAGTGAAGTTAGAAAAGAACGGAGCGGCCTCACCGCCCTTTAATGGAATCAAGCCAAACATCGCAGCTCCGCCAAGGATAATAAAGAGAATAATAGCCATTACTTTAATGCTGGAAAACCAAAATTCCGATTCTGCAAAGAACTTAACTGTAAAAGCATTGAGTAAAAAGATGAGAAGAGCAAAAACGCCGCTCCACATCCAAACCGATGTGTCTGGGAACCAGCGCTGCATTAAAAGGCCTGCCGCTGTAAATTCCGAACCGAGTGCCACTGTCCATGTCAGCCAGTAGAGCCAAGCGACTGTATAGCCTGTGCCGGGTCCAATGTATTTTGTTGCATACGTATGAAAGGCCCCTGTAACCGGCATTGCGACAGATAGCTCGCCTAAACAGAGCATCACGAGGTACACAATTAATGCCCCGACAAGATAGGCAAGAATCGTTCCTGCGGGTCCTGCCTGATTGATGGTATACCCAGAGCTTAAAAAGAGCCCTGTTCCAATAACGCCGCCTAGAGAAAGCATGAACAGGTGGCGGCTCGTCATTTTTCGTTGATATTGTTGTGACTGATCTTTTGCTTGTTCCATGTCTTCCCGCCCTTTTGCTTAGAAGTATGTGTGATGATTCGTGGTGCTATGATGTGGTTTGTTTTAAGATGTCCGTGATATCTTCTGGGGTCGTCCGGCAGCAGCCGCCGATGATATGCGCGCCGTCTTTGTACCATTGATGCGCACATTCACCAAATGTATGCTGAGATGTATCCCCGCTCCATACCTTTTCTTCAGGATCATATAATTCTCCTGAGTTTGGATATACGACAATCGGCTTGCTCGTCCCCTTTTTCATCTCTTGAATGAGAGAAGAGATAAATTGCGGCGGCGTACAGTTTACACCAACAGCAGCGATCTGTTCATATGGTTCCAGTACTTGTACACATTCTCTGAGCAAATCACCTTCACTAATATGAAGGTCATCCTTCGCGCTGAAAGTAATCCAAGCACATACACCACTGAATTCATCTTGCAGCAGCTTTGCGATAGCCGTTGCTTCAATCAGACAAGGGATCGTTTCACATGCAAGAATGTCTGCACCAGCTTCTACTAATGCCTGAATTCTTGGTCTGTGAAAATCAATAAGTGCCTGCTCCGTGAGTCCGTAATTTCCCTTATATTCTGAACCATCAGACAAATAAGCGCCGAATGGCCCCACAGATCCTGCGACAAATGGTTTTGTCCGCCCTTTACGACGCGCTTCATCCTGCCAAAAAAGATCGCGTGCCTCTTTTGCTAAAGTGACAGATCGTTTCATTAGTTCAATGGCTTCTTCTTTTGTATAGCCTTTTTCAGCGAAGCCATCAATCGTTGTTTGGTAGCTCGCTGTTGTGGCACAGTCAGCTCCGGCTTGGAAGTAATCCAAGTGTACTTGCTGAATCAATTCTGGCTGTTCAATGAGTATTTTGGCTGACCATAAACGATCGTTTAAATCGCAGCCCTTTCGTTCAAGCTCCGTTGCAAGTGCACCGTCTAAAACCAAAGGTGCGTGAGGCTGTAAACGGCTTTGAATAGGATTCATCGGAATCGAACACCCTCCTTTTTAGTTGGAAATGATGGATATGATATGAGGCAGTAGTTTAAATGACTAAAGTGTTTTTGTCAAGGAGAGGAAAAAGCATGATATCGCGGAAAAACCTTGAAAACATGCGGGTTCCGGTGCATAAACATGCAGTCAAAATAATAGAAAACCAAGTCATTGACAGCCTCTAAAAAGAGATATATATTATGGAAAGGTTCATTTCAGAAAGCTTCATCAAAAGGCGCTGTCTTTTGATTTTTATTTTGTCCAACGACTGTCTTCTTTCGTGCAGAAAGAGGGTTTTTTATATGCTTAGAAAAGGAGGAAAGAAGAAATTGAAAAAATGTGTAAAAGATTTGGCTATGATTCTGATTGGTTCTTTTTTATTTGCTGCAGCAGTGAACATGTTTGTCATTCCACTTGAATTTGGTGAAGGCGGTGTAACGGGGCTGTCCATCATTTTCTATTATTTGTTTGAAATTGCACCATGGCTGACGAACCTGGTGTTTAATGCCATCCTGCTGCTTGTGGGGTATAAATATTTGGACAAGAAGACGACGATTTATACTGTGGTTGCCGTCGCAAGTAACTCCCTATTTTTACACCTGACCACAACATGGGTCGTGAATGTACATGAATTGATCATTGGAGCGATTTTCGCAGGAATTATCATCGGTATTGGAATTGGTCTTGTGCTAAGAGCAGGCGGTACAACGGCGGGTTCTGCCATACTCGGAAGAATTGCCAACAAGTATTTAGACTGGAACGTGAGCTATGCCATCTTGTTCTTTGATCTGATCGTCGTATTTGCTTCCTACTTTATTATTGGTGCGGAAAAATTAATGTTCACCATTGTGATGCTGTACGTGGCAACAAAGGTGATGGACTTCGTGATAGAAGGGCTTAACACGAAAAAGGCAGTAACGATTATTTCTTCATGCAAAGATGATATTGCTGAAGAAATCAATCACACTTTGGATCGAGGCGTGACGATTTTAAACGGACGCGGTCATTATTCAAAGGAATCGAAGGAGATTCTCTACGCAGTCATTCAAAAGCAAGAGCTCATGCGCCTAAAGAAAATCATCAAGAAAATTGATCGAGACGCATTCGTTGTTGTCCATGACGTGCGTGATGTGTTCGGAGAAGGATTTGTGAATATATAAACCTGAAAAGACCTTAACCGGGTCTTTTTTTATGCTCTATACCTCTTGTCACATCATACTATGTATTGTATAGTATAAATGGTTAGGAGTTGTAATCATGAATGCACAATTAAAAAAAGGTTTGCTGGAATTCTGTGTACTGGCGGTATTAAAGAAAGGCGATTCCTATGGTTATCAAATTATTAAAGATATGTCCCATTGTATTGAGATTTCAGAATCGACATTATATCCGATATTAAAGCGGTTAGAGCAAAACAACTATGTGGAGACCTATTCCCAGGAACATAACAGTCGATTAAGAAAGTACTACCGAATGACAAATAGCGGCCGTGAGCATATGGCGCAGTTTTTAGCGGAATGGGATCAAGTAATGGCGATTTACGACTTTATTTCTGGAGGACAGGGCAATGAATAAAAAAGAATTTTTAGCCAGCTTAGAGAAGCACCTGCATCGTCTAGGCGAAAAAGAAAGTGATCGGTTCATCGAATATTACGATGAAATGATCGAGGATTATCAGGAAGATGGCTACAGCGAACAGGAAGCTGTTCATCAAGTGGGTCAGCCTTCAATCATCGCTGAGGGGATTATGAAGGAACAAGGAATCAAAACTGCTCAGGTGCCGACGTTCGGAGAAAAAGCTACAAGGCTTTCCATTCTCATTTTGGGCTTTCCGTTATGGGGAAGTATTTTAGCAACGGTCTTTCTGCTGATTCTTTCTGTCTATATGGTGGTTTGGTGCGTTCCGCTCGTCACAGGTGCATTGACGCTCACTGGTCTGCTCGGAGGTTTTTGGAGCATCATTGGTTCTCCATTTATTTTTCAGGACGGTTTGCATGTGGTGGTGACGCAGGTTGGAGTGGGTATTCTTCTATTAGGTGTCGGATTATTATGCGGCATAGCCACGGTGTATTTGACAAAGCTATTTGTTCAAATGACTGTTCAAACCACTAAGGCATTCATGGGAATGTTTAAAAAGAAGGTCGTGAGAATATGAATGTGAATGATTTAAAAAAGCAATGCATCAAATGGGGGATCATCTTCACCGTTGTCGGAGGAATGATCATGGCAATTGGTTTTGGACTATCAGGCTTTGACCTAGATGCATATCACAACAATGACCAGAACAATGTGTTCCGCACTATCAATTGGAACAAGCCATAAATGAAAGACCCGCTTATGCGGGTCTTTTTTTCGCTCGAACCACAAAGGAGAAATAACAGCAAAGTGCACCTAGTTCACAAAGCATAATGATCAGGCCCATAGGAAAGGCTGTTTGGCTTCCCGCTAGTCCGACAAGAGGTGTCATGCATGCGCCTAGCAGCATTTGTGCCACCCCGATGAGGGCAGCTGCACTTCCTGCATGCGCTCCATGATGCTGCATCGCAAGAGACGGCGCGGACGTACCGACAATTCCGACGCTTGAGACAACAAAAAACAATGGAATGAGAATGCCATACAATCCTGCATCAATGGAGATCATCAAAAATAAGGTGACGCCGCCTAAGGCAGCTGTCAGCAATCCAATGCGAAGAACTTTCTCTTCGCCGATTTTTACAGCGACACGGGCAAATACTTGTCCAGCCATGATGATGCCAAGACTGTTCACTGCAAAGGCAGCACTAAATCCTTGTGGAGAAAGGTGGAAAAGATCCTGGAGCACAAACGGTGAGCCAGAAATATAGGCAAACATCGCTGCGAATACAAGACCCTGCGAGAGGGCATACCCAACAAAGAGACGATCACTCGCTAAAATTTTCATGGCACCAACAATCTGTTGAAAGCCCCCAGTCTGTCTGCGCTCCACATGTAAACTTTCTTGTAGTGAAAAAATGGATCTCAGCAGCATCAAGGCCCCGAGAATTCCTAGTAGAACAAATACACCCTGCCATGTTGTAAAGCGTAAAATCTGTCCGCCCACAATAGGTGCCGCTGCCGGAGCAACCCCGTTGACCAACATCAGCAGTGCAAAGAATTTCGTCATTTCTGATCCTTCATAATGATCTCGCACAATGGCTCGTGCAATGACAATGCCAGCTGAACCAGCGAGCCCTTGAATCAATCTTAAGAGGATGAACATCCAAATCGATGTGACCACCGTACATAAAAGTGATGCAGCTATAAAAATGATTAAGCCGATCATCAGCGGTTTTCTTCTGCCGATCGTATCACTAATAGGACCTGCAATCAGCTGTCCAAGCGCCAGTCCAATAAGACAAGCCATAAGACTTAATTGGGACAAAGCCGTGCTTGCTTCAAAATCACGCGCAATATTAGGCAAAGCAGGTAAATACATATCCATTGCAAGCGGTGCAAGGGCTGTTAAAGACCCAAGCAATGCAGCAAGGAGAAATCGATTTTTTTTCGATTCTTGGGGATAAGATAAAGAACTCATATGATCACTACACTCCTCGTATACTTCCTCAAAACAGCATAATGAATCAAGCGTTCCTTTTCAATGGAAATTTTCAAAGATGATTCCGTGCAAAATGATTGATCTTTCGAATGAGACTCTTTACATTGAATGAGTAGAGAAAAGAACAAGGTCATCGACATGCAGTATTTGCATGATACGTATATCTAGCAATAAACAACAGGAGGTGCTGACATGAAGCAGCAAGAGCTAATCATTCGTCAAGCAGTCAAAGAAGATCATGAAGCGATCAGGCATGTACTAATCAAATCCTATTCACAGTATGAGCCTCAATTTACAGAGGAAGGCTGGCAAAATTATTCTGCTGCGCTTGCAGCAGCTGTAGATAATCCGAACATGGAGCTGATGCTTGTGGCGGAGCTTGAAGGCAAGGTCGTGGGGACGCTTCAAATGTTTCGGTCATCAGAGCAAGCGTATGACAAACCCGAAATGGGCATTACATCAGCCATCGTCCGGTTTTTAGGAGTAGATCCCGATGTTAGGGGAAAAGGAATTGCAGAGTCATTGTTACGTAAAAGTATTGAACTTACGCAATCATGGGGCGAAAATGTCCTGTATCTTCATACATCTGATAAAATGCAGGCTGCCATTCGTCTATATGAAAGAATGGGCTTTGAGCGTGCACTAGATAAAGAATTTGTGAATCAAAATGGGACGCATGTCAAGAGCTATCAATATGTTATCCAAAAAGAACAGCCGGCAGGTTCATCACATCACGCGTAATAAAAGGAAGAGCACGTCCTCAATGGACAGCTCTTCCTTTTTCAATTTATGCCCACAATACAAGCGCCCAATATGATACCAACCACGAGATTAAACCGAACATAACAAAGAATTTTAACATGCGCTCATAAGGAGAAAGCTTTCGTTCTCTCTTCGTTTTCACCAGCCGCCAATAAAGGGCATAGCCGCAAAAAATGAGGATGATTTGTCCAAGCTGTGTAAGGTTTTCAAGAATCGTGATTCCGTTCATTTATTTCACCTCATCATAGGTCTTCCATATGTGAATGCAGCAACCCTTTATTTTTTCATAAAAAAACGGTGTATACTGGAAAGAGAGAAACTAGATGCAAGAGGGAGTTGTGACATGTTGTTTTCGCTACATGCGGATCGTTGGGATGAAGTAATCGAGAGGAAAATCAAATACGATCAGAAGGTCGTGGAATATACTTGTCAGCTGTTAGACGCACAGGAGCAGCAGGCTGTGCTGTTTCACAAGATCGAAGACACGTTTACGATGAGGGCAGGTGATGGTGCTCTGACCATTCCAAAAGGGAGCTATACGACCGCTTATTATTGGAAGGATCGACCTTACAATATTTACTTCTGGAGGGATGATCAAGGGAAGGAACTTGGGTCTTATTTTAATATTGTGGGGAATACATGGTTCAACGGCCAGCTGGTCATATTTGAAGACCTCATTATTGATCTTCTCGTTCTGCCGAATGGTCATTTCTTTGTGTTGGATGAAGATGAATTGCCGGAGAGTTTAGCGGCTTTTGAACAAGGTTCAGTGCGCCAGGCATTAGAGGGTGTGATGGCTTCGTTAGAAAGCATACTCGATCAAGTGAGGGCAGATGTCGAAGGGAAATATCATCACAGCTTGTTTGAGCCGATGTTGAAATAGAAAAAACGATTCCTTTCAGGCGAGGAATCGTTTTTTTCTGTCAAACCTTGATACGGTTTAATCGTTTCTGTAAGTTGGTTTTCGTTTTGGAAGCTTTTAGCTGTTTGACAGCGGTTTGAGCCGCGGCTTTTGTTTTCTTTGTTCGTTTGGCTTCCGCTTTTTTGACCTTTTGTTTGGCGTCTGTCACTTTCTTTTGATAGGCGACCTGTTTTTTGACTTTGTCGAGCCGGTTTTGGAGGCTTGTTTTTTCTTTGCCTTTGTTTAGCTTTTTGATAGCCGTTTGGGCGCTTTTAATGGCGCCTTGTGTTTTGCTTTTTTCGGCTGTTTGAACCTTTGCACGTGCGGAACGGATATCAATGGTTCCTTGTACCTTTTTCACCCGTTCGGTGAGTGCTGTTTTTTGTTTACTTGCAGTGAGTCTGCCAATTCTCGTTTTGGCTTGATTGACATCTGCCTGCTTTTTAGATGTTTCGGCTGTTTTGACAGCGCTGGTCGCAGCCTTCAAAAAGCTTGATTGTGGTATATATTGCATGCGGCCATAGCCGAATTGTGGATCCCTTCCTTTTGCGCCAAGATCCACTGTATAGCTGCGCAATAAGGTGCGAAGCTGTACATTTGTTTTCTTCGGATGAAGCTGTTTCAACAGTGCCAGCATGCCTGTGACATGCGGTGCAGCTTGTGATGTACCTGTTGCATACCAATATTCATTCTTTAAATAAGTGCTAATGACGTTCTGGCCAGGGGCAGAAAATTCAATGCCTTTCCCTGTATTTGAGAGAGACGCGAGTTTGTCTTTGTCCGTCGTTGCAGAAACGGCAATGACGCTATTGTACGCGGCAGGGTAGCTAATATAATTCTTCTTCCCATCATTCCCGCTTGCAGCTACCACAAGCAGTCCTTTTTTGTATGCCGCATCCACTGCTGAATGCAAGATGGGGATATTGTCTTCAAAACTTAGGCTTAAATTCATAATATCCATCTTGTTGTTAATGGCCCAATCGATGCCTCGAAGCAGGCTGTACAAGTCGCCTTCTCCCTTTTTATCTAACACTTTTACAGCATACAGCTTCGCACCAGAAGCGACGCCGACTGTGCCATAATCGTTATTGAGCGCACCAATCGTGCCTGCGACATGTGTGCCATGCCCTTGATCATCTTTATAGGAAGTTGTGTACTTCACAAATGATTTCCCGCCGGATATCTTTAAATCCTCATGTGGAGAAATACCAGTATCTAAAACAGCTACCTTCACATTTTTCCCCGTGACGCCTTCTTTTATCGCTTGCTTTACATTCAGCTTTTGCAAGTTGTAAGATTGTTGAACCAAAAAATTCTGACCCGTAGCGGCAGCGGTTTTTTTCATAGTAGAAGAAGCGAGTTTAACCTTTATGTTTTTTGAGACATAAGCGATGTTTGGATCTTTTTTGAGTGAGGTGACCGCTTGTTCATCTGCTGTCACAGCGACAGCGGGAAGATGTATGTACTGAGTGTTCACTTTTTCACTTTCTTCAATAGCCGTTTGCTTTCCTTTTTGGTTTTTATAGACGATGATGACATCTGTTTCTTTTGGCGGTGCAGCTGCCTGCGAATGGTAAGGCAAGGCAGTTGTCAACGCAAGAAGAAACGCGATGACTACGACGATTTTCTTTTTCAAGGCGATAGCCCCTTGCATACGATGACCTCCGTCTTTTTTTCTCTATTATATCGGAGAAATGAGAAGGATGGTTAGAAGAATCATATTGTTTGTCAGAAAGTTTTTTTATAAGTAACCTGAAATTGAAATTCATACAAATCTAGTAGACAATAGAGAGATCATAATAAGAGAAAGTAGGACATGCTGATGAACGTAAAAGAGTATATGACGTATGATGCGACTGGCTTGGCAGCACTTGTACGGAATAAGCAGGTAACGCCAGACGAGCTTGTACAGGCTGCATTTGCTAGATTGAATGAGGTCAATCCTGAACTAAATGCGGTGATTCAGACAAGACAAGATCAAGTATTAAAAGAAATCAAGACATTACATACGAATCAGCCGTTTGCGGGCGTTCCATTTGTACTGAAAAATATATCGCAAGGGATGGAAAATGAACCGCTGACAGCAGGTGCTGCATTGTTAAAGGATGTAAAGGCAAAAACGGATTCCCACTTTGTCCATCGATTGAAGCAGGCTGGATTTCTCATGATGGGTCATACAAACACACCAGAATTCGGTTTAAGGAATGTAACAGAACCTTCTTTACATGGTCCAACGAGGAACCCTTGGCATCCTGACTATTCCCCTGGCGGTTCAAGCGGGGGGACGGCAGCAGCTGTTGCAAGCGGCATCGTACCGGCTGGTGGAGCAAGTGATGGCGGTGGATCCATTCGGATTCCAGCATCCTTTACAGGTTTGTTCGGTCTCAAGCCAACGAGAGGAAGAACGCCAGTAGGACCAGGCGCAGGAAGGCAGTGGCAAGGGGCTTCCATTGATTTTACACTCACAAAAACAGTGCGGGACAGTGCAGCCCTTCTTGATCTGCTTCAAGTCATTCAGCCTGAAGCGGCTTTCCAAACGCCGTTATACGACGGCAGCTATCAAGAAGATCTATTGAAACGTACATCTTCTATGCGAATTGCTTACAGTATAGAATCTCCAGTAGGTACGAAGGTTAGTGAGGAAGCGAAGCAGGCGGTTCAGCAAACAGTGAAATGGCTGAGTGACCAAGGGCACCAAGTAGAAGAAGCGAAGCCGGCAATTGACGGGATCCATCTGATGCAGCAATACTACGTCATGAACAGCGGAGAAATGTCTGCATTATTCACGTCCTTGGCTCGTTCATTAGGACGTCCAGTCAATCCGGAGGAAACGGACATCGTCGCATGGGTGCTGGCGGAGGCTGGCAAGAATGTGACCGCTGCTGCTTATACAGAAAGTCTTGATGCGTGGGATATGGCGGCTGCACAAATGGCATCATTTCATCAAACGTACGATCTTTTTGTGACACCAGCTACTGCCTATTCAGCTCCAAAGGTTGGTGAGCTGATGCATTCGAAAGAGGAAATCACTGAACTTTTACGTGTGTCATCCCTCTCAATGCAAGCGCAGCAGGATCTCATTTATGACATGTTCTTAAAGAGTCTGACCTACACACCATTTACACAGCTTGCCAACTTAACGGGTCAGCCTTCTATGAGTGTTCCTGTTCATCTCACTGAAGCGGGCATGCCTTTAGGGGTACAGGTGACAGCACCAAAGGGAAAAGAGGACTGGCTGCTTCGGCTTGCAGCAGAAATGGAGACATCCTCGATTTGGAAAGGAACAAATCAAATCATACGTTGAAACGACATTTGTCTATGGAGGGAAAGGAGTGTCACACGTGAGTACGAAGGACAGAATCATTCAAACGGCTGCACTTCTTTTACGAAAACAGGGGTATCATGCGACAGGATTGAATCAAATCATTAGAGAGAGCGGCACGCCTAAAGGATCTCTTTATTATTACTTTCCAAACGGAAAAGAAGAGCTAGCCATAGCAGCCGTTGAATATATTAGTCAAAAGGTCATCGATCGAATTGAAGAAAGTTTTGCCTATTCGGATGACCCTTATATCGCCATCGACCGTTTTATGACAAACATCATTCGGGGATTTATGGAGCAAGAAAGTGAAAGAGGGATTCCGATTGTCTTGCTGGCGGCAGAATCCAAGCCAGAACATACGCAGCTTCATGCTGCATGCAAACAAGAAATGATCCGCTGGCAAGAGCTTGTGAAAGAAAAGCTAATGAACAGCGGATATGAAGAAAACAAAGCGGATGAGCTGGCTTCTCTCCTTCATTCAATGGTGATTGGGGGTCTATCGATGACCACAGCACTCAAACAAACGACCCCGTTAGAACACGTAAAGTGTTACCTTAGACACTTATTTATGCGAGAAGAGTAAAATCTCTCGCATATTGTCTATCTATTATATCAATTGGTCTATATAATAAAGATAGTCAATTAGTCATGAGGAGTGATGGGATGTCGGAGCAACCGCAATCAATCAAGCAATCCGAAGATACCTATTTTTATACCGTGTCTGGTTCAGGGAAGCTGTATGGGCTTGAAAATCAGCTTGTTCATGTGCTGGCAGAAGCAAATCAAACGAATCAGCTGTTTGAGCTTGTCTTAATCACAGGTGGGAAAGGGGCTTATTTTCCACTTCATTGTCATGAGCACTTATTTGAAACCATTTTCGTGCTGGAAGGAAAGCTTGAAGTGATACTGGACGGTAAAAAATATATGGTCACAGCCTTCGATTATATTCATATCCCGCCTAAAACGATTCATGGCTACAGAATGCATAGTCACAAAACAAGGTTTATTTCATATACGTTGGGCGGACAAATGACAGATGTCTATCAGCAAATTGGGAAGAGGCTTCAGCAGAACGAATGGCTGATGACTGATCATGCTTTCGATGCAGCCAGCTTTGAACAAGCTGGAAAAGAAAGCGATCTCATATTGATGCATGGTATCCGGCAGCTATCAAATACAACCAAGCCCTCCGTTTTATTTCATAGTCAGCTCCCTCAGGCGGTGCAGCCCTATGTATTAGAGGCTGGTGAAGGGAAGCAATATATCGTGGATGGTCAGCTTCATGAGCTGATCGCAACAACAGAAACAACTGGAGGCGGGTTCAGCCATTTTGTGATTGAAGGCGCGAAGGGAAAGTATTTTCCTCCGCATTATCATCAAGTACATACAGAAGCACTCTATTGCGTTGAAGGAAAAATGAACCTTCAATTGAACGGAGAGGATATTTGCCTGATGCCGGGTGATTTTGCCTATATACCGCCGGATACGATTCATTCTTATGAATTCGTTTCCCATTCTAATAAATTTTTGCTTTTACTGCTCCCTGGAAAGATTGAGCAGTTGTATGAGCAGTTTGAAGAATCACAAAGCCCGAGTATATGTCCTTATTTTATTCAAGAAGGGAACTTGATGATCGATCGAGAGACTTCCTCTCAATATGATTTGGTTTTTGTCGAAAAAGGATAAATATGTAACGCGTTACACATGATTGAATAAGCGCCTGTCGAACCCATCGACGGGCTTTTTTGTTTTTCAAATATTCCTGATCTGATGCATGAACCATCCATTCCAGGTGAAGCTATGTACAGATGATTTTCGCTAAAGGAGGAAATGCATGTGAGAGCTGTTACTTATCAAGGAAAAAATAGCATTGCAGTGAAGAAAGTAGATGCGCCATCTATTCAAGATCGGGAAGATGTGATCATACGAATTACATCAACAGCAATTTGTGGATCTGATTTACATTTGTATCAGGGGAACTTCCCGCTTCCAATCGGCTATGTGATTGGGCATGAGCCAATGGGGATTGTGGAGGAAGTTGGACCGGATGTCACGGTAGTAAAAAAGGGAGATCGTGTCGTTATTCCATTTACCGTTGCATGTGGTCAATGCCAATATTGTCATCATCATTTAGAAAGTCAATGCGACAACTCAAACCCGCACTACGATTCGGGTGGGCTTTTTGGATATAGTGAGAAATATGGGAATTATCCTGGAGGACAGGCAGAGTATTTACGCGTGCCTTTTGGAAATTACACCCCGTTTAAGATCCCAGATGATTGTGAGCTGGAGGATGAACAATTACTGTTCTTATCGGATGTTCTTCCAACTGCCTATTGGAGCGTGGAGCACGCAGGTGTGAAAAAAGGTGATACGGTCATTGTGTTAGGCTGTGGACCTGTTGGGTTAATGGCGCAGCAATTTGCATGGCAAAAAGGGGCAGAACGTGTGATTGCGGTCGATTACATTGATTACCGTCTGCGACATGCAAAACGGATGAGCGGCGTAGAAGTATTTGATTTTACAGAAGATCCCGACATGGGAGAAACGTTAAAGGAGCTCACTAAGGGTGGAGCCGATGTTGTGATCGATTGTGTGGGAATGGACGGGAAGAAGTCACCGCTTGAAAAAATTGAGCAGAAACTCAAGCTGCAAGGCGGAACGATTGGACCCATTCAAATTGCCACAAAAGCCGTCCGCAAATGTGGGACAGTGCAGATGACTGGTGTGTACGGCGGCCTATACAATATGTTCCCATTAGGTGCCTTTTTCGCAAGAAACGTCACCCTGAAAATGGGACAGGCTCCGGCGAGAGGCTACATGTCAAAGCTCTATCAAAAAGTGACAACCGGTGAAATTGATCCTAGAGCGATCATCACACATCAATTGCCATTAGATGATGCCGCTCATGCGTATCACATATTTAACGAAAAACAGGATGATTGTATAAAGGTCATCTTAAAGCCATAAAAAGAAGGCCCTCAGCATGTAGACAAACCCTCGCATTCGGTGTCAGTCCTGCGTGCCGGTGCTCACGAATGTAAATTCGCTCCGCTCCGGTACTCGTCCTTCCTAGGGCTGCAAAGGTTTTCTATCACGCTGAAAAGAAGACAAAGGGCATTTTAGCCCTTTGTCAAAAAATCTAAAGGCTTAGGAGTATTCCTAAGCCTTTAATGTGTGCTCGTCCATCATTTTTTCGATTAATTCAAAAAATGTTTTTTTATCTTCTTCTGAAAGATGGTTGAACAGCTGATTGACAAGCAGCTGGCGGTTATCAATCATTTGTTTTGCGATTTGTTCACCTGATTCAGAGAGTGTAATCCATACAGTACGGCGGTCATTATTATTTCGAGAGCGGATAATCAGCCCTTCATCTTCTAAGTGATTGAGAGCGGTTGTTGTTGCAGAGGGAGATAATGAAACTTCCTGCAGAATATTTTTCACAGTACATGATTGATGGCGATAAATGATGCGTAAAATAAACCCTTTCACATTCGTGACGTTTTTCGGGATGTTTTCTTCATCTATTTGCTTCGTCGCCTTTAAATACTTTGTCAGCGCATGGTCTAATAAACTTGCCTCTAGCTCGAAATGTTGCATTCTCCATACCTCTTTTCCTATTGCGTTCGCATTTTCCGATCAATTACTAGGTCTATCTTATCATAATAGTTATCATCATTTAAACCAAAATGGAAGACGGCTATAAAATTACCTATATTATCAATTAATATAAAGAACAATTCCAAAATGAAATGATTTTACTTTCAGCTGGTTTTATTTTAGAATGTGAATGAGATAAAATCTGCCAACCCCATTCACTGGAAATTGGCTATTGTAAATCAAACGTTTGGAGATGAAGATATTGAATACTTTACAGGCATTACTTAACGACAGAATGGAACGCTCTTCACAAATTGAAGCGGTAACTGGCGGGGGTGTGTCTTATACATTTGAAGAATATGCAAAACGCATTGACCAGCTCGCTCATTACTTATATCAAAAGGGGATTCGAAAAGGAGACCGCGTTTGCTTTATTTGTCAAAACCATCATCACTTTTCAACGATTATGCTGGCAGCCATCAAAGCAGGTGCAGTCGCAGTTCCGCTTAGCTGGCAGCTTACTTCTTTTGAGCTGGAAGGTATTTTGAAAAAAGCAGAGCCAAAGGCTTTATTTTTTGACCGTGAATTCCGTGACATCATTGCCGCAGTGAATATGTCTTTAGAAGATTGTCTGATGGTGGAATCCGGTGTCAATGCGAAAACAACCCAGCTGTTTGAAGACATTTTGGCTTCAAATGATGGAAGTCATCTTGCTGATGAGGTATCAGAAGAGGATTTAGCGATGATTTTATTCACTTCTGGAACAACGGGCAATCCAAAGGGCTGTATGGTCGGGCATGGACGAATTTATCAATTTTTAACAAGACATGGGAATCGAGGATTTGATCTGAAAGGAAAACGGTACTTGGCGAGTCATCCGCTGTATCATATGAGTTCAATTAATCATCTGATCGCAGCTGCGATTGAAGGGTATACGCTTGTCTTCTTACATGATGCAACACCGAAACGCATTTTAGAAACGATTGAGAAAGAAAGAATTACGTTCATGATGGCTTTCCCATCAGCTTACACGTACATGCTAGAAGAAATGAAACGCGGTTCGTACGATCTCTCATCTTTTGAAATTGCGATTTCTGGCGGTACAAAGGTGCCGGTACGCTTAATTAAAGATTACAAAGAAGCAGGCATTCAGATGATGCATGGCTATGGAAGTACGGAAGCATGGGTTGTCAGTGCGTGGCATCCAGCGATGGGTGAGGATAAAATGGGCTCTGCAGGTAAAGTGGATGCGGATGTAGATGTGAAAATCGTACATCCTGAGACAGAGGAGACACTGCCAGCTGGAGAAATTGGCGAAGTCGTCATGAGAAGCCCATTTTATTTCCTAGGCTACTATCATCAGCCTGACGCTACTGAGAAGGTGCTGAAAGATGGCTGGTTCCATATGGGGGATGCAGGCTATCTAGATAAAGACGGTTTTCTTTTCATCACAGGCAGATACAAAGATGTGATTCTGTACGGCGGGGATAATATCTATCCTGACCAAGTAGAAGAGATTATTGAACAAATTCCAGGTGTGATTGAGTCAGCTGTCATCGGGGTACCGGACGAATTATATGGGGAAGTGCCAAGTGCGTATATCGTAAAAGACGAATCCTCCGATTTCTCCGAAGAAGATGTGGTGAACTATTGCCAGGAACGTTTGGCAGATTACAAAGTGCCCTCCATTCATTTCACACAGGAGCTGCCAAAAAACAAGCTTGGTAAAATCATGAAGAAAGATTTACGTGAATTGGTTGTGAATGCGTAGTACCTATTCTGCTATAATGAAATTTGAATGATTTTTTGTTTTTCTAACGTTTTGGAGGGAAAGGGTTTGCGACATATTCTTCGTAAGAAACACATTCACGATTTGTTAGAACAGAGCAGGCAGCAAAAGGTAAAGAGAACGCTGGGCGGGCTCGATCTCACGCTCCTTGGTATAGGGGCAGTGATCGGCACGGGGGTCATGGTGTTAACCGGAATTACAGCGGCTAAGGATGCAGGACCGGCTGTCATTTTCTCCTTTGCCATTGCAGCGATTGTGTGCAGTTTGGCAGCACTTTGCTATGCAGAAATGGCTTCAGCGCTGCCTGTATTCGGCAGTGCATACATTTATTCATATACAACGATGGGTGAGCTTGTCGGGCATCTAATGGGATGGACTTTATTGTCCGTTTATATGCTGACTGCTTCAGCTGTCGCAAGTGGCTGGTCGAGTTATTTCAACAGCTTGCTTGAGGGGTTTGGCATTTCGATTCCCCATCAATTTTTAGCGGGGCCAGAACAAGGCGGATACATGAATCTGCCAGCCATTATCATTGCCTTACTGATTGCGTGGATCTTATCTAGAGGAACGAAGGAAAGTAAAAAATTCAATAATATCATGGTGTTTGTGAAACTCGGTATTATTGTTCTTTTCATTGTAGTGGGCGGGTTTTATGTACAGCCATCCAATTGGCAGCCGTTTATGCCATTTGGTGCAGAAGGCGTCATTGCCGGTGCTGCTGCTGTGTTTTTTGCCTTTTTAGGATTTGATGCGATTTCTGCTTCTGCGGAAGAGGTAAAAAATCCGCAGCGGAATCTGCCAATTGGCATTATTGGCTCATTACTCATTTGCACGATCATTTACATTGTCGTTTGTTTGATCATGACAGGTATGGTGCACTATACAAAACTGAATGTCACAGAGGCTATGTCCTATGTGCTGCAAAGTGTACATCAAAATAGCGTAGCCGGTATTATTTCTGTCGGTGCGGTTATTGGATTGATGGCTGTGATTTTCGCCAATAATTATGCAGCAACTCGAATTGCTTATGCGATGGGACGAGATGGACTTTTGCCTAAAGTGTTTTCGAAAACAAACAAAAGCGATACGCCTGTTGCAAGCATATGGATGATTGGCGGCATGACAGCTGTTATTTCAGGGTTTATTGATTTAAAGGACTTGTCCAATTTAGCGAATATCGGTGCTTTATTGACGTTTGCGATGGTGAGTTTATCTGTGCTCATTTTGAGAAAGACACATCAGCAGCTTGAGAGGGGATTCCGGGTTCCATTTGTGCCGGTCTTGCCGATTATCTCAATGGGCTGCTGCTTGTTCCTTATGCTCAACTTACCAGGCCGGACGTGGCTTTACTTTGGTGTTTGGCTGTTAATCGGTGTCGTCATGTACGCAGCGTATTCAAACAAACATAGTGAATTAGCGAAAGCTTCATGAGAAAAAGGTGCAAATCCGTTGACGATTTGTGCCTTTTTTCATACGATTTGGGATAAGCTATAAAAGAGAAGATGGACGGACAAGAGGAGGATGAAGGGTATGATTAGCGTTAGTCCTTATATTGTGGTAGACGATGTGAAGGAATCTCTTCAATATTATCAAGGAATTTTTGGCGGAGATATTCATATTTTAAATGAACATCAAGACCGTGTGCTGCATGCGGAACTTCACCTTGGAGAATCATTGCTTCACTTTTCAGATAGGTTTGGCCGCACACCAAAGCCCGAACATCTCAGATTGATTATGCAGTTTGACAATGAAGAAGAACTAAAGGCTGTATATGAAGCGCTAGAAGCTGACGGAGATGTACTGGTCGAATTACAGGATACGTTCTTTGGTGCACTTCACGGACAAGTACAGGACCGCAAAAATGGGTTGATCTGGGTGCTGAATTATATGAAATAGATGAAGACAAAGAGCTAAATAAAGATCATGCAATGATATAAAAATAAAAAATGATTGTGGACACAGCAACCTCAAAAAACAATTCCCTTATATTTACCTTAAATCTATTGAATATCCAGGTGATAAATCTATGTATGATCTCTTTTCAGCAAAATTATTGTTTGAATCCATACCGTCTCCCAAAGTTAGACCTGATAAGATATTTGAAGAAAGAATCGTATTAATCAAAGCAAAAGATCAAGATGAAGTTAAAAAAATTATAGAAAAAAGTTTTCCAGAAGAAACATTTGGAAATGGGGATTACGGACAAACAACAAAAAAATTAGTAGCAATCCTAGATATATTTGAACTTGTAGACAATTTAGAAGAAGAACCACTTCACTTAAGTGAAGTGTATTGTCGTTATCTTTCATTTGATGAAGAAATATCTCCAAAAGAAGCAATAGAAAAATATTCTCTAGATAAATAAAAATCGTAAAAAAAGCAGACTGATTAGAGTCTGCTTTTTTAGTTATTTAGTCATTTAGCACAAATACATATCTTCTCTGTTTCTTTCGCAATAAGACACCAATTCGCTGTTCAAGGATCCTTGGTCAAAATTCTAAGACCTTCACTATTGTGAAGGTTTTTTTGGGAGTGTTTTTATTTTCTGAAAAATGGAAAATATGCTATGTTGGAAGAATAAAAGAACAAGGAGAAGGGTGGCAAAGGGATGGAGCAAATTGAATTTCAATCGATCCAAACAAATGGTGTAACACTTCACACAGCAATGGCTGGACCTGAGAATGGCCCGCTGCTTGTACTGCTGCACGGGTTTCCTGAGTTCTGGTACGGCTGGAAGAACCAAATCATGCCCCTCGCTGAGGCAGGCTATCGTGTCGTCGTTCCTGATCAAAGGGGCTACCATCTAAGTGATAAGCCAGAAGGAATCGAATCCTACGTATTAGATCAACTGAGAGATGATATCGTAGGGCTGATTAAGACGCTTAGTCCGAATCAAAAGGCGATTGTGGGTGGTCATGATTGGGGCGGAGCAGTTGCTTGGCATTTGGCATCCACACGTTCTCAATATGTAGAGAAATTAATCATTGTCAACATGCCGCATCCGCGGGTCATGATGAAGGTTCTTCCGTTTTATCCCCCGCAGTGGAAGAAAAGCTCCTATATCGCTTTCTTTCAGCTTCCGAATGTGCCAGAGGCAGCACTTCAGGAAAATCACTTTCAAAAGCTGGATGAAGCCATTGGATTGACTGCAAGACCACATTTGTTCACGAAGGAAGATGTATTAAGCTACAAGCTGGCTTGGACGCAGCCAGGTGCCATGACCTCAATGCTGAATTGGTACCGCGCCATCAAAAAGGGCGGCTTTGAAAAGCCGATATCAAAACGCATTTTAGTACCTGTTCGCATGATCTGGGGGATGGAGGACAAGTTTTTAAGCAGAAAGCTGGCGAAGGAAACGATGAAGATTTGCCCAAATGGTCAGCTGATTTTTGTCGATGATGCTTCTCATTGGATCAATCATGAAAAGCCAGAAGTGGTGAACAAACTCATACTCGAATTTTTGAACTAAAGAAAAAAGCTCTGATCAGAGGACCAGAGCTTTTTTTATTTATCCGATTTGATTCTTTTTCAACGAAGCAGGTTCGTCGTCCCAGCATTCAATTTTCTCATTGTTTGGAACGGCATTTTTATAGAAGACAGGGTCCTTGCCTTCTTTTTTCTGTCTCGTATAATCCTTCAATGCTGCAAAGGCGACCTTAGACAGCATGGTAATGGCGATGAGGTTGACGATGACCATGAGTCCCATGAAGAGATCGGCTAGACCCCAAACGAGAGGAACAGTTGCAACTGCACCGAAAAGAACCATTCCAATAACGGCAATTCGATAGATGTTAAGCCAAATTTTGTTGGCACCAAGGAATTCAATGTTCGTTTCACCATAGTAATAGTTACCGATCAATGTACTAAAGGCGAATAGGAAAATCATGATAGCAAGGAATCCAGAGGCCCATGGCCCAATGTGCTGACTGAGTGAAGCCTGTGTTAATTCAATTCCTTGCAGGTTCGTTGTTTTGTACGCATCAGAGAATAGGACAAGGAAGGCTGTGCTCGTACAAATAATTAACGTATCTGTTAATACGCCAAATGCCTGGATTAACCCTTGTTTTACAGGGTGACTTGTCACGGCTGTTGCTGCTGCGTTAGGTGCACTACCCATACCAGCCTCATTCGAGAAGAGACCGCGTTTAATCCCTTGTAATAATGCCCCGCCTAGTGTTCCGCCAGCAAACTGTTCAAACCCGAAGGCATGTTTCACAATCGTACTGATGACACCAGGAAGTTCAGTGATATTTGTCACAATAACAAAGAATGCAATTCCGATATAAGCTAGAGCCAGTACAACGACAATGTATTCAGAAGCTTTTGCAATGGCTTGGATTCCCTTGAAAATGATTGCTGCAAAAATAACAGCCATTACAATACCGACTGTTAAACGGTCTAATCCAAAGGAGTTTTCAAAAGCGACGGTGATCGTATTTGATTGAACCGCATTAAAGACGATTCCAAAAGAAATTGTAATTAGGATCGCAAATAAAATTCCCATCCAGCGCTTGTTTAACCCTTTTTCCATGTAATAAGCAGGTCCACCGCGGAATCCTGTTTTATCTTTCACTTTATACACTTGGGCTAATGTACTTTCAACAAAGCTTGAGGCAGAACCGATAATGGCTACGATCCACATCCAAAAAATTGCCCCAGGTCCACCAATTGCAATGGCGATAGCAATCCCTGTGATATTCCCTGTTCCTACACGTGCCGCCATACTGATGGCAAATGCTTGGAACGGTGATATCCCCTCTTTTTCTTTTCTTCCTTCTTTCAGGACACGCACCATTTCTTTAATCATTCTCACTTGCAGGAAGCGTGTTCTATATGTGAAGTAGACCCCTACTCCAAGTAACAGAGCAATCACAATATAAGTCCAAATAAAATCATTTGTATTTGTTAAATAAGATAGCAAAGCTTTTTCGTTCATAACATCACCTCTTCGAATTCATGACTGTTCATTTTAAAAAATACTGAGATCCCACTCTTTGGCGAGCTTTTTCAGCATCATGACACCGGTAATACTATTTCCGCAATCGTCAATGGCGGGACCATAAATACCGATTCCGCAGCCTGTCTGAAATGGGAATTCTCTTCTTGCGCTTGGCGGAACGCAAGCCATAATTCCTCCAGACACACCACTTTTGGCTGGAACGCCTACGAAAGCAGCAAAATTACCAGATGCATTATACATGCCGCATGTCAGCATCAATGCCTTTGTTAGTCTTGCGATATCCTTTGGTATGACTTGGACCTGTTTAAAGGGATGGTAGCCATCACTTGAAATAATCAGTCCAATCAAGGCGATGTCCTCTGTTGTGACCTCGATGGAACATTGCTTTAAATACACTTCTAATGTCTCTTCGACATCTGATTCTAAGTAATTGGTTTCTTTTAAGTAATAAGCAAGAGCACGGTTGCGGTGCGCAGTTGCCCATTCTGATTGATAAACCTCTTCATTAACAGATGGACGCTTTCCTATTAAGTTTTCGATTAAATCGAAAATATATGCTAGCTTTTCTGTAGAAGTCTTTCCGGGAAGGATGGAGGATACGGTAATAGCTCCAGCATTAATCATTGGATTAAAGGGCTTCCCCGGTTTATGCATCTCAAGGCGGTAGATGGAATTAAATGCATCACCAGTTGGCTCTACATCTACCCGGTCCAAGACGTAAGGAACGCCTCTTCCTAAACAGGCAGCTATAAAGCTGATGACTTTTGAGATACTTTGCAGGGTAAAGGGAACGTCCCAATCACCATATCGTACAGATGATCCATCTGGGCCTATCACGCTGATACCAAGTTGAGAGGAATTCACTTTTCCGAGTGCTGGAATGTAGCCAGCATTCTGCCCGTTTTTGTAATACGGACGTATTTCTTCTGCCCATTGATCAACAGAAGACTGGCATGCGTGTTGTGTATTATTAGAAATTGCTGTTTTCATACGATTCCTCCAATCAAAAATCAAAAAGTACCCTATTGAATTGGCGGATGACAAAAAATGCGATCAAATAGGCACGAAAACATGTTACACATCTTCAAAGAACTTGTCATGCGCTGCTTGTACCACTCCTTTACACCTAAATATATGTTCAATTGAAGGCTTTGGCGGCGAAAAAACAAAAAGGGTTTTTAGTGAAAATTCAGAAAACGCTTACATATAGTTTCACTAAAATTGTTCATTTAATTTATCTTGGAAACTACACAATCTGACGAAAATCTACAGAAAAACTTACAAATAAAAATCGGTTTGTCGATGATTGTCTAAACAATTCCCATTATTGTAGACAATCACCAAAACGCTGAATAGCTGAAAGGTCACCATGCCGTCTCGGAGAATAGTCATAAAAAAGGATTTTGGGGAAAGAAGGAGCCGTGAAAATTATTTTTTTGCACATTGTGAAGAAAAGAGTCTCCTTGTATACTGTGGCTATGCAAAAAGGGGAAGGGATGTCAGTCATTTGAGTTTAAACCAGCTTGTCAAAAAAGACGCATTCATTTTAATTTTTATGGTGGTTATTGTGCCGCTTGCAGGAGAACTGAAGTTTTATCCTGTGAATGAGACGTTCCGGATCAGCTTTGGCGCACCTGCGTTTTTCTTTTGTTTATTACTCTTAAGGAAATCTAGACCGTTTTTGCCTGGGTTTTTAACAGGCGCAGCCATTGTGCTTTTTCGAGTCGGCTTAGATCTGATTCAGCATAATGCTGGACTGGCTGCATCATTTTATCAGCAATTCCCAAGTTTCTTTTTCTATTTTACATATGCATTTCTGTTCTTTGCCGTCCGTACGGGACGTTTTAAACAGCGCTCTATTTTTATTGGCATCATTGGTCTCATGATTGAATTAGTGGCTGATCTTGTTGAGCTCTTTGTACAATTTTTAGTGTTTGATACGACGATGACGCTATCAAAGCTGAGTGATATGTTTCTCATTGCGTTTGCTCACAGCTTTGTCGTAATCAGCTTTTTTAATATGATGAAGCTATATGAGGCACAATCAAGAGAGAAGCAAATCATGAAACAAAATGAGCATATGATGATGGTCATTTCAAATTTATACGAAGAAACGGTTCATTTAAAGAAAACGTTAAAACATACAGAGCACATTACGCAAGAATCATACAGGCTTTATCGTCTCTTGCATGAACACGAAGCAGGGAAGAAAGTGAGTCAGGAGCTATTGAAGCTTGCAGGAGAAATCCATGAAGTGAAAAAGGATAATCAGCGTATATATGCTGGGCTTTCGAAGCTAATTTCTAAGGAAAATATGCAAGACTATATGAAGGCAGAAGAACTCGTTCAAATTGTACTCCGCATTCAAGAAAAGTATGCGCTCTCTCTAGGGAAAAACATCTCCTTTATATCTGATATAAGGGGCATTCATTTGCATGATTATCATGTGTTCATTTTTTTATCGCTCATTAATAATTTAATGGCAAATGCGGTTGAAGCCATAAAGGATAACGGAATGATCTCACTCGTATTGAAAGGAAGTCATGATAAAATAGAGATTCGGATTGAAGATGATGGCCCGGGGATTCCTGAAAAAATGAGAGAAATAGTATTTGATCCAGGCTATACTTCTAAATTTGATGCATATGGAACACCATCAACTGGGATTGGCTTATCCTATGTGAAAGAGCTGGTTAAAGAGCTTGGCGGTCAAATTAAAATCGAACAAAGAGAAACAAAGGGAACAGCTTTTCAGCTAATCCTTCCTATACAAAATTTAATACAGAGAGGGTGAGTGTATGCGATTTTTCATTGCAGATGATGATCGTGCAATACGCTCGATTTTAGGTCAAATCATTGAGGATGAAGATTTGGGAGAAGTCGTAGATGAAGCCGATGACGGAGTTGGATTAGAAGCCCATTCATTGAACCTAAAAAAAGTAGACATCCTTCTGATTGACCTTTTAATGCCTGCTAGAGACGGCATTCAAACGATTCGTCATATTCACCCTGAATTCAAAGGTAAAATCATGATGATTTCCCAAGTAGAGGCGAAAGAGATGATGGCAGAAGCCTATGAATTAGGGATCGAATATTATATTCATAAACCTGTCAATCGAATTGAGATCGTCAGTGTGATTCGAAAAGTCATGGAGCGTATTAAGCTGGAGAAATCGATATATGATATTCAAGCTTCCCTTCGCCATGTGCTGCCGTTAGAGCCTGTAATTTCTCATGATACGACGGGTGCTGGGGCGAAAAAAAGGACGATGAAAGAGGCAGGGGAATTTCTCTTATCCGAACTAGGAATTGTCGGAGAGAGCGGTTCTAAGGATTTACTAGAGATCCTGATCTACTTACATGAAACACAGTCAGCCAATTCTCATGAGGTCAATTTCCCGCCGCTAAAGCAGCTCTTTATCAAAACAGCGGAGAGGAAGCTGGATCATGGAGCAACCGATGTAGAAGTGATGAGGGAAGTGAAAGCGGCAGAGCAGCGGATTAGACGAGCTATTCACCATTCCTTGAATCATTTTGCTTCACTAGGATTAACAGATTTTTCGAATCCTAAATTTGAGCACTATGCGTCGAAGTTTTTTGACTTTACCGATGTCAGCCAAAGAATGAAAGAGATGCAGAAGACCTCTTCATCCGCAGGATCGACGGGCAGAGTCAATACGAAGAAGTTTGTTCAAATCTTTTATTTTGAAGCAAAGCAGTTATTTGAGGGAATGAGCTGAAGAAAATCTGTTGGAATGATTGGAGAAAATAAACAGAAAAAGACCGCTATTCCTATGATCTGTCGTGATCTTTATGTATCTTTGTTATTTAACTGATCATTCTGATTTTTCTTTTTTCTTGAAAATAAAACTCTCCTGTGCAATCGTTTGTTAAAATAGTGAGGTTAGACTAGAATGTCGGAGGTTTTATTTTGGGAAAAATTAAACGAAATGCGCTCTGCCCATGCGGAAGCGGAAAAAAATATAAACATTGCTGTGGTCAAAAGTCAGGCGGAGAACAAACGTCTGAGCTTGTGTTTAAGGAAGCTGTACAAGTTCAAAAGGATTTAATGAATTATGCTTTCTCTAAGCATCAGAGAGCCATCAATCAATTCATTAATGAGTTTTCTTTCCTTGCAGATATGGATAAAGAAACGCAACAAATTTCAGTTTTCCATTTGAGTGTATGGGGCATTTTCTTCCGTCCATTAACGGATCAGAAAGAAACCATCTTCCAAGAATTTCTGACAAAGAAAGCAGAGGATATTACCCGTCCGAAAACAAAACAAGTGGTTCAATCATGGACAAACATGGAACCATCTTTGCTTTTATTAAATGAAAAAACGGACGAGTCTCTTTACTTTGAGAATATGGTGACAGCTGAGAAGGTTGAAGTAGATGTAAAACCGGATCAAACAGTCTTGCCTGAAAAAGGAAGTCTCGTGCTTGGATTCCCTGTTCAATTTGAAGAAAAAGCAGAGTTTTTCATTCAATATACGATGTTTGCGAAAGAGTTTACAGATACGCTTCTTCTTCAGGTTCGTCAGCTTGTTGAAGCATATGAGGCAAATGGAGGGGCACGCAGTACATTTATGAGAGAATCATTCCCTGACGTGCTGAAGTGCATGTTTGCGAAGCAAGAAGTAGAAGAATCAGAAACATCTGCTCAAACAGAAGGCGATACTGGTCTATCAGCAGATCGTATGGACTGGGCAAGTGACGTTCAGCTGGAAACAGCTAAGCTGATTGAAGACGGAATGAAGGAACACGGTGATCAAAGCCTGACAGATGGCGCTTTAACTGTGTGGAAAGCCTATTGTGATCAGAAATCACCTGTGATTCGTAAAGCAGCATCATTTGCTGCGGGAATCGAATATTACATTCATTCACTTGCAAGCGATGCCCCGCTTTCTCAAGCGCAAATAGCGAAAAAGTATGGCATTAGTGCGTCTACTGTATCGAGCCGTTTTAAAGATATTGAAAAAGCGGTGAAAGAAGAGCAAGAGGCGACTGTATAGCATAATAGAAAAGACGCGGCACCTTCATGGGCCAGCGTCTTTTTTGTTGATGCTTATCTTGTTTTAATAAAACCGCTCATGTACTGCGATGTATTATAATCGTTGAGGTCAATTTTCCACTGACCATCCCCATTACGTTTCATTTTCACTTCGTATTCAGCTGGGCTGGAGACTGGGGGAAGCTTCTCGAATTCAGACGCGTACATGTCTAAGCTTTTCTTATACAATTCTTCTTTAGAGCGGATCTTGCCGTTGTAAAACTCGTCTCTTTGCTTGTCTAGCTTGTCTTTTAAGTTAGAAGCATCAATGCCTGTTACTTGAGCGACAACCTTCGCCTCGTCATCAGAGATGGTTTTCACACTTGTTTCTACTTTGGCTTTATCCTTCATGGTGTTTTGAATGCGTTTATACATAGACAGAATATCACGATCACTTACTTCATTTCCGTACATGCCGGCACTTCTTTTGAAGTCTTTGACAAACATTTCGTGGTATTTATTGACGACATCCGATTGGTTGTCACCTGTTAAATCGGCAAATTGATCGTTCTTTTTGTCAAAGACAATCATATCGGTATAAGCGGATAGCGCCTTTGCAGGGTTATCCAGCTTTTTCGCTGTATCCAGTATTTTGTTTCCATCTAGGTTGATTTCGATCGAATCACTGTTTTTCTTGATGCTGTCTTGGTACACGAACTGATATTTTTTCCCTTTGTCTACTAGGAAATAAAGAGCACCTGATTGTGATTTGCCTTTGTTCAATGAACCGAGGTCAAGGCGGTCTTTACTGCCGTAAAATTTTAAATCAGATACTTTGGCATCGTCCTGATAAAGGGAGAAGTCAGAGTTATATAATGAAAGGGCTTTGTCACCTTTGTTTGTGATCGTCAAGTTGACTTTTAAAACCAATTCATTGTCTCTTAGCGTAGTTGTTGAGTCTTCTGGTAACGTATATTCGTAGCTATTGACTTTTACCTCTGCTGTTTTTGTTGATTTTTGATCAGCGTTGCTTGATTTGGCTGAGCTCTGGCAGGCTGCAGAGATGATCATCACGAATGAAATCATGAGGAGTGCACTTATTTTTTTTAGATTCACAGTTGATGCTCCTTTGCTTTTCTTTCGTCATTTCATTCTCGCTATCTGACTATGAAAAAAGAAACAGATAGAATGGTATATTCGGGTGTTAAAGGGGAAAATCTCCTTATGACGATTTGCACTATTCATTCTATCGAAATTCAATCATGATGAGGAATAGGTTTTAATCCCTATCTTTGAAAGAAATTTACACAAACATCTTTAATAAAAGGAATTTTGTAAGTCTAATATACTAGTTAATAAGAATTAATTTATAGATTTATCATGGGTTTTAAATGTTTTTTAGGTAAAAATCTTGAAGTGAAGGTGTTAATGCTTTTAGAGAGATGACTATACGTCCCTTCATTTTTTCAGCATCTACCTGCTATGTTAATTTTCAGAGAGCAGGATACTTGAATGTTGAAAAGGATTCATGGGAAAATAAGGATGATTAAGCAGATAAGGGAGATGAGCTTTTGAAAAAGGTAACGCTTGGACGAACTGATTTACAGGTGAATCCGATAGGGCTTGGTACGAATGCGGTAGGTGGACATAATTTGTTCCCGAACCTGAGTGAAGATGCCGGACGAGAGCTTGTGGAGACGGCTCTTGATCAAGGTGTCAATTTCTTAGATTCTGCTTTTATTTATGGGCTGGGCCGTTCAGAGGAATTGATCGGTGAGATCATTGCCAAAAGAGGCGGCAGAGAAAACCTTGTCCTTGCGACAAAGGGGGCTCATAAAGAAGTAAACGGACAAATTGAACTGGATAACAGCCGGGACTTTTTAAGAGAGCAGGTCGAAAATAGCCTGAAACGACTGCAAACAGATTATATTGATTTATACTATATGCATTTCCCGGACGGCCGGACGCCGCTGGAAGAAGTAGCAGGCACATTAAAGGAATTGAAGGATGAAGGAAAAATCAGGGCAATTGGCGCATCAAACCTTGATTTTGAACAGCTTCAAGCCTTTAATCGAGATGGCTACTTAGACGTGCTTCAGTCGGAGTATTCTCTGCTGAAACGTGAGGCAGAGCAGGATCTTCTCCCATACTGTGTCGAGCATCGTATTTCCTTTATTCCTTATTTCCCGTTGGCGTCAGGCCTGTTGACTGGGAAATTTACGAAGGATGCGACATTTGATGATATTCGAGCAAAAGACCCGCTTTTCCAAGGCGAGGCGTTCCTGCAAAACCTCGAAAAAGTAGACAAGCTGAAGGCAATTGCACAATCAAAGAACGCTGAAACGGCACACGTCGCACTGGCTTGGCTTTTAGCGCAGGACGGCATCGACGCCATCATTCCAGGTGCAAAACGAGCTGAGCAAGTTCTGCAAAACCTAAAAACAAACGATGTTCAATTAACAAAAGAGGAAATCAATCAAATTGACCACATTTTCTCTTAACATAAAAAAGGTGCTCAGCTGCACCTTTTTTTTATGACATCGTAAGGGGAATTTTGATGACGAGCCGCAAATTTGGAGAACGGTAAGTGAAATCAAGTTTACCGTCTGCCTTTTCAACAAGCTGATGAATGATATACGTCCCCATTCCTTGATGATCGCCGCCTTTTGTCGAGCGCCCATAGGTTTTGAACAAATGGTCTAACACGTGTTTTTCCATTCCTTTTGTGCTGTTCTCACAATGGATTAAAAAGAGCCCGCTCCGAATAGAGGTCGTGATTGAGATGCTTCCCTCGTTCCCGGCTTGCTTCGCTTCAATCGCCGCATCTAGGGCATTATCAAGCAGGTTGCCAGTAAAACTAACCTGATCCGCCTTAGAAAACGGAAGCGATGAAAAAGGTGCTTGAAGGTCTAGTGAAAGGGCAATGTCCTCTTTTTCAGCCCGCTCAAAAAAGGAGTGCAGGGTTGAGGCCAAATAAGCATTTTCTCCTTTAATCCATGGGAAATGTTTCACGTATTGCTGAATCAAATCCTTGATCTCATGTTCGTCGTTCGACGCGGAAAAGGCATTTAAATGTCTAGCTGTTTCATGATGTTTACTGCGCAGCTCAAGCAGCAATTCATTGGTTCTTGATTCTGCGTTGATCAGCTCTTGAAGCCGTCCATTTAACCGTCTCTCCGTCTGCATCATCTTCAATGAAAGGATATCTGCTGTCATGATGATTATAAAAGCCAAAAGAGAGCTCATCCCATTTCCTTGCGTCAGAAAAAGGGAAAGACCTGCACAGGTGAAGAGCACAAAAGCGCCCAGCATCACATAACCACTCACATGAGGCAAAAACCTTTTGTACATGAAGAATGTATAAAGACAAATCACACAAAAGGTGAGGAGCCACAGCACCCCAGATGATAGCGGCAGAAAAGCTTCAACAGCTGCATGAAATGCAAGACCTAGCCATATGAGAGCATACATGCGGAATCCAAGATAGAAAGCGTTCACGTTCGTTCTCCTTAAAAATAGTATTTCTTAAAGTATTCTAATTGCTGCTTGGTCATCATGGCTTTTTTATCCGTACCTTCAAAAGACACGATAAACGAATTTTTGGCATACGCCGAGAAGTTCTTAATGTAATGAATATTGATGATAAACGATCGGTGGGAGCGGATAAAATCTCTTTCAGCCAGATCGCCTTTTAACTCGTTTAATGTCTGATATGTCTGGATATCTCCTGTTGTTGTGACAATGGTGGTTGACCGTCCTGTTCGCTCAACAAAAATGACATCCTTCTTTTGCAGCACATGAATATCTGACTGCTGCTTAATGAGAAGCCGTCCATGAATGCTTTTCTCCTGCTTGGTGGACAGATAGCGATCTAAGGATTTGGCAATTCGATCGGCTTGATAGGGCTTCATAATATAATCATGAACATTTAAATCAAACGCATGGACCGCATATCCGCTGTTTCCTGTCACAAATACAACATCGACATTCAGTGCGTGAGAGTGAATGAGATCCGCTAATTCATAACCGGACATTCCGGGCATTTCAATGTCTGCGAACAACAGGTCAATGTCTCCCTGTTTGACCTTCTCGTATGCATCCTCTGCTGACTGCGTGACAAAGACAATGTCCACAGCCTCCATTCTGCCCACAATGGCATGCAGTTTTTCTAAATCTACTCGGTAATCATCAACGAGACCTACTTTTATCATAAAAATCACCTGTGACTCTTCTTATTATTTGTCTATTTTACCATTTGTTTTTTTAAAATAGATCATTTCAAGACAGAAAAAGGACGTTTCGCGACATTTTTATGTCAGGGAAGCGTTATTTTTTCTATCATAGACTTAGAAAGTTGAAAGGGGCGAACCAAATGATTACTCTCAGCGATTGCAGCTGCTGGTTTAAAGATAAGAAAAAAGTCGTGAAAGCAATGAAACACATGACGTTCTCTGTGAAGGAAGGGGAAGTCGTTGGCATCTTAGGAGAAAATGGTGCAGGAAAAACCACATTATTGCGCGCCGTAGCCACATTATTAGAGCCTACGCACGGAACAGTCACTGTCGCAGGCTTTGATACGGTGAAAGAAGCAACTGAAGTGAAAAAGCGAATTGGTGTTTTGTTTGGCGGTGAGACGGGGCTTTACGATCGTTTGACGGCACGAGAAAATCTTGAATACTTTGGCAAATTATATGGCTTAGACCAGCATGAAATCAAAGCAAGAATAGAGGATCTGGCAAAGCGTTTTGGGATGAGACAATATATGGATCGCAAGGTGAAAGGATTCTCAAGAGGAATGAAACAAAAGGTGGCAATTGCCAGAACCTTGATTCATGATCCTGACATTATCTTATTTGATGAGCCGACAACAGGCTTGGATATCACATCAAGTAATATTTTCAGAGACTTTATTCATCAGCTCAAGCAGCAAAATAAAACCATCCTTTTTTCAAGCCACATCATGGAAGAAGTCAGCCAGCTTTGTGACAGTGTCATGATGATTCATCAAGGAGAGCTTGTGTACAAAGGAACACTTCCAGAATTATATACACAGGAACAAAGTGATGACTTGAACTATATCTTTATGTCGAAGCTCGCTAGGGGGGTTTCATAATGTGGAAAACCGTATTTTTAAAAGAAATGACAGATGCGCTAAGGGACCGAAAAACCTTACTCTTAACAGTGCTGATTCCTCTTTTGACGATGCTTGGACTGGTGTTCTTTTATGAAAGCATGATTGCAGATCCAGGGGATGAAACCTATACGGTCGCAATCAATGAAAAGCTTCCAACTGAAATGAATCAAATGATCAAAGAGGTCAAAAACCTCACGCTTGAAACATTTGATGACCCGCAGCAAGCTGTCAAAGAAGGGAAGGCGAATGCTTACCTGGAAATGCCGAAAGAGGCTGACGACATGCTTCAGCATCAAAAATCATTTGCGATTAAAATTCATGGGTACACAACAGATGATGATTCGGTCATCGCGGTTCAAATGCTGCAATCCTTACTGGAGCAGTATCAAAACCAAATCGTAGAAAAGCGTTTAGCCGCTGATCAAATCAATACATCTGTTATTCATCCATTTCAGGTGCAGGCCGTTGATGTAGAAGAAGGCGATGAAGGGGAAAATGGAATGACCGCTATGCTTTTGTCGATTCTCCTTCCGATGATTTTGGTGACCTCCGTTATCTCAGGAGCTTTGCCAGCTGCGCTTGATATTGTAGCGGGTGAAAAAGACCGGAAATCCATTGAAGCGTTGTTCCTGACACCTGCCAGCAGACTTCATATTCTCATAGGAAAATGGCTTGCTGTCTCCATGTTCGGGATTTTAAGTGGAATTGTGGCGATCGGCATGCTGCTTTTATCCACGCTGCTCTTTACAGAAAAGCTAAAACAAGCACTGAACTTTGGTGATCAAATGTGGAGCATTATCGCCGTCATGTTTGCGGCGCTTATCATCTTCTCATTCATGGTATCGATGATTGAACTGCTGCTCAGTGTCGTTTCAAGCTCAGTGAAAGAAGCGCAATCGTACATGTCCATGATCATTACATTAGGTGTGATCCCAATGTTCTTTACCATGAGAGCAGGTGCTACGCAGCTAGATACGTACTACTTTGCTGTCCCATTCCTTAATATTCACGCGCTTTGTAAGCAATTGATGTTTGGCATCATCGATCCGATGTCCATCACTCTGACACTCGGCTCCTCAGCCCTCGCAGTCGTCATCTTGTTTGTCATCGTGAGAAGCTTGTTTATGAAAGAAAAGTGGATGCTTGCAAAATAAAGAAACGCCCTCTATGATAGAGGGCGTTTTCAAGTGAATGCCGATCACCGTATGTTTTAGTTTAAGAAACCGAATTGATCCAAGTTCTCTAAATAAAATTGAAAATACTCGTTATGAATATCAACTGGATATTCTTCTAACTCATTTTCAATAATTGCACCTACAATTAAAGCATTTAAATACCTATCAAGCTTTTCGCAGCTAGCTCTTACTTGAGATTCTGAAATATATAATCCATCTTTACTTTCTAAAATGATATCAATTCTTCTACCTTCTTGTTCATCAAGCAATAAGTGATTATACTCCCATTCTTTGACTCTCTTGGGGTTTAAGGGATGTTCACGATTATCAAGTATTTCTTCACGATGATTCTTTTTTTCCTCATTTGAAAACAATTGAATCAATATACTTGGATCATCTATGACAAAACATTTATATATCTTATTATACTCAAAGTGATCATCATTTACTAAATCTAAAATTTTTGTTTTTGAAAATTCTCTAGCTTTAAATTTAGACGTTATAATCTCAGCAACTCGTTCTTTAGTAAAAATCAATTGATCTTTTTTATATAAATACTGTTTATATAGCTTTTCGTAATTATACATGATTCACCTCTATTAATTATTTAACAGGACCTCCGTAGAATGAATGAGCTTTTGGAGTTCTTTTATAGGGATGCCAGTGATAATAATACCATGAGAGCAGGAGCTACGCAGCTAGATACGTATTACTTTGCTATCCCATTCTTAATATTCACGTACTATGTAAGTAATTGATGTTTGGCAGCGTGAGAAGTTTGTTTATGAAAGAAAAGTGAATGCTTGCGAAATAAAAAAGCTAAAAACTTGTAGATTTTTTCTGCAAGTTTTTTTATATCCAGAGATTCATATAAAAGAGGTTCACGATCGGACAAAAGAAATGGCATAATAGAAGGCGAAATGACATTATTATCCTAATTTAATTAAAGAGGTGATTGGTGTATGTCTTATCAAACAGATGATGATGATGTGCTAGAGTTATGTAATATATATGCTCAACAAACACACCATTTTGAAGCGTTTATTTTGGGAAACAGGAAAGGGTTATTGGAATTAAGAAAAGCGATAGATGAGGCATTAGAAACGGGTAGTTCCGTTGCACATTTATATCCATCTGATTTTGAAGGATATGAAACGTATGTTGCTTTAGTAGATGATGAGCAAAAGTTTGAGAAATTAATGGACCCTTATGTAGAGGAATACGCACAAGAGGAGGATGCGGTTGATCCGGTTGAGGTGATAAAAGAGTATGAAGCTGTAAAAGAAAATCCTTCATAATAGACCGTATCTTACTTTCTTGGCTGCAATTCGGAACTAAATATAGGGATCAAACAAAAAACCCCCGGCATCGGGGGTTTTTCATTAGTTCTTGATGAACTTTTCAACTAATGAGCTTGTTTTGTAATCGTTCAAATCAAGTTTCCATTGGTCGATGTCATTTTTCTTCATGTTGACTTCTACTGTTTCTTCAGAAGATGAAGGTCCTAATTTTTTGAACTCTTCTGGGTAGATTGAGAGTAAATATTTTTGTGCTTCATCATAAGAGGCTGTGCGGTTTTTGCTGTAGAACTCAGTCGCTTTTTCTTTTAGACGATCGACAAGCGGGCTTGCATCAATTGGTGTAAGAGTTACAGTCACAACAGCTTTATCACCACTGATGGCTTTTGTTTTTGTTGAGACTTTTGATTTTTCAGCTAATGTTTCTTTTACAGCTTTTAGAAGCTTATCAAGGTTTTCGTCCTTTGCTGAGCTTGAAGAAATACCTGATGACGTGATGTAGCCTTGTTTGAATGATTTATCAAATTGGTTTACAACAGTTGATTTGTTATCACCTGTTAGTTTTTCGAACTCGTCGTTATTCTTACCAAAAATCATGACATCAATATAAGAAGAAAGGGCTTTTGCAGATGCTTGAAGTGTATCTGCTTTTTTCATTAAGTCTTTCCCTTTAATATCGAATTCTAGTGTTTTGTCATCTTTTTTAGAACCACTACCTGGCTCATTGTACACAAGCTGATAGTCTTTTTCTTTGTCAACAACAAAGAAAAGACCGCCTTTTGATACTTTTCCTGCATTTAGAGAGCTAGAAGATAATACTTCATTGTAATCATCTGGAGAGATCGTAGACACTTGTGAGTCATCTTGGTAAAGCGTGAAGTTGCTTTTATCAACATTTAGAGGCTCTTTGCTGATATTTTTTACAGATACGTTCACTTTTAGTACATACTGATCATCCTGTACAGATGTATCGTATTGAGGTGGTAATGTGTACTCAGCACTTTCTACCTTTACTTCTGCTGCATCAAGGGATTTTGTATCTTTTTCCTTTGCAGCTGACTTTTCTTTTCCACCACTACAAGCAGCAGCGACAACAGTGACACACAAGATTAGAAGAAACAGGGATAATTTCTTTTTAAACATGAGATGTTTTCCTCCTCGGGTTTTATGGTGAATTTCATTGGAAAGCTTTAGTTCATATCATTCTTTTTGCACAAAAAGAAAAATACTGTATGTTTTTTACTGTAGAATGAAGCGAAAGTACTGTCAATACTTCAGTGCGTTTCTAAGTTTGCACAGCTTCAAATAGTAAAAATGACACTAAGTTGAGAGGAGAAACTTGTAAATTATGATTTGATGTCTCCTGTAAAAACTCAACATTTTATATTTTAAGGTTTTGAGTCGGATTGTTGAATAGGTTCAAATGACTGTTTTTGATAATGGTGTAGCAATTAGAAGGATTTTTATGACTTGTAAATGAGTCTATAGTAATGAATATTTTTTCCTGTTATGCGCATGATTACTTGGTTTGTGTGTTGTTGCCAGAGAGACACATGTCCAGCAAAATATTGAGGTATTTAGACAGGCTCCCGACATGGAAAGTGTCTTTTCCCGTCAAAATGGCAGTCATCTAGACAGAAAGACCACATAAAATAAAAGAGAAACGAAATGGAGGTGGATGTATGGCAGTGGTAAGAGCGACAAGCTCTGATATTGATCTAATGGCCAGACTGCTGAGAGCGGAGGCAGAAGGTGAAGGGAAGCAAGGGATGCTGCTCGTAGGAAATGTAGGCATCAACCGGTTGCGTGCCAACTGCTCTGACTTTAAAGGGCTGCGTACGATTCCACAAATGATTTATCAGGAGCATGCATTTGAAGCGGTCACGCATGGTTATTTTTATCAACGAGCACGAGAAACGGAAAAAGCACTAGCGCGTAGGAATATTAACGGAGAACGATTTTGGCCGGCAAAATTCAGCCTTTGGTATTTTAAACCGCCTGGAAATTGTCCACCGACTTGGTACAATCAGCCGTTTGTGGCAAGGTATAAGTCGCATTGCTTTTATCAGCCAACCGGTGAAACATGTGAAAATGTCTATAACACCTTTTAGCTTGATGAACAGCACAATCCTCTTAGTCAACGATTGCAGAGGGTTGTGTTTTTCTTTTTTTCAAAATGGGTAACCATTGTGTATCAACAAGATGAAGCATGTGATTGGGGGAAATGAAGATGTATCAAGATTTAAAAGGGAAAACAGCCATTGTCACAGGTTCTTCAAAAGGAATCGGACAAGCCATCGCATTACGATTTGGACAAGAGCAAATGAATGTGGTTGTGAACTATAAAGGCGATGAAGAGGGTGCTGAAGAAACGGTACAAGCCATTCAGCAGCGCGGAGGTCAAGCGGTGAAAGTACACGCAGATGTCTCCGAAGAGGAAGGAATTCAAGCCATCATGGATACAGCACTGGAGCATTTCGGTACAGTAGATGTGTTCGTTAATAATTCAGGCTTTAATGGCGAAGAAGCGATGCCGCATGAGATGACGCTTGAACAATGGCAAAAAGTCATTGATGTCAATATCACAGGCGCCTTTTTAGGAGCAAAGGCTGCGATCGCCTATATGATGGAGCATGACATCAAAGGGTCCATTTTAAATATATCCAGTGTCCATCAGGAAATACCGCGCCCGTTCAATGTTCACTATTCCACTTCCAAAGGTGGAATGAATATGATGACGAAGACGCTGGCTCTTGATTATGCGGAAGCAGGTATTCGGATCAATGCGATTGCACCAGGTACAATGGCGACCGAATCGAATGATGATTTGCAGGATGAACAGAAAAAACAAAAGCAGCTTGAAAAGATTCCGATGAGAGCCTTTGGCGAACCGAAGGAGATTGGGTCCGCCGCTGCATTCCTCGTATCTAAGGAAGCTTCGTATATCACAGGCACCACCTTATTTGTGGATGGAGGAATGACGCTTTATCCTTCTCAAATCAATGATTAATACAAAAAACATCCGCCCGATCAGCCGGCGGATGTTTTTTGTTCGTAGCGGTGTGCTGCTTTGGCTGGTTTGCCGAGCAGCATCGGATACTTGCTCAGGAAGGAGATACACGGCACCATAAGCAGCAAAGTCCCGATCGTATAAAAGAGTGTCCAAGAGAGCTGCGCTGTATCCGCAATATTGATGCCAAGTCCATAATAAACAAATGCTTTCATGATATCGATGCCGGCAAACTGCAAGACAAGAATAACAATAGAATTTCGTCCGAGATACGTCAAAATAGGGGACGTTTTGAATTTAAAGCTTAAATAAATCACGGCAGCTGAGCCGAGCAGTGCACATGCATAGAAAAGAAAGAGGTCGCCATAGTCGTTAACGCGCATATCGACCCGTGAATTCAAGCTTTGCATGTAAGCCGTCAGTACAAGCAGACCTGTACATAGAAGAAGGGTTGGATCTGTTTTTAATTCCACAAACCATTGCTTTGCCAAAAATCCAATTGAATAAAACACAACAGCCGTCAAGGCGACATTGGCATTCCAAGGCAGACTTTGGTCTAAAAGCAATGTAGAGGCATATCCAGCACCTCCGCAAAAAACGGTCAGTAAGATCAGGACAGCAGGTTTCCCTTTTGTCAGACGGTGCATAAAGAAAAATATAATTTCCACTAAAAAGAGCGTCGTTAAAAACCAGATGGCTGGGTTATGCGTGAGTCTAGCTTCATCTGCATTGGATATAAAAATACCTGTAAACGGAACGAAAGGGTCAATATCCGTTTGTCCCTTAAAGGCAAAAAAACGAGTAACGGAGAACCAGAAAACATACGTAATGATGGAGAAATAGAGATAGGGTAAGAGTAAGCTCTTGGCTTTCTTCTGAATAAATGACAGAGCAGGGTGTGAGGATGATCGAAACATCATGCCTGATAGTAAAAAGAAAAGCGGCATATGAAAAGAGTAAATGAATTGCTTTAAAGAATCTGGAATGGGCACATGCGCCATGACCACGAGCAGAATGCCGATTCCTTTAGCCGCATCGACCCAATCGAGTCTCTTTTTCATGGCCTGTCATCTCCTTCCTTCTAGCGTCGTAAACGATTCTTTGAATATGTACCTCTACTATATAAAAGGTACACCCCTTATGCGTTTACAGTTCGCTAACGATTAGAAGACACATTTGCGATCAGATGACAGACGAAAGGATTTTGACATCTTGATGTTACATTTCCCATTTTCTATGACAATGAAAAAAAGAAGCCAAGGGGATTGGCTTCAAAATAATTCTGCGATTCGTTTGAAGGAGCGCTGTTTTTCGATCGGATCAAAGGAATTGTTTAGAATCATGATGTCATCCGTTTGATAGCGGTCCATCAAGCTAAGTAATTGCTCTTTCACCGTTGCCTTTGAGCCAACAATCATCCGCTGGCGGTTTTGTAACACTTTTTTCTTTTCCTGCGTGGTGTAGTGATAGGAACTGGCTTCTTCTATAGAAGGTACGCGGCTGTCCAGTCCTTTTTCAACACGCAGCAGCCATAAATCTGTACTGCTGGCGATCTGGTCGGCCTCTTCATCTGTTCCACCACAGATGACAAAAACAGCAAACATAGCGTGCGGCTGCCCGGAAAAGACAGATGGAGAAAAGTGAGACCGGTACGTCTCAAATGCTTGCTTGCCGCGTGCAGGGTGGATAAAATGACCAAAAATATAGTTGATCCCAAGCTCCGCCGCCTGCATGGCACTATTTTCTCCTAGCCCAAGCAGCCAAACCGGCGGATGAGCATCAACAAGCGGAGAAGCTTTGACTCCTGCATGTGGGTGCCCAGAAGGCAGGCTGTCTGATAAGTAAAATAGAAGATCCTTCAGCTGGCGGTCAAACTGAGACAGGTCTTTATGCACGCCGTCCGTCAAAGCCAGTCTCGTCCTTTCAATCCCGCCCGGAGATTTGCCGACACCGATTTCAATTCGTCCAGGATAAAGGGCCTCAAGCTGCCGCGTGACCTCTGCTACTTTAAAAGGGCTGTACTGCGGAAGTAAAATGCCGCCAGACCCGGTACGTAAGGTTGATGTATGAGCGGCAATATGAGCCATTAATATTTCAGGTGCTGTACTAGCGAGCCCTCTTGTGCTGTGGTGTTCAGCAAACCAATAACGCTCATACCCAAGAGTTTCCGCAAGCTGAGCCAGCTGCGTTGTGTGAATCAATGTCTCTTGGGCTGTCTGACCTTTAGGAATAGCGACTTGATCTAATATGTGAAGTGATGGCATTATCAACATCCTTTCATCGAAACGGTCCATGTTCTTCATCTCAAGTATAAAGAAATCCATGAATAGAAGGAAACGAAAGGGTTTATCTCTCGATCGCAAGCTTTTATATTTTCTATATCAACATATAAAACCAAGTGAAATGATGCCTACACGTCGTTCATTCAGCTAGAGCTGCTTACCGGGAACATTCGACAATGTTTCACATGAAACACTTCATTTACGACATGAACCATTTTCAACATGGATCTTTCGTTAAAAAAATATCATCTGTTTGAAACCTATCTTGAACATAGATCGTATATACTAGTAAATAGAAAAAAGAGTAAGAGGCTCCAATGTCATATCATGAATTTTGTCGAATTTTCATGTATGATAATTTTAATAGGGTCCATCGCTTAATAAATAGATTTTTATTATGCTGGAGGAGTGATTGATTTGGCGATTACATTAGAAAAAGGTCAACGTATTGATTTAACAAAAGGCAAAGCAGGGCTAACGAATATTCTTGTTGGACTTGGCTGGGACCCTGTATCACAAGGCGGCGGATTTTTAGGAAAGCTGTTTGGCGGCGGAGGCGCTGATGTTGATTGTGATGCTTCAGTGCTCATGCTGAAAAATGATAAGTTTACGGAAAATAAAGATTTGATTTATTTTGGCAACTTGAAAAGCAAATGCGGCAGTGTCGAGCATACAGGTGACAACCTGACTGGTGAAGGAGACGGAGATGATGAACAAGTCCTCGTCAACTTGAGCAAGGTGCCAGGCAATGTGAATAAATTGGTGTTTGTTGTGAACATCTATGATGCACTAAGAAGAAATCAACATTTTGGTATGATTCAAAATGCGTACATTCGCATCGTGGATCGTTCAAACAATCAAGAATTAGTGAAATATAATTTAAAAGATGAGTATGCAGGGAAAACATCGTTAATCGTTGGAGAGCTTTATCGTCATGAGAATGATTGGAAGTTTGCGGCTGTTGGAAACGGTACAAATGATGCGAAGCTTGCCGATATTACGAGAAACTATATTTAATCAGAAGGGAGAGATTCCTAGTGGGAATTTCTTTAGCGAAAGGTCAAAAAATTGATTTAACAAAAACGAATCCAGGTTTAACAAAAGTGGTCGTCGGTCTTGGCTGGGACGTCAATAAGTATGACGGCGGACATGACTTTGATCTAGACGCAAGTGTATTTCTTTTAGATGCAGCAGGTAAGGCAAGCTCTCCATCGGATTTTGTCTTTTACAATCAAACAACTGGCGGTGGCGGCAGTGTCGTACATACAGGCGATAACCGCACTGGTGAAGGAGACGGAGATGACGAGCAAGTCAATATCGACTTATCAGCTGTACCAGCGAGTATTGAGAAGATTTCATTTGTCATTACGATTCATGATGCGGAAGCGCGCAGTCAAAATTTCGGACAAGTAACGAACGCATATGTGCGTATTTTAAATGCGGCATCAAATGAAGAACTCATTCGCTACGATTTGGCAGAGGACTTCTCCATCGAGACAGCGATTATTGTAGGTGAATTATACCGTCATGGCGGGGAATGGAAATTCTCAGCTGTCGGATCGGGCTATCAAGGCGGACTTGCCCGCATTGCAACGGACTTCGGTTTAGATATCGGGTAACGGCTAGTTTCATATTTTCAAAGATAGGAGAGGTACGAATATGGCGATTCAGCTTTCAAAAGGACAACGTGTCGATTTAACAAAAACCAACCCAGGGCTGACGAAAGTGATGATCGGTCTTGGCTGGGATACGAATAAATATTCTGGTGGAGCCGAATTTGATTTGGACGCTTCGGCTTTCTTAGTCGATGCAAACAATCGTTGTCAGCAAGACACAGATTTTGTCTTCTATAATAACCTTCAGCACCCAAGCGGCAGTGTCACTCATACAGGTGATAACCGGACGGGCGAAGGAGATGGAGATGATGAGCAAATTCTCGTTGATTTCTCAAAAATTCCTGCTAACATTGATCGTATCGGAATTACAGTTACGATTCATGATGCAGAGACGCGCAGCCAGAATTTTGGACAAGTCTCTAATGCGTTTGTTCGTGTTGTAAATGAAGAGGGCGGGGAAGAATTGATTCGCTTTGATTTAGGGGAAGACTTCTCAATTGAAACAGCTGTTGTGGTATGTGAGTTGTACCGCCACGGAAGCGATTGGAAGTTTAACGCCATCGGAAGCGGATTCTCTGGCGGACTTGCAGCTCTTTGTCAAAATTATGGGTTAGAAGTGTAAACGATAGAAACAAATCGATTCAAGTGGCGCTGCCAATGACTCATATGAGGGCCTTTTCCAAAGTGAGAAAGAAACAGCGGTCAAGAATAACAGCAGGCGAAAGCCTGCTGATGCTTCTACACTTATAGGAGGAAAACCAGTTGGATATTTTGAAACATATGTTGGACACGTATGCCTCGTTTTTTGATTGGCATATGTGGGCAGAGGTATTAACAAACCCTGTCTCTTGGGGGCTTATTGGGACCCTTGTTGTGCTTGAAGGATTGTTATCAGCAGATAACGCGCTTGTATTAGCTGTCATGGTGAAACATTTACCAGAAAAGCAGCGTAAAAAGGCATTAACCTACGGATTAATTGGCGCTTATTTCTTCCGTTTTCTATTCATTGGCGTAGGGATGCTGCTTATTAAGTTCTGGTGGATTAAGGTCCTCGGAGCTGCATATTTAGCATGGCTTGTCATTAAGCACTTCTGGTTAGGTGAAGGCGATGACGAAGCGAAGGAATTGAAAAAAGAAGGCTGGATGGTTCGTGTATTTGGCGTGTTCTGGGCAACCGTTATTTCTGTGGAAATTATGGACCTTGCCTTCTCGGTGGACAGTATTCTTGCGGCATTCGCTGTATCTGAGGAAGTATGGATTCTGCTATTAGGCGGAATGCTTGGAATTCTCATGATGCGTACAGTGGCACAGTTATTCCTTGTCCTCATTGACCGTATTCCAGAGCTTGAGAATACAGCGTTTATTCTCATTGGAATTATTGCCATCAAAATGGGCTTAAGTGCTGCTCATATTGAAATTCCGCATGTCGCATTCTTTGCAATTATTATCCTAGCATTTATCGGGACGTTTATTGTTCATAAAATCAATAAGAAGAAACATCAAGATGTGACAAACGAAGCTGCGGCTTCAAAAGAAGAATAGGACGATCAAAAAGGAATGGAGTTGACTAGCGGCTCCATCCTTTTTTGAATCATCAGGTCATTTATTTTCTCTAAACAACAGGAGGTGGCACAGCATGCGGTATTTTCGATTTTTATCAGAGGCGAGGCAGCACGATCTTTTTTTCAAGCGGCCAGGGGCGATGCATTCACTCACAACGAGGCATGTACTTGCGCATGCATTAGGTGCTACTTTGTATATGCCTGCGACAAGACAAGATATAGCAGATATGCTGCTGTCGCAGAAATATGAAGCGCTTTGCTCTGTTGTATTTTGCTTGGAGGATGCCATCGGTGATCAAGAAGTGGACATGGCCGAACAGAATCTAGTGACACAATTGGCCAGTCTCAAAGAGAAAGTAACGCATGCTCCTGAAACGGCTGAACAATTGCCTCTTTTATTTATTCGAGTTCGTTCGCCGAAACAGCTGCTTAAAATGGCAGACTTGCTCGGTTCCTCTCTTCAATTACTTACCGGTTTTGTGTTCCCGAAGTGTTCAGTTCATAATGCGAAGGATTATTTGGACAGTCTGAAACAGGCATCGTCCCAAACGCGGACAACACTTTATGGGATGCCCATTTTGGAAACACCCGATTTATTAGAAAAAGAAACAAGATATACGGTGTTGTCTGAGTTAAAGCAGATCTTGCTGAATGATGAAGAATATATTTTGAATATTCGCATTGGGGCAACGGATCTTTGCGGTTTGTACGGTATTCGCCGTGATCGTGACACGACCATCTATGAGATCAAATTGATTGCAGATTTAATCACAGATATCATCAATTATTTTGGGCGTTCCTTTGTAATTTCTGGGGCTGTGTGGGAGCATTTTGGCCCTGCTCGAAAGGAACAAAAGCCATTCATCCGTGCGCTTTCTCATAGGAGCGGTGAACCGTCTTTATCTGAATTTGATGACGTACAAGGTTTACTCAAGGAGACAAAACTCGATGTCGCTAACGGCATTCATGGAAAGACGGTCATTCATCCAACACATCTTAAGCCGGTGCAAAGCATGTATGTTGTGACGAAGGAAGAGTATATGGATGCATTAAGCATTCTTGAACATGCAGACGGCACAGTTGGCGTAATGAAGAGTACCTTCTCTAATAAAATGAATGAAACGAAGCCGCATTACCGGTGGGCAGAGCACATTTTAATTAAGTCAGATATTTACGGGGTGTTTCATGAAAATAGAAGCTATATCGACATACTCAAAGAAGCAGAAGCCGCATACGCTGAGCATCTTGGAACATATGGAAGTTGAGCTTGATCTCAAAGAAGGTGCGCTTCAGCTGGAAAAAGAGCATCTTTTTGACATGGCAGCAAGAGTGAACAAAAAAAGAGCCTTTTTATTCGTTAGTAAGGTGCTCGGTAAGCACATTCCTGTTCATCCAGTAAAACCGCTTCTTGTCTCGGGTCTTTTAGCCATGGCATATGCCCAAGAGCAAACAGGCAAGACATCTCCGCATCAAGACCTTTTAGTAGAAGCACTCAAGACGGATGACCACACGGCATTAACTAAAGCCTACGAAGCACTCAAAAAAGAGAAGCTTTCATCAGGAAAACAGCCGATCGTGATCGGCTTTGCAGAAACAGCAACAGCACTGGGGCATGGTGTGTATGACGTAATAGAAGGAGCATCTTACATCCATACGACACGTGAACAGCTGCTGGATCTTGATCCTTCATTGGTATTTGAAGAAGAGCATTCGCATGCGACGGATCAGCTTTGTTATGCAGACGAAGCATTACTTCGCACAGACCGTCCCATCGTGCTAGTAGATGATGAAGTCACGACAGGCCGTACGAATATCAATATCATTCGGGACCTTCATGCAAAGCATCCGCGGCATTCTTACACGATTCTTTCTATTTTGGACTGGCGGACTGAGGAGCACGAGAAAGCCATGTGTGAGCTTGAAGAGGAGCTTGGTATTCACATCACATCATTGTCTTTATTAAAAGGGCAAATGGTCTTTCGGGGCAAAACGCTGGATGAGCCAGCTTATTCGTATGAGATTGCTGAGCAAAAGGATCTGCCAAGTCTCTCTGTTCACTCTCTTCAATCTTTCTTTAAGCACGAGCCGTATGCACTTTCTCATGCAGCAAATTCGGCGGGTCATTCGCCATATATACATGAAACGGGCCGTTTTGGTTTAAACGCAGCAGATACGGCAGCCATCGACCAAGCAGCTGCACAGGCTGGGCTGAAACTGAAGAAGGAACGTAAAGGAAAGCAGACACTTTGTTTAGGAACAGGTGAGCTGATGTATGTGCCGATGAGACTGGCTGCACATATGGGAGAAGGCGTTCTCTTTCATTCAACGACGAGAAGCCCAATTCACCCTGTTGAAAAGGATGGATACGCTGTTCAAAATGGGTTTACCTTTGTGAGTCCAGAGGATGCCCGAATTCAGCACTACGTGTACAACATACCAAAAGATCAATACGATGATGTATTTCTCTTTTTTGAGAAAAAGGTCTCTCAGGAGGCATTGCGTCCGCTTGTTCACTTATTTGCCGAGCGGCATGTGAAGCATGTGCATATTGTGACTTTATCAGACGAGGTGAAGGTGAATGGCTAATGTGTATACAAAGATGGGAAGCTATCCAGAGCAGGATGTAACCTTCTTACTCAAAGATTTATCATCCATTGAGATGGAGAAAAGTACAGAAGAGCGGGAGCGTTCGATTCAGAGCGGTGCGCATTATTCAGAAATGCTGCCGATTGAGTATAAACCAACGGAATCTTATATGGATTTATTCTATCAATCTCTGAAAGAAAGTAAGGAAAAGGTAGCAGAAGCAGTAGCTGTGGTAGCAGAACAGATTGTGAAAAAGCGAGGCTTCCAAACGGTTCTTTGCAGTTTGGCTAGGGCGGGAACGCCGATCGGGGTGCTCATCAAACGATATATTCGAAAGACATATGGTCTTGAACTGCCTCATTACAGCATCTCTATTATTCGTGACCGAGGAATAGATGAGAATGCGCTGCATTATATGCTCAAGGAACATCCGGGCTTTGAGATTGCCTTTATTGATGGATGGACCGGAAAAGGTGCGATTTCGAGAGAGCTCCAAAAAGCTGTGATTGATTTTGAAAGAAAGTATGATATTCGTCTTTCTAGTGAACTGGCTGTACTAGCTGATCCAGGCTATTGTACAAATGTCTACGGAACGAGAGAGGACTTTCTCATTCCAAGTGCCTGCCTGAATTCGACGGTATCAGGACTTGTCAGTCGAACGGTACTAAACAACCGCTGGATCAATGCCGATGATTTCCATGGGGCGAAGTATTATGAAGAGTTGCTTGATGAGGATGTGTCCAACCTGTATGTGGATACAATTGAAGAAGCATTTTCTAGCCTCGAACCAAATGTACGAGAGAAAGCAGAGACCATCCTCACACAGGGAATGCCTGCGGACTGGCGGGGGATGGCGTCCATTGAAGCGATCGGTCAGGAGTTTCACATTGAAAATCCCCATTTGATTAAGCCGGGTGTTGGTGAGACGACCCGTGTGCTGCTTAGAAGAATCCCTTGGAAAATCTTGATTCAGCCGGGGTCTCAGGAGAAGCTGAAGCATATTTTGCTTCTGGCAGAGGACAGAGGCGTTCCTGTCATTGAATATGCCAATATGTCCTATACTTGCTGTGGACTTATTCGTCCGATGGAACAGACGTCATGAAGACATGTGCGTTTGCCAGTGATTTAGACCGGACGCTGATTTACTCACATCGAGTGCTGGACCAGTATGAGTATGAAGGAGATTATGATTTAGTTGAGGTGCTGGACGAACGACCGCTTTCCTATATGTCGGTTGAAACGAAAAAATCCTTGCAGACAATTCATCAATTAGGCTGGTTCATTCCAGTGACGACAAGAACGACTGCTCAGTATGAACGGATCACCTTCTTTCAGCAAGAGCTCCAACCGGAGTATGCCGTCACGACAAATGGGGGCTGTATCCTTCATCACGGCAAGCCGCTTGAGGATTGGCAGGCCATCGTTGATGAGAGGCTCAAAGCGTGTATGTCAGTCAGAGAGATGCTAAGAGCCATCTCCGACCTTCCAGTTGCGGCATGGGTGAAGCGTACCCGGACAGCAGAGGGGAAATTTCTTTATTTGATTATGAAAGATGAGTATTTGTCTCACATTCCACTTGCTGAATTGAAGCTGTGGGGCGAGGAGAGAGGCTGGCAGGTTTCTCTTCAAGGACGGAAGCTTTATTTTATTCCGGAGCCGCTCAATAAGTGGGATGCTGTTGCTTTTTTAAAGGAACGGCTGGAGCTTGAATATGTATATGGTGCAGGCGATTCCCTTTTAGATGCAGGTCTTATTCGTCAGGCGGATATGGGCTTTGCCCCGAGGCATGGGGAAGTGCTTGACTTTGACCCATTACTTGAGCCGACAGCAGCATCTGGCATGGCAGCAGCAGATGAAATCACCGCTTGTGTCATGAAGCAGATGACGACCGTAAAAAAGCCTTCGATTCGATAGCAGAAGTAGAAGGGTGAATGATATGATAGTAGTAGCTTTCGAGAAAATATAGGAGAAAGGAAGGAGCGGCGTGAGTTATAAAGAAATCGATGTCAACCATACACGGGCGGAGCAGGAAGCCTGGAAAAACGTGCTGAAAAAGCCGCTCCCTGAAAGAGACGGTTATGTAAAGGACGAGCATACATTGTCCTTGCCGCGTCTCGCCGCCCGGGTCCTTGGAACTCCGCATGATGCAACCGATTATTTTATTTATTTACATGAATTATATGAAACAGATGGCGTTCATATTTTAAGTGAAACGCTCAATCGTCATATTGAGCCGGAGCATTTTCAAGCGCTTCAACGCATTCATTTGATTAACCAAGAAGAAAAGGGATTGTCCGTGAATCGCTTTGTGGCTTTTTTAGATGGTGAACAGCTGATTGTACGCCATCCAAACCCTGTGATGAACCGGCATATCCGCCTTTCATTGATCAAGGTGTTTGAGCATTTCAAACAGATGCATGAGGATGGATTTCAGCATCCCGATTTCCGCCGGGTTCTGCTGGATGTAGTGAAGTTTTCAAATAATCATCTAGATCCATGGCTGAAGGAAGTCAATATAGAAGAAAAAATGCCGGCTGTCATTTGGTATGGAGAGGCGAATAAAAGTCAGCTTTATTTTCTTTACTATGTCATGCTGATTGGCTGTGATGTTGTGCTATTTCATCCAGAGGGCGAGGATTCGTTCCGCGAATTAGATCCAGAAGAAAAGCTGACTTTTATTGATCAGTATCCGGGAAATTCAAAGCTTGAACCGTTCCCTACTGAAAAGCCTGAGAGGAAATCAACGGTGGCGTACCGCTCGACAAGAGAGCTTGAAGAGGTGCTCCACACGGAAGATTCAATGCTGTATAAGCCGTGGCAATTCAGAGATCATACCCCTCATTCCATTACGCTGAAGACAACGTATGATGAGCTGTTTTTAATTGCAAAGGAACGTTCCTTTATTCGCCCTAATTTTCAAGCAGACCGGGACACGATACAGATTCCGAATCTCTTTGCGAAAATGATGGGGATCACACGAGACAAGCGTGAATACTGGGATCGTATCCATACGTTAATGGAAGGGAAAGAGACGAAGACCATTCGCCATTTTCCTTTTACGAAAGAAGTGTCTTCGAATTATCAATTTCATTATCAGCATGCCCTTTCTTCTGCTGGAGAGATTGATCCTGAATTATTAATGAAAAGCAATGTATGGCAGTTTTCTCATCTATATGAGGGCGCGCAGCGTGCGATAGCAGAGGCGATATCTCGAATCTGTCAGAATCCAAAGCTATTAAAAGAAGGCAATGAGACCGAATTAGATGTCCGTATTTATTTATTCAAACAGATACTGCATATCGGCCAGGAGCTCATTGAACTCATTCAAACCTTTGATTATGCACAAACCGTACCGAAAGTGATTTTATACCATACGGAATATAATGGTGAGCTGACTCGTTCTGATGCGGCTGCCCTCATTTTCCTAAACGAAATGGGGGTGGATCTCTTCGTGTATCATCCGGCGGGATACCAGTGTATCGAGCGGTATATAGATGACCAATTATTTGATACCCATTGGCTTGATGAGATGGTCATGAATCAGGAGTTTAAAGAGCCATCCATCGTCAGAAAGTTATTTCAATCCATTAAAAATCGATAAGGAGATCAAAACTTATGACAAATACAAACGGAAATGACATCATTTCAATTGATAAAGAGGAAATCTCCATTGAGAAGGCAGACGATATCCGCGTTCAGCTTCGAAATGAACCAGAAGTGCAAAATATTGCGAGACAGATCGATGCGAAAAATCAGCTGGAGCTGCTTGAATACGGAAAGCAGCCGGCCGTTGAAATCTCTAAGTTCTCTGATCGTATTCTTTCGATGATGCGTTCAACAAGTGTCACTGACTCAGGAACGATGCTGACGCAGCTTGGAAAAATTATGGATCGTTTTGATAAAAATGATTTTGACGAGCCAAAGGGTGGTTTGTTATCAAAAATCTTTAAACGCGGCGGCAGCATGATTGAAAAGATTTTCAGTAAATATCAAACGCTAGGTGCAGAGATTGAAAAAATTAATGTAGAAATCAGTAAATATAAAGACGAAATGACCAAATCGACTGTGACGCTTGAAGAAATGTATGAGCATAACATTCAATACTATATGGAGCTTGAAAAGTATGTTGTTGCAGGTCAAATGAAAATCGAAGAATTAAAGCAATTGGTTCCTTCTTATGAAGAAAAAGCGGCTAGTGGAAACCAGCTGGCACAAATGGAGCTTGATACACTTCGTAACGGCATTCAAGCATTGGAAGAGCGTGTATATGACCTTGATATGGCACGGATGGTGGCTCTTCAAACGGCACCGCAAATTCGTTTGCTGCAGCGTGGGAATACGAAATTAATCGGTAAAATCAACTCAGCGTTCATCATCACCATTCCAATTTTTAAAAATGGGATCATTCAAGCTGTTACAGCGAAAAGACAAAAGCTTGTGGCTGATTCAATGAGTGAGCTGGATAGAAGAACAAATGAAATGCTGAAACGAAATGCTGAAAACATCTCAAGTCAAAGTGTGGAGATTGCCAAATTGTCTGGACGTCCAAGTATCGACATTGAAACGATCGAATCTTCCTTTAATACGATTGTACAAGGGATGAAAGAGACGAAACAGATCGAAGAAGAAAACAAACGATTACGCGAAGATGGAACAAAACGTATGCTTGAATTGCAAGATAATATTAAGCGGGCTGCCCTAGAGTCCTAAAAAATAAGCTGTCTGTAACTAAAGTTGCAGGCAGTTACTCATGAATTTTATTAAAATTTGAAGAAAAAAGGTTTTTATGTGACCATTTTCGGGTAAATCCTGTTCAGGGGAATGGTTCGCCCATGTTTGAAAAAGTCCGCTATGGTGAGGATTCGAGTTATTTTTTAGCACAATTAGGAATTTCCAGTAAAATATTGTCTGATGAGAGGAAATACCCCGTAAAATATGTAGTTTATGAAGCATTCTATAGGATTTACGAGTAATACGGCGTATAAACTCTAATCACCAGACCTCTATATGGAATTCATACATATTGTGCGGAAATAAGCGAATTCTAAAGATTGTTCGCATCATAACGCTTATGTTACGGTTATAAAGATGCTAATTTGGAGGGAAAATATGAATTCTGAAGAGAGAACTATCAAAATCAAGATAAATAATGTATCTAAAATTTTCGGTAAAAATGCTAAAAAAGCATCTCAAATGCTTGGAAAAGGGAAAACAAAAAGAGAGATCCTAAAAGAGACCGGCGCAACAGTTGGTGTCAATCGAGCAAATTTTGATGTGTATGACGGCGAGATATTTGTCATCATGGGGCTATCAGGGAGCGGAAAGTCCACACTTGTGCGGCTGCTAAATAGGTTAATCGAACCAACCTCCGGAGAAATATTTATTGATGGGGATATGATAACAAATATGTCAAAGGATCAATTGCGTGAAGTCAGACGGAAAAAGATCAGCATGGTCTTCCAAAACTTCGCATTGTTCCCCCACCGTACGATTCTTGAGAACACAGAGTACGGTCTTGAATTACAAGGTGTAGACAAAGAAGAACGCCGCTCAAAAGCGCTTGAATCCTTAAAGCTTGTTGGACTTGAAGGCTTTGAAGAACAGTACCCAAACCAATTAAGTGGCGGGATGCAGCAGCGTGTTGGATTGGCACGTGCATTAGCAAATGACCCTGACATTTTATTAATGGATGAAGCTTTCAGCGCACTCGATCCATTAATTCGTAAAGATATGCAGGATGAATTGCTTGAGCTTCATACATCTGTAGGAAAAACGATCATTTTCATTACCCATGATTTAGATGAGGCGCTTCGGATTGGCGACCGCATTGTGCTCATGAAGGACGGAAATATCGTTCAAATCGGAACACCAGAAGAAATCCTGATGAACCCATCGAATGAATATGTTGAACGTTTCGTTGAAGATGTCGACCTTTCTAAAGTATTAACCGCTGGTCATATTATGAAACGTGCAGAAACAATTCAGATCGACAAAGGGGCACGTGTTGCGCTCACGCTCATGAAAAACCTTGGGATTTCGTCTATCTATGCAGTAGATAAGAAAAAGCATTTATTAGGTGTTATTTCTGCACAAGCAGCGAAAAAGGCGGCAGAAATGGGAGCGTCGCTTGAAACAGTTCTCGATAAAGAATTCACGACAGTATTGGAATCTACGTATTTGACAGAAATCTTTGACGCAGTATCTGATGCAGCAAACATTCCGATTGCCGTTGTCGATGAGAAAAACAGAATGAAGGGTATTGTGGTCAGAGGTGCATTAATTGGTGCGTTATCAGGTAATGATGAGTATATCAACATGTCTTCTAACAAACTTGAGGAAATTAAAACACAAGAGCCTTCTGCACAGGAGGTAGAATAAGATGTTTAGTATGAGTGATTTACCTAGAATTCAGTTCGCGGATTACATTGATCGATTTGTTGACTGGTTAACATTAACGTTTGGTGGTTTCTTTGATGGCATCACAAATGGATTAGCAGGCACAGTAAATGGAATTGTGGCAGCACTTGGTGTGATTCCATCTATTATTTTAACCCTTATTTTTGCCGGCATTGCCTGGTGGATCAGTACAAGAGGAGTTGCTCTTTTCACACTTATTGGATTTTTGCTGATCGACTATTTAGGCTACTGGCATCCAATGCTACAAACACTTGCGCTCGTTTTGACAGCTGTGGTCATTTCCATCGTGATCGGGGTTCCGATCGGTATTTGGGCATCACAGAAGGAAACTGTGCGTAAGATTGTAACACCTATTTTAGATTTAATGCAGACAATGCCTGCATTCGTTTATCTTTTACCAGCAATCTTCTTCTTTAACATTGGCGTTGTGCCTGGGGTTGTGGCATCAGTTATTTTCTCCATGCCGCCAACGATTCGTATGACGATTCTCGGTATTAAACAAGTACCAGCTGATTTAATTGAAGCAACAGAAGCATTTGGTTCAACGACATTCCAGCGTTTATTCAAAGTTCAGCTTCCACTTGCAACAAAAACCATCCTAGCTGGTATTAACCAAAGTATCATGCTTGCTCTATCAATGGTCGTCATTGCGGCAATGGTAGGTGCTCCAGGACTTGGTTCGGAAGTATATAGTGCGGTAACGCAGCTGAAAACAGGAATTGGTTTTGAAGCAGGTATTGCCATTGTGATTGTGGCGATTACACTCGACCGTATTACACAAAACATTAAAACGAAAAAAACCAGGGGGAATGCTTAATGTGGAAAAAGTCTCTCTACATTGGGATGACCGCCCTGCTTGTCTTTTTACTAGCCGCTTGTGGCGTGAAGTCAGATTCAAATGCGAGTGCAGCACAGCAGGTGAATAAAACCATTATCGGCATTGATCCGGGTTCAGGGATTATGGCGCTAACGGATCAAGCGAAAAAGGATTACGGCTTAGAGGATTGGACGGTTGTGTCTGCATCAAGTGCAGCTATGACCGCAACGCTCAAGAAATCTTACGACCGTAAAAAGCCAATTATTATCACTGGCTGGAATCCACACTGGATGTTTACTCGCTATGATTTAAAATATTTAGAGGATCCAAAGAAATCTTACGGTGAAGCGGAAGAGATTCATACGATTTCACGTAAAGGTTTTGCAAAAGATCAGCCGGAAGCAGCCAAAATGCTTAGTCAATTTAAATGGTCTCAAGATGACATGGGCGAAGTCATGATGGATATCCAAGATGGTATCAATCCAAAGGATGCCGCCGTTAAATATGTGAAAAAACATAAAGACCAAGTAGCGAAATGGACAAAAGGCGTGAAAAAGTCGAATGGTGACAAAGTCAATCTTGCCTACGTTGCGTGGGATAGTGAGATTGCAAGTACCAATGTCGCTGCAGAAGTACTGCGTGAGCTCGGATTTGAAGTGACCTTGACTCAGGTGGAAGCAGGTCCGATGTGGACAGCAATTGCAACTGGAAGTGCAGATGCATCGTTATCTGCTTGGCTGCCAAATACGCATAAAACGTATGCAGCGAAGTTTAAAGGGAAATATGATGATCTAGGCACAAGTATGAAAGGTCTTCGCATGGGGCTAGTTGTTCCGACATATATGAAGAACGTCAACTCGATTGAGGATTTGAAAAAATAGCCTATAGTGATGAGGTTCCCTTATAATAGAAGGGAGCATATGAAAAAGCAGTCTGCTCAAAAAGCGGCTGCTTTTTTCTTATATAAGGATGGTGGACGAGTTGTCGATGATGGATAAGCCAATCATGATTTTCCTGCATGGCGGAGGAGTCAGCAGCTGGATGTGGCAGGAGCAGATGGAAACATTCAAGGAAGCGTATGAATGCTATACGCCTGATCTGATTGGTCACGGGACAAGAGCAAATGAACAGTCATTTTCCATGCGAGAAAGCGCTCTTGAAGTCATCTCGTGGTTCAAGCAGCATGCGCACGGCCGTAAAGTGATACTCATTGGATTCTCTCTAGGTGCACAGGTTGCCGTTGAAGTGTTATCGAATGAGCCTGATATCGTAGACATAGCCGTCATCAACAGCGCTCTTGTGATGCCGCTGCCATGGCTTTACTTGATGGTGAGACCTCTTTTACCTCTTACGTATCCATTATTAAAGAAAGATTGGTTTATCCAGCTCCAAGCTGAAAAGATGGGGCTTCCAAACGATGTACTGAATGACTATGCGGCGGATTCGAAGAGTTTGCAGAAGAAAACCCTTCTGACGATGTTTCAAGAAAATCTCCATTACAAGCTCCCAGACACGTTTCAACAAGCGAAGGCACGGATTCTTGTCACAGTGGGAGAAAAGGAAAAAGGTATCATGAAACGGTCAGCAAAGAAAATAACGACATCACATCCGAAGGCAACAGGTGTCGTCGTTCCTGATATTGGACATACATTTACGTTTGAAAAGAAAGAACTGTTTATTGATATGATTCAATCCTTTATAGAAGAGCGTGCGTTACCAGTGGAATTAAAGGAAATCAAGTAGCCGAAAGTGAAGACAGGCATAAAAGAGGCAGTTAGATCTTAGAACCTATATGATATAGGCATAAAACGCTTACAGATGAGCTGCAGTCTGACTGAAAGCTCATGAGCCGTAGAAGGAGGAGCTATGAGTAAAAACTATATCATATTCGGTGCGAGTCAAGGCTTAGGGGATGCTTTTGTAAAAGGTCTTCCTTCAAGTGGAGATACAGTTTGGATTGTGTCGCGAAGTGAACCGAGCAGTTTGAACATAGATGACGGTGTACATAGAATTTGGCTGAAAATTGATTTATCAAGCCAAACCCACATCCCTTTTATGCTCGAAGCATTGGAGAATAAAACCATTGATGTTCTCATCTATAACATTGGTTTATGGGAAAAACGAGGCTTTGAAGATGATTATTCATTCGATCACGATCAGCCAGAGGATATCGCTCATTTAATCAATGTGAATGTCACCTCTACGATTACTTACATCCAAGCACTGCTTCCGCACGTAAGGAAATCGGAGAATGGAAAAATCATCGTGATTGGCTCAACGGCGGGACTAGATCATACAAACCTGCCGCAGGTTTCTTTTGTCGCTTCTAAATTTGGCCTGCGCGGAATTGTGAATGCACTGAGAGAACATGTGAGAAAAGATAAAATATCCGTCACCTGTATCAATCCAGGAGAGCTGGCGGCAGAGGTTCCATATGAAGATGGAGCCGAAAAAGCCATCACTCTATATGGTGAAACGAGAATCCCTGTACAGGATATTGTAGAGCTTGCGAGATGTGTGATTCATTTATCAAGGGTATCCTGTGTAAAAGAAATCAACGTCCCAGCCATGACAGATTTGAATGCATAATATAAAGCATACCACCCGTTTAAAGAAAAAACGGGTGGTTTTTTGATTTTATGATGAATGCTGCTGAAGGGTTTGATAGACAGCTTCCGTCAAGATCTCAATGCCGGTAAAGATAGCAGAGCGGTCGAATGTCATATATGGATGATGTAGACCGGGCTCTAGATCACAGCCTAAACCAAGCATCGTGGATTTGATATGCGGAACCTTTGCTGCATAAAAGTGAAAATCCTCTCCGCCTGTCGTGACGATCGGGGGATCGAGCTGCTCTTTGCCTAAAATCTGTTCAATGGCATGAGACATGATCTGGACAGCTTCCTCATTTAAGGTTGCGGCAGGCAGACGGTGATCGGTTGAAAGTGTAATGGAAGCGCCAAAGGCATCCGCTACAGCATGTACGGCTCTTTCAATTTCTTTTTCTAGTTCATCCATCACATCATTTGTTTGTGCCCTGACATCTAATGTAAAAGAAGCTTTGCCAGGGATGATGTTTGAACTGCCCCCGCCAGCATGTAGGTTGGTCATTTTTACAGAATGTGCAACTCTTGGGTCGACATGGATATGCGCGAGTCTCTGCACGAGGGTAGAAGCCACTTCAATGACGTTGACCCCAAGATGCGGGCGTGCACCGTGGGCTTCCTCTCCAATAATTGTGCCGATGTAATGATTACTCGATCCATGCAAAATTGCAGGTGCACAGCGTCCGTTTAATGTTTCTTGAATTGGGCGCACATGCACTCCGTATAAGTAATCAACGTCTGCTAACATACCTTTTTCAATCATTTTCAGCGCGCCGCCGCCTTTTTCCTCAGCAGGCTGAAAAATGAAGCGGATGGTGCCGTTCGGGAGCTCCTTTTCCTTTAATGCCATGAAGGTGCCGAGAGCCATTGTCATGTGTGCATCGTGACCACATGAATGATTGGGTTGAAACTCACCATCTACTTCCTGCCAAAGTGCATCAATATCGGCTCTCACAGCGACCACTGGTGCGCCTTCTCCAATTTCACCAATCACTCCTGTACAGTCGTCAAATGTTCGAGTCTTGCAGCCCATTTTTTTTAATATGCCTTCAAGATAAGCCGTCGTATTCGTTTCTTCCCAGCTTATTTCTGGGTGGGCGTGCAGGTGTTCAAAGATGTCTGTCACGGTCTGTTGCATTTCGTTTGTCAAAGTTGTCATGAGTAGCCTCCTTGCTGACAGAAAATCTGCCAAAACATTCTTTTAGTGAAATAATATTGATCTTAAATATCATCAGTGTTTATAATATAACACATCATTTGATTATTCTGAAAATTAAGTGAAATTCCGATCGGGACAAAGGGGTTTTGACACATGAAAACAGCGGCAGTATCAGCACCAGAGAAACAAAAACGAAAACTTCAAATGCCGGATGCGTATGTTCTCTTATTTATCATTGCGCTCATTTGTACCATTGCAACGTATTTTGTACCAGCGGGTGAGTTTGACCGAAAGACATCAGGGGAAATCACAACAGCTGTTCCTGGCAGCTATCACCGCATTGATCAATCACCCGTAAGTCCCGTTGGCTTTTTTACAGCCATTCAGGAAGGGATGGTAGGGTCCTCTTCTATTATTTTTCTCATTCTATTTACTGGCGGAACCATTGCCATTTTGGAGAAAACAGGTGCCATTAACGGAATGATTCACCATGTCATCAGCAGGTTTCAAACGAAGCAATTATTGTTTATTTGTATTGTTGGAGGATTATTTTCGGTGCTTGGAACGACCGGCATTGTCGTGAACTCTGTTATAGGATTTATTCCAATCGGGATTATTGTGGCAAGGTCCTTGAAATGGGACGCTGTGGCAGGAGCAGCGGTCATTTACATCGGCTGTTATGCTGGATTTAACGCAACCATTTTGTCTCCATCTCCACTGGGGTTATCTCAGACGATTGCAGAGCTACCGATTTTTTCTGGCATTGGCCTGCGTGTCATTATTTATCTTTGCTTTCTTATATCTAGTATTGTGTACATCTATTTATATACAAGACGCCTGAAGAATAAAGAAAAGGGAAGCCTTCTTGGTGATCAATGGTTTCCTGCGAAGGGGCTTGGCGGATCTGATGCAGAATCTGTGGACAAGCCTGCATTTACCGGCAGACATAAGCTGATTTTAGCGGTGTGCGGATTGTCTCTTGGGGGCTTCTTATATGGCGCGCTTCAGCTTGGCTGGACCGATAAGGAAATGGCAGGTGTGTTCATTTTTATGGCCATTGCTGCTGGATTGCTTGGCGGATTAGCAGCCAATGATATTGCGAAAACATTTATTGTCGGCTGTCAAAGCCTTGTGTACGGCGCACTCATTGTCGGAATGGCACGCTGCATTTCTGTCATTTTAGAAAACGGTAAGCTGCTTGATACAGTGGTCAATGGCTTGGCGAGTATGCTGACAGGATTTAGTCCAATTGCTGGTGCGATTGGGATGTATATTGCGAGTGCACTTCTTCACTTTTTGATTTCATCAGGATCAGGAGAAGCGGTTGTCTTTATTCCAATTCTTGCGCCACTGGCTGATTTAATGGGCATCACAAGACAGGTAGCTGTTGAAGCGGTTATGCTTGGCGAAGGGGTGGTCAACTGTATCAATCCGACGTCAGGTGTGTTGATGGCTGTGCTTGCTGCAAGTGGTATTCCTTATGTGAAGTGGCTGCGTTTTATGGTGCCGCTTGCGCTCATTTGGTTTGTCATTGGTCTTGTCTTTATTTGTATCGGCGTTATGATCAACTGGGGACCTTATTAAACATGTATAAAGCTGCTGACAATTGTTTGGCAGCTTTTTTCTTGTGGAAATATGCATGGAGACAGCGCATTGAAAGCACAATAAGTGTGTTCACAAATTCGCTACATATTTTTTTTGAGCAACCCCCTTGCAAAAGTTTGTGAAGTGTTGCACAATAAGAATGTGAAATACTTCACATACGAAAAACAACCTAGTTTTACTCAGGAGGATGAGATAAATGACAAACGAAAAAGTAAACAAAGTAGCACTTATTGGAGCAGGTTTTGTAGGCAGCAGTTATGCCTTTACATTAATAAATCAAGCGATCACAGATGAATTGGTTGTCATCGATTTAAATCAAGATAAAGCAATGGGTGACGTCATGGATTTGAACCACGGGAAAGCATTTGCTCCGCATCCTGTGAATACATGGTATGGAGATTATGAGGATTGTAAGGATGCAGACATTGTATGTATCTGTGCTGGTGCGAACCAAAAGCCAGGTGAAACGAGACTTGACCTTGTTGAGAAAAATTTAAATATATTTAAAGGCATTGTAGACAATGTGATGAAAAGTGGATTCGATGGTATTTTCTTAGTCGCCACGAACCCTGTTGATATTTTGACATATGCCACTTGGAAATTCAGTGGCCTGCCAAAAGAGCGAGTGATTGGCAGTGGAACCACACTTGATACTGCAAGATTTAGATACATGCTCAGTGAGTACTTTGAAGCAGCGGCACACAATGTGCATGCGTACATCATTGGAGAGCATGGGGATACAGAGCTTGCTGTGTGGAGTCATGCGAATATCGGAAGTGTACCCATTACAGAATTAATGAAGAGAAATGATCAATACAAACAAGAAGATTTAGATGAGATGATGGAAAATGTCCGCCATGCCGCTTACCAAATCATTGAGAAAAAAGGCGCCACTTACTACGGCGTAGCGATGAGTTTGGCCCGCATTACAAGAGCGATCCTGCACAATGAAAACAGTATTTTGACCGTCAGCACTTACTTAGATGGAGAGTATGGAGCAGAAGATGTCTACATTGGTGTACCTGCCCTTGTGAATCGAAATGGCGCAACAGAAGTGATGGAGCTTGCACTTAATGATACAGAAAAAGAACAATTCGCACACAGTGTGAATGTGTTAAAAGAGATTTTGGCTCCTCATTTTTAATCAAAAGCAACCTATCTGAGCAGAAAAGGATGAATCACTATGTGGCAGCAAATATATAATCCGTTTGGTAATGAGTTCGTGAGTGCATTGGTAGCAATGCTCCCAATTTTGTTTTTCCTGCTTGCATTAACTGTATTTAAGTTAAAAGGTGTTTTAGCCGCTTGTTTTACCTTAATCGTCAGCTTTGTAACAGCTGTTTTCTTCTTTCATATGCCAATTGAAAAGGCATTATCTGCTGTGCTGCTCGGTATATCTAATGGGCTGTGGCCGATTGGATATATCGTCATCATGGCGGTATGGCTCTATAAAATTGCTGTGAAATCTGGTAAATTCGATGTCATTCGTTCTAGTATTGCAGGAATCTCTCAAGATCAACGTCTTCAGCTCTTATTAATTGGTTTTAGTTTTAACGCATTTTTAGAGGGAGCCGCTGGGTTTGGTGTACCGATTGCGATCAGTGCCGCTCTCTTAACAGAGCTTGGGTTTAAACCGCTGAAAGCTGCGATGCTCTGCTTAATTGCCAATGCTGCGTCTGGCGCATTTGGTGCTGTGGGTATCCCAGTCATTACAGGGGCGCAAATGGGCAATATGACGCCGCTTGCGTTATCTCAAACCCTTGTGTATACGATTCCGTTTATTTCATTCTGTATTCCGTTCCTGCTCATTCTCATTGTGGACGGATTCAAAGGGATTAAAGAAACGCTCCCTGCCTTGCTTGTTGTAAGTGGAAGTTATGCCATTTTACAAGCTGTCACAATGGTGACAATGGGTCCTGAGCTTGCCAATATTATTTCAGCCTTAGCAAGCATGGGCATTTTGGCTTTATTTCTTCGAAAATGGCAGCCGAAACACATTTATCGTGAAGAAGGAGCACCAGCCATTGAACAGAAACAAACGTATCGCGGCATTGAAGTGCTGAAAGCATGGTCTCCGTTCTATATTTTAACCGCCGTTATTACGGTATGGAGTCTGCCAGCATTTAAAGCATTGTTTGCTGCAGGAGGCCCGCTCAACTGGACGACGATTTTAGTGAAGATGCCGTTTTTGCATCAGCAAATTGTGAAATTACCACCAATTGCACAAACAGAAACACCCATTGATGCAATCTTTAAAATTGATGTCATCAGTGCAACGGGTACTGCCATTCTGATTGCGGTGATGCTGACAGGGTTGTTTAGCAGACATATTACATTAACAGAAGGCGCTGCCTGCTTAAAAGCATCAGTGAAAGAGCTTTGGGTACCTGTTCTTACCATTTGTTTTGTCATGGGCTTTGCCAACTTGGCGAACTTCGCTGGACTAAGTTCAGCCATTGGGCTTGCACTTGCCAAAACAGGCGATTTGTTCCCGCTTGTCAGCCCGGTGCTTGGCTGGATCGGGGTGTTTATTACAGGATCTGTCGTGAGTAACAACGCCTTATTCGGCAACCTTCAAGCGGTCACTGCTTCTCAAATCGGCTCACAGGCAGGTTTGTTAATCGGGGCAAATACAACTGGCGGGGTCATGGCAAAATTAATTTCTCCACAATCCATCGCCATAGCTACAGCAGCTGTTGGAGAAACAGGTAAAGAATCTGAGCTCTTCCAAAAGACCGTGAAGTACAGCTTTATCCTGCTCGGCATTGTGTGTATATGGACATTCATTCTTGCTCAATTTGTATAGGTTTAAAAAAAGACTGAGACAGCTCTCAGTCACAGCGTGTAGATAAACCCTCGCATTCTTTGTCAGGTCTGTGCTCCGGTGCTCGTCCTTCCTAGACTGCAAAGGTTTTCTATCACGCTGAAAGAAGGAAGACAAAGGGCTAAAACAAAGATCATTTTAGCCCTTTGTCAACAAAAAAGACTGAGACAGCTCTCAGTCTTTTTTGTTTATGTCGATTCCCTTGTCACAAGCCGGGTAGGCAGATGGATATGTTCACGCTGTAATGGTTTTTGGTCTTGCAGGATCTCGATTATTTGCTGCACAGACCGCTGGCCAAGCTCTACGATCGGGATGTCAATTGTGGTGATTGTTGGAGCTGTCACCTCGCAAATGTCTTGATTGTCATAGCCGATCACCGCTAGATCCTTAGGGATTTGATAACCGTATGAAATGGCCTGTTTAATGAGCCCTGCTGCGACTTGATCATTACCCGTGAAAATGGCATCAGGTGCATTCTTCATGTCATGGATGACATCCATTAAGCGAAAACCGTCTTCAATGGTGAAGGCCTCCCCAAAAAGCCAATCGTCATGCAGCGGCAAGCCGTGTGCAGAAAGTGCATCAAGATAGCCCTGTTTCCTTTGTTTTTGTGCTTCACTGCTTTCAGTATCAAAGCAAAACCCAATCGATCTTCGCCCTGACTGAATCAAGTAGTCAACCGCTTTATAGGCGGCTTCCCGCTCATCGTATCCAATAATCGGGATGTCTGCTGTTTGATGATATTCGTTCGCCATGACAATAGGGCCGTTCGTTAAAAATGGCTCGATCTTTTCCCACGGATTTTCTAATGCCCCTAATATGACCCCATCTACTTCTCTTTTTTTTAATAATTGAAGCCCTTCAAGCTCTAACGATTCCTGATAAAACGTCTGAAGCACGATGGCTTTATAACCTTGATCCAGTACTTCCTTTGATATGCCTTTAATCAATTGTGCAAAAAAAGGATGGTCCACAGCCGGGACAGACACAGCAATGGTTTTTGTCTGATGTGAACGAAGAGTGCGAGCCGCTGAACTTGGTGTATATTCCATTTCTTTCATCACCTGTAAAATAAGCTGACGCTTTTCCTCTGACACATATGGATGATGATTCAGCACTCTGGAAACGGTGGTGGTTGAAACCCCGCAGCGTTTGGCAATTTCATAAATTGTACACATATTAACAAATCCTTTACACAAAGTTATTGTTCTGAAATCGATAACATCATTTACAATGTGAAACAAGTTAAATATTAACAAATGGAATTGATTAATTGGAGGGAATGGAATGCAAATATTGACGAAGATATCAGGTAAAAGCAAGGATTATCTTCCTTTGCTGGATATGATCAATCAAGGTGTTCAAGTAAAGTCTGATTCAGTTGAGAAGCACCTAGCAAATGAAAAGCTGGTGACGTTCCTTGAGCAAGATATAGGGCGCACAGGCTTGGAAAAAATTCTCTTCCATTATAAACAAAATAAGGAAAAAAAGATACCATTTCTGCCAGTTGATAAACTGATTTCAGAGGATGAGATCGATGATATCATGCAGGTGTTGAAAGAAGTATTGAGTTCTGGCCGTTTTACTTCAGGGCCATATATTCCGGCGTTTGAAAAGCAGCTCGCTGAGTACTTAGGGAAGAAATATGTCATTGCCACGTCAAGTGGAACAGATGCCCTAATGATCAGCCTCATATCAGCAGGCGTCCATCCGGGAGACGAGGTCATTTTGCCAGCGAATAGCTTTGCTGCAACAGAAAATGCAGTGCTTGCGATTGGGGCTGTTCCGGTCTATGCCGATATTGATCCAGATACTTACTGCTTGGCACCGAGTGAAATTGAGAAGCATATCACAGATCAAACGGCATGCATTCTTCCGGTTCATTTATATGGAAAGCAAGCGGATATGAAGGCCATTTCGGCGATTGCGAAACAGCATGGGTTGAAAATCATTGAAGATGGCTGTCAGGCGATCGGCAGCAGCAGCCTTGGTGCATATGGAGATGGACTTGTTCTCAGCTTTAATCCATACAAAAACCTTGGCGTCTGCGGTAAGGCAGGGGCTATCGCCACAAATGATGAAGCCTTAGCGGAAAAATGCATGGAGATCAGCTATCACGGCTTTGAAGTAGGAAAGAAAAATGTCAAACGCAGTGACTATGGATTTAATTCTAAAATTGATAATTTGCAGGCAGCGATCGGACTCGAACGCATGAAGTATTTAGGGTTACAAAACTTTAAACGCTTTTACTTAGCAAAGCGATACATTGACCAGCTGCAAACGCTTGAGGAAGAAGGATACTTGAAGCTTCCGAAGCTGACGGATGATCATGTCTGGCATCTGTTCCCGATCAGAGTGCTAAAGGGCGAACGAGATGAGCTTGCAGCGAAATTGCTGGAAATGGGCATAGAAACAGATGTTTATTACCCGATTCTATCGCATCAGCATCAAACAAATCTTGTTTCTCAAAAGTATAAACGTACGACACTTCCACACACGGAAAAAGCAGCACAGCAATTACTTCACTTGCCGCTGTATCCAGGCATGCCGCTGCAAGATCAGGAGAAGGTCATCGAGGGGGTTCATCATGTTATCAAGTCTTCCATTCAATAAAAAGCTGCTGAATCAGCCGGAAAATCCGAAGTGGATCGTCTTCTGTGACTTTGATGAAACCTATTATTCTCACGGAATGACCGATGAGCAGAGAGAGGATGTAAAGCGGCTGGAAGCCTTTGTGGCAGAAAAGAGCGAAGCAGGACAGCTCATGCTTGGCTGGGTCACGGGAAGCAGCCTCGATTCTGTCACAAGTAAAATGGAAAAAGGAGGTTTTCATCAATTCCCGCATTTCATTGCGTCGAACTTAGGAACTGAAATTGTGTATACATCGGAAGCCCGTTTTGGACAGCCAGATGCGGAATGGATGAAGCGGCTGGATGCGCAGGGCTTTTCAGATGAAAAAATTGAAGACATCCTGGAAACCGTACGTGAAAAGGGAATTCATCTCAGACCGCAAACGCAGCTGGGCAGCTCAGGGTATAAGAAGAATTTCTATTATCAGGAGCAGGATGAACGGACAGATCTTCATCATCTATCATTCATCCAAACACTTGCCAAAGAGCGCGGGGTGGCGGTCAACATTAACAAATGCAATCCGCTCGCAGGAGACCCTGCGGATTGCTATGATGTCGATTTTTTACCAGTCGGAACAGGGAAGGATGAAATTGTCCGCTTTATGCTGAACCAATATGATCTATCAAAAGATCAAGGCTTTGCCTTTGGAGATAGTGGGAACGATTTGCGGATGCTTCAATCCGTCACGCATGGTTTCCTCGTCCAAAATGCGACGGCCGAAGCCAAGCGGCACCATCATCAGATTTGTCATCATGGGTATGCAAAAGGAATCTATGAAACACTGAAAACAGTGATGTATAAACATGAGGAGGCACATTCATGAAGAAAATTGGAATTGTTGGAGCAGGGAATATTGCAAAAGCTCATGCAAGAGCATTATCAACAATCAAAGGTGCAGAGTTATCCGGTGTCTATGATTTGCACGAGTCAGTTGCACAGGGATTCATTAAACAGTACGGCGGACGTGTGTATTCAAGTATTGAAACACTAGCAGATGCATCTGATGGGTTGATCATTGCCTCCCCTAATTTTTGTCACAAAGACCATGCCCTTCAGGCACTAAGAGCAGGACAGCCCATTTTATGTGAAAAGCCGATGGCTGTGTCGCTGAAGGAAGCGAAGGAAATGGTGGAGACAGCCAAACAGTTCCAGGTTCAAGCCAGTATGGGCTTTAACTATCGTTACTTATCCTTTGTGAATATTTTGAAGAACTTGATTGCCAATGGTGAATTAGGCCGCATTTTGACCGTCAGGACTCATTTTAAGAAAAACAGTGCCCTCAGAAGAAAGACATTTTCATGGAGAGACGGCGGTGAGAGTCTGCGCACGAGCGGTGCATTAGGGGATCTTGGTATTCATTTAATTGATATGCTGTGGTACTTATTTGGCAGTGACATGAAGAAAGAATCACTTAATACCAAGATGCTGACACATGTAAAGGAAAAAGAAGAGAAAAAGGTGCAGGTGGATGATCATACCGAAATTTTCGGACAGATGGAGAATCAAGTGTTCTTTCACTTGGTCACATCCAAAAGCACGCAGCCTGAGGAATGCGGATTTAGTGTAGAAGTCGTTGGTCATGACAAGGTATTCAAATACCATACGAACATGAAAAACGAATATGAGATCAGTGATGGATTGTGTGTGGAGCGTCATCAAATGCCGCAAACCCTGCTGACAGATCCGCCAAATGAATTTTACGGATGGTCTGATACGTTCCGTGATCAGCTGATGCACTGGGTGAATACTGATCCATATCCATGTCATATGAAAGTGGCTGATTTTGTAGATGGGTATCGCGCACAGGCTGCGCTCAATACATGCTTCGAGAGGGAAGAGGCTGTCAAGTCTGCCCGGGCATATTAAAGAGGTGGAGCGGAGGATGTCATGACTCCGCTCCTTTTTAGAGGAAGTGAAAAGATGAAAAAAGTATTTTATTTTGGCTGTGTCTTTTATTTTTTTATTGGGACCATTCATGTGTTTTTTGGCAGCTTAACTCCTTATTTACTGTCAAGTTACGATAAGGGTCCCGGGGAATTATCTTCTTTAATCTTTTTTCAGTTTATTGGTTTTTTGACAGGTGTTCTGTTATCCCCCATTCTTGTGAGGAAAAAAGGCTATGGCGCTGTTCTGACTATGGGTCTTTTGCTGATGATCGGGTCACTTCTCCTTGGGCTTTTGGTGCCGGGCTGGACAACACTTGTACTGGCAGGTTTTTTTCTTGGGAGCGGTGCAGGCAGTCTTGAGACCACAGCCGGAGCGTATGTGATTTCGATGGCAAACAGTGCGAAGCGAATCAGCATCATGGAGGTCTTTTTTGGGTTAGGAGCGCTGTTATTTCCACTTGTGATTCTGCTCACTGTCACTGAACAGACGTGGCACTATGTGTTTTTATTTCAAGTCGGTGCACTGACTTTCTTTCTTATGCTCTGGCTTGCCTTTATGAACAAATTGCCTCGTGGACAGATGGATTCTTCTTCCAATTCCAATGGGATGAGAAAACCGTCCTTACTTGTTGATCGAAACAATCGAATGATTGTGGTGCTCATGATCTGTTTTGCTTTTTTCTACGCAGGGATTGAAACGAACTTTGCGAACTTTTTGCCGTCGATCATGCTGGAAAAAGGGGGAGACAACTGGAGTCTTTTTGCGGTTTCTACCTTTTGGACAGCGATCGTCATTGGCAGAACTGTCATTGCGAGAAAAGCTGATCAGCTGCATCCGCTGCGTTTTTTAAAGCTAAGCGCAGCACTCATGATTCTGCTGCTCGTTGTATTTGCCCTGACAACCCACATCGCCGCGCAGCTGCTTCTCATCTTTTTCATCGGCCTGTGCGCAGCTGGCATGTTCCCAATCGCACTGACTGCATCTGCATTAATGATTGAAAATGCCATCGACGAGGCAACGAGTTACTTTATTGCAGCCGCAAGTTTAGGCGGAGCCTGCTTGTCCTTCTTGATTGGCTTTAGTCTTGAATGGGCAGGAGCAGCAAGTGCCGTCTTTGTTTTCGCCTTCTTAGCTGTTCTTCTGTTTGCAGCTGCGATTCAAATGAATCGTGCTAAGAAAAAGGATACGGTTCTGTCGCAGCAATCGGCGCTGAAAGCCGATCGGTAAGCAATATCCAATGTCTCCTTGAGTCCACCTGAAAAGATGACAAAGGACTTGTACTAAAACACAGAACGTTTGAATAATATGTACAAGTCAGCATCAAAAGGAGGACGTCTATGTGGCGGTGTTTTTTGGTTATATCTTTTTAGGGTTGTCACTTTCAGCGCCTGTTGGGCCAGTCAATGCAGCCCAAATCGACAGAGGGATTAAAAGTGGATTTTGGCACGCGTGGATTTTTGGTGTGGGGGCGATGGCCGCGGATATTGTCTATATGCTCCTCATCTATTTTGGTGTCGCCCAGCTTTTGACTGCACCTCTAGTGAAAACCTTTTTGTGGCTGTTCGGCTTTTTCGTTCTGACCTATACGGGCATTGAAAGTCTGCGTAAAATCAATTTGCAGGAGAGCCCGAAAAAGGATGGTGGAAACACTTCGGTTGGTCAGTCGTTCATGACGGGGTTTTTCATTTCTCTTTCCAATCCGCTTAGTATTTTATTTTGGCTTGGCATCTACGGCAGTATTTTGGCTAATACGATTGAAAAGTATGGGGCATCTCAAATGCTGATGTACAGCATGGCTATTTTTATCGGCATGCTGATCTGGGATTTCAGTATGGCGCTGCTTGCTAGTTCGTTTAGGCGCTATTTAAGTGAACGTGTCTTACATGGCTTATCCGTTCTTGCAGGTTTATCTTTACTTGGTTTCGGCGCCTATTTTGGGTATCAAGGGATCATGGCGTTGATTGGGTAGAAAAACAGACTGATACATTCAGTCTGTTTCAGCGTGTAGACAAACCCTCGCATTCGGTGTCAGTCCTGCGTGCCGGTGCTCACGAATGTCAAATTCGCTCCGCTCCGGTACTCGTCCTTCCTAGACTGCAAAGGTTTTCTATCACGCTGAAAAGAAGACAAAAGGCTAAAATGAAGATCATTTTAGCCCTTTGTCAACAATTTGAAACAGACTGATACATTCAGTCTGTTTTTTTGTAAGGATTGACAGACATAACACATTCTTGAATAATGGTGGGATATTGCCATCCGTATTTTTCTTCCAGTATTCAACTATGTGTGCATGCTGATCTTATCAGTTATCACAGCAACATTGTCTATCTGTTTAGCTTATGCTCGGCCCTCATTTATTGGGTGCTCGATTCTGTCTTTTTGATGAAGAACAGATCATAGGAATGATACAAAAGCGCTCTATTAAAAGAAGCAGTTTGACGGCCGCATACACTTGTCTGTTCATGCATCATGGAGTGAAAGACACACATACATGCTCAATTTGAACGAGAACGTCCACCTCTTGAATGCGCAAGGAAAGTCGTTGAAGGACAGTCACCACAGCCTTTTTTTCTCATAGGCTATGGAGAAGACGCTAAAACGAGGTGGAAGAAATGGCCCAGTTGTATGCAAAAAGTTGCCTTGATCAAAATCTACGATCACTAGAAGAATGGAAGCAGGATGCTTTTACTCAATTTGGAGAGATGGTAGGAGATGAGGCAGATACATTCCCTTGTGTACCGGGAAGACAGGGGTTTTTTCTCGATCATTTACGCTATGGGTTTGTTGGTGATCCGAGGGAAGAGGAAGCGGTTGATGAATTAGCCCAGCTGCTGAGAGAATATCAAAGCTGTGCGAAAGAAACGGGTCAATATGCTTCATTTATTTGTTTTTTTGAAACACCGCAGGATTTAAAAGAAAGTTCGCTTGAAGAGTTTGAGCAGCAGTTTTGGTCACTGCTTCAACGACTGCACCAGAAAGATGAAGTGCCATGGCCTGAGGATATTCCACTAGATACTCATCATCATGAGTGGGAGTATTGCTTTCACGGGGAAGCGTATTTTATTTTGTGTTCCACACCGGCTCATAAGCTCAGAAAAAGCCGCCACTTCCCTTATCTCTTGATGGCATTTCAGCCTAGATGGGTGTTTGAGAAATTGAATGGATCGACCAAGTTTGGTCAAAAAATGAGCCAGCTCGTTCGCAAGCGGCTCAAAGCGTATGATGAGGTCAGCGTTCACCCATCATTAAAATGGTACGGTGATCCGACCAATCATGAATGGAAGCAATACTTTCTCCCAGATGAAGAGGCGGAGAAACCAGCCTCCGCCAAATGTCCTTTTACTGCATTAAAAAACATGATGAAATTATGATGCGGTCTGATCCTGCTGCTTCCACTTTTTTCTCATAAATAGCACCATGATGGCAATCACTGCAATGATCCCAAGGCTGATAAAAAAGCCAGGTCGTCCGCTTGCCTCTGTTAAAGTGCCTGAAATGGCGGCTCCAATCAAGAGAAGCGCAAGAATCATTTCGCACGTTTGGCGAGTGGATGGCTTTGATAGCTTTTTACTTGAGAACAGAATGAATACCCATGTGTACAGAAGGGTAAGGCCGGCTGCTGTTGTGAGATGCTCGTAGATGTGTTTGGACAAAAAGAGTGCAAGCAAAATCGAGACAATTAATCCAGCAGCAGTTAAAATAATCGAAGGCCATCCGACATGAGATGGGTCTTTTTGTTTAAAACAAGCAGGTGCATCTTGATGCTCCGACATCGTGCCAAGCAGCGTCGTGACTGCATAGAGTGAGGCAACCAATGTCGAAAAGCCGGCAATAATGAAAATGCCATTAAAGATATGAAGAAAGATTGATAAATGAAATGGATCTAATGATGTAATAAATGGACTGCTGTTCTCGTTAAAGGCTGTTACTGGGACAAGCAAGAGAGCAAGTCCGATCGAGACGATATAGATGACCGCTAGAATGATCAGCATGACGCGTCCAGCCTTTGCCGCATCTTTCGGATCTTTTAAATGAACCGCCATCAGCCCCATGACTTCAATTCCCCCAAATGCATAAAACGCGTAAATCAATCCATTCCAAAGACCAAGTGCACCGAGCGGCATCCATTCGTGATCTTTGTTTGGCAGATGCAGGGTCGGTTTATGATCTGTCAGAATGCCGAATAACACAAGCACCGCAAGGATCATAAACAGAAAAATCGCCGCTGTCTTCAGTACCGCAAGGACATTTTCTGTCTTTTGAAAAGAAGAAAGCCCTATGATAATCACGAGCAGGGCAAGAGCGGAGTAAATCGCAGAAAACACCCAGAGCGGAACAGATGGAAACCAGTGGCGGGTAAAAAGAGAAATCGCTGTTAACTGACTTCCCGTAATCAACATTTCTGCAAACCAATACACCCAGCCATTGCTAAACCCTGCCCAGCGTCCATATGCTTTACGAGCATAGGAACAAAATGACCCTTTATCAGGGTTATCGGCTGTCATCGCAGCCAAATGCTTAAAGACGAGATAGGTTCCGACCGCAGCAAGCAAAAAAGAAATGCAGACGGAAAAACCGGACTTTGTAATGGCAATGCTGGAACCAAGGAAGAAACCAGTGCCAATTGTACAGCCGACTCCGATGAGAGAAAGCTGCCACCAAGATAAAGTTTGTTCTTCTTTCAATGCATGTGCAACACCTTTCGATTTCAATGACATTAGCTTGTGACCGCCTTCTTTTTTTATACATGATCAAGGGGACATTTTGGGCATACTGACATGGAAAGGAGTGCATGTGATGAACGGAGAATATGTCATTTTACCAAAGGATGGACACGGCTTTCGCTTAGGAAAAGGCCAATGTATGCGGGTCGTTGATATTGAAGGTCAGCAAGTAGCAGATGTCATGGCCTATCATGAAAAGGATTTTTATGAAAAATTTGACCAAGGCGCGACAATGGACAGCCTATTTTCGTCAAAAGTGAAAAAAGGGGATAAGCTCTATTCTAATTTATATAAACCGATGTTTACGGTCATTGAAGACACAGTCGAATGCCATGATTTATACATGCCCGCCTGCCGGCAAGAAATGTATCAGCTTTTATACGGACGGACGCATTTAGAGGTCATGCATACATGCTACGATAATTTGCGGACTGCCTTTGAGCCATTTGGGATTCCTAAGGAGGATATGTACTATCCTTTTAATGCCTTTATGAATACAGTCATTGATGAAAAAGGAAAACTGTCTGTGGAGCTCCCAAAATCTCTTCCCGGTGATTACATTCGTCTGCGAGCCGAAATGGATCTCATTGTGGCCGTATCCGCATGTCCTTCTGATATTGGGAAGTGTAATGGCGCAGCCTGTACATCTATACGGGTAGAAATTGATTGAAAAAGAAAAGGGCCAGTCCTTATAGACATGGTCTTTTTCTTTTGTGAATGTTTGATCATTAATGAAATAGGGGAACGTCTAACAAAATGTTCTTCTTGAAAACATGGTATAATGAAGACTCATAAAACGTTGTCAAACCAATGAATTCAGAGTAAAACCTGTTCTCTTCATGTAGAGGATGCTTAGGAGGAAAAGTGTATGAGTTTGCAGAAAAAGATCAGCCAAGAGTTGCATGTGCAGCCCTCAATTGACCCAAAGCAGGAGATCGAAAAGCGGGTTGGATTTCTAAAGGAATACTTGAAAAAAACTGGCGCAAAAGGATTCGTCCTCGGCATTAGCGGCGGACAGGATTCAACGCTCGCTGGCCGTCTTGCACAGCTGGCTGCATCTGAGCTGCGTCAAGAAGGAAAAGAAGAGGCAGTCTTTATTGCGGTGCGCCTCCCGCACGGTGTGCAGCAGGATGAAGATGATGCACAGCTCGCTTTATCATTTATTCAGCCGGACAAGTCGTGGAAATATGATATTGCGCCTGCCGTGACGGCATTCAGTGAACAATATCAAAAGGACACAGGCGGCCCGTTGTCTGACTTTAATAAAGGAAATGTCAAAGCACGCATGAGAATGATCGCGCAGTATGCTGTCGGAGGAGAAGAAGGATTACTTGTCATCGGTACAGATCATGCAGCTGAAGCAGTAACCGGCTTCTTCACGAAGTATGGTGATGGCGGTGCAGATGTTCTTCCGCTCACAGGTCTGACGAAACGCCAAGGCCGGATGCTGCTAGAAGCGCTGCAAGCACCTGAGCGCCTATACTTAAAGAAACCGACAGCGGATCTGCTTGATGACAAACCTCAGCAAACGGATGAAACAGAACTTGGCATTACGTACAATGAAATTGATGATTACTTAGAAGGTAAGCCAGTGTCAGATCAAGCAGCAGAAGCGATTGAAAAGCGCTATGTTCAATCAGAGCATAAACGCCAAGTACCAGCTTCCATGTTTGATGACTGGTGGAAATAAGGAATGCCTGAGACCTCTCCTGTGATGGAGAGGTTTTTTATAGTAAAAATACTGTTTGGAAAATATAAAATTATTTATAATGGTCTCTTATTGAATATGTATTTAGGATGATAATCAGCAACTTTAACCAGCAGATATTGCTTAATCATTTAAGAAATAAAACAAACCTATATTATTTACTAGAAAAATGAAATTGATTGTATTGTTATTTGAATAATAAAAATTTTCTAAAAATTAAGTTGACAATCTCCGTTATGTCATTTTATGATTGTTTACGTAAACGCTTACCGTAAACGTTTACTATAATCGAATGGGGAGGAATTTGTTGATGAAAAATAAAGAAAAATGGAGCGGTGTATTCCCGGCTGTCTTAATTCCTTTTAAAGATGACTATTCAATTGATGAACCTGCTTTTCGTAAGCTTGTCCGTTGGGTGGCGGAGCACAAAGGGATTAACGGTATCGTTGTCAATGGACATACTGGCGAGATTATGACTTTACTGCCACATGAACGAGCTGAGGCTGTGCGCATTGCAGCCGACGAATTAAAAGGGGAAGTACCTGTCATTTCTGGGGTTTCTGCTGAAGGGACAATTGAAGCGATCCAACATGCAAAAGCCGTTGAAGAAGCTGGCGGAGAAGGTATACTTCTCATGCCGCCACATTCATGGCTAAGATTCGGTATGCAGCCTGAGTCACCTGTCCAATTCTTTAAAGAAGTTGCAGAAGCGATTGACATTTCAATCATCGTACATCAATATCCAACTTGGACAAAAACCTCATATACAACCAATCAATTACTAGAAATGTCATAAATTGAGAATGTTGTCTCGTTTAAAATTGGTCAAAGAGACATGGCACAATACGAGGTCGATGTGCGGGCATTGAAAAAACATGCACCAGATGTATCGTTACTCACATGTCACGATGAATATTTATTGCCAACATTAATTCAAGGGATTGATGGAGCACTTGTAGGTTTCGGCTGTTTTGTGCCAGATTTGATCGCTGAACTTGTGAAATGTGTGGAAGAAAAAGATCTTGTAGCGGCCAATAAAGTTTACGATAGAATCTTCGAATTAAAGCATGCTGTGTATAAAATGGATGAACCTTCATCTACCTCTCATCTGCGAATGAAGGAAGCGATGTACCAGCGAGGTCTAATCAGTAGTTCGCTTGCTAGGAAGCCGGTCTTACCTTTAACTCATAAGGAGAAAGAAGAGATTCGCCAGGGCCTTCAAAGTGTTGGTTTGCTTAAGGAAAACGTCAGTAGATAACAGACCATTAATTTCATGATGAAGGTGAGTCAGGTTATAATAGAGGACAAAACAACAGACTCCCGGAGGTATGAAATGTGTCAGTAAGTATTAAAGATGTAGCATTGAAAGCTGGAGTGTCTATAGCATCTGTTTCCCGAGTATTAAGTGGTAAACCAGGAGTAGGTGCTCAAACGGCTGAAAGAATCAAACAAGTAATTGATGAATTAGGCTATCGTCCTAATTTAGGAGCTAGAGGGCTCGTCAAAAGGAAGACTGGGAATATAGCTGTAGTGGTTCCGCGTGGTTCATATATTTTGAATAATCCATTTTTTTCAACGATTCTAGATGGAATAGCGAAGGAATTAGATGAGACGGAATTCAATATGTTGATGTCGTTTACATCTGTACAACAGCAGCGATTACTTGAAACGCAGGCAGTAGATGGAGCCATTCTATTTTCACCAAGAAATGAAGAACTAAGCATGGATTGGTTAAAAAGTTTAGCCATTCCCATTATAGTTGTCGGAAGTTATCTAGATGATTCTCCATTTCCATGTGTCAGGCCAGATGATGAAGAAGGTGTGTGTCAATCAATAACGGCCTTATTTGATAAAGGTCATCGAACCATTGGGCTGGTCAATGGTCCAATGAGTTCGATGCATAGTGTGAGGTATTACAAGGGATATGAGCGCACACTTAAAAGTTTAGGGTTAACAATAAACAAAGAACTTGTGTTTGAGTTAGATGAATTTGATGGGGGAAAAGTAGTAGAAGTGGTTTCTCAATTTCTCCAAGGAAACCAGCACATGACTGGAGTTGTTTGCTCTTCAGATTTTTTGGCGATGGGGGTCATGAAAGCGGCAAATAACGCAAATGTGTCAATACCTCATGATTTGTCTGTCGTTGGTGCCGATGATGTGCCCATTGCAAGTTTTCTAACCCCTTCTTTATCTTCAGTTCATGTTGATTTAGTTGGAATGGGAAGAAAAGCTGTTTCTTTACTAACACAGTTATTGGAAGGGGAACAGTTAGATGCGATGGAACATATCTTCCCTATGTACTATATAGACCGGGGCACCACGGGAACGCCAAAAAAGAAATGATAGATGCTGAAAACTCGTATGAACGCTTTAGAATGTCTATTGGTTTAAAATGTAAGCGATTTCTTTAGCGCTCTTCGGCATGTACTTTTGCATCATTTCCTCTAATAAGGAGGAGATACCATGACGTTAGAACTCAGCGGAAATCCAAATTCTCATGATGGGCAAGTTGTTGATAGAGCTTCACAACTATTGACTAGAATGGAAAGTGTACCTTTTTCTAGATGGCATTTAAAACCTCGTATCATTATGGGATCTGCTACTTTTTTTGATGCTTTTGATGCTCTATCTTTAGCGTTTGTTCTCCCAGTTCTCATCGGAATGTGGAGTTTATCACCTGCTCAAATTGGTCTTCTTATTGGGTCTGGTTATATAGGACAAGCGATTGGTGCTATTTTCTTTGGCTGGTTAGCAGAAAGGCGCGGCCGTGTATTTAGTGCAAAGTGGACTGTACTCCTCATGTCCGTCATGAGTATTGCATGCGTGTTTTCAGGTAATTTTATGGCCCTGTTTATTTTTCGTTTTATACAAGGGATTGGGGTAGGAGGAGAGGTGCCGGTAGCAGCCTCATATATCAATGAGCTGTCCCGGGCTCAAGGGAGAGGCAGATTTTTTATGCTTTATGAGATGATTTTTCCTTTAGGATTAATGATCTCAGCTCAAATAGGCGCATTTGTTGTACCTAGCTTTGGGTGGAAGTGGATGTTTTTGATTGGGGGCATTGGAGGTTTAATCGTCTTTGTATTCTTTTTCATGTTGCGCGAATCTCCAAGGTGGCTTATTTCGAAAGGCAGGTTAGATGAAGCCGAAAGAATTATTGAAGAAATTGAAGCTAGTACTGACAAACGAATGCCTGTAGCAAAGCAAGTATCTAGCAGTACTGAAAAAGGCGACTGGAAAGAGCTTTTTTCAACTTTTTATCGTAAAAGAACATTGATCGTATGGGGACTATGGTTTTCTGCCTACTTTGTTTCGAATGGTTTAAATAACTGGTTACCGAGTCTTTATAATACTGTTTACAATTTGCCAGTTGGAGATTCATTAAGGGCAGCATCTCTAACAAATATTTTACAGACCATAGGGGTATTCGCTTGTGCATTTTTAATTGATAAAGTAGGACGAAAGCGCTGGGCAACCATTGCATTTATTGTAACAGGTGCTTTATTAACGGCTTTATGGATCAGCGGAGCTAATTCTCCAGAAAGTGTTATATATTTAGGGTCCGCTGCTTACGGAATGATGGGGACAATTACAGTTCTTCTCTATCTATATACACCTGAAATTTATCCAACACGTATGAGGGTGATTGGAACGGCATTTGCTACAGCGTGGCTTAGGCTGGCCTCAGCGATCGCTCCTATTATGATAGGCTTTATTTTAGAGGTAAGCGGTGTTTCAACTATTTTTATTCTTTTCGCAAGTGTGACTGTAGTGGGAGCAATTCTTGCTTTTAAAATGATCGAAACGCGCGAGAAAGTATTAGAGGATATTGCACCGTGAGTTACGCACGCAGTGAAGAACTTATTCCAAAGAGGGTAGGTTCTTTTTTCTATGCAGATGATCTACGTACAATTTTTCAAATTGCCTATCTTTTCGCGCGCCATTTATCATATAATAGATACATTATGTAGCATTCCTTGTCGTAAGGAGGACGTGTCACGAATATGAAAAACAATAGAGAAATCCCTGTGAGACAGCGAAATATTGTCCTCATTGGCTTTATGGGTGTTGGGAAAACAACCATTGGGCAGCTGGTTGCCAAAAAGCTATATAGAGATTTTATTGATGTGGATCAGGAGATTGAGAAAAAGTATAACATGACGATTCCTGAGATCTTTCAGCAAAAAGGAGAAGCATTCTTCAGGCAGGCTGAAAAAGATTATATCGTCGATTTATGTGAACATACGCAGCTAAAGATCGTTTCTCTTGGAGGCGGTGCATTCAAACAGGAAGAAATCAAACGCGCCTGCTTGAGGCATTGTACGGTTCTTTTCCTTGATTTATCTTGGGAGAATTGGAAACAGCGGCTTGATATTTTGATTGAAAACCGCCCTGTTCTTCACAACCGGACGATTGACGAGATGAAAGAGCTGTTTGAAGAGCGCCGGGAAATATATGCCCTTCATAACTCAAGAGTGGAGACAGATCATTTAGAAGCTGAGGAAGTCGCCAATTATATTGTGGACACACTCAAGCTTGGCTGGGATTTATATTCGAAATAAAAAGTCTACCAACGAGGGTAGACTTTTTCTATAAGTTCAATTCTTCATTCCTTGAATGAGTGCAGCTTTTAAACAGAAGGAAATAGGCTGCTGCTGTGCATCGAATTGAAGTTGAAACAGCTGCTTTGTATCAGGGTCTGCGGATTGAAGATGGGAAACGATCTCTTTTTGAACATTCTCTGGTGTGCGTCCACGCATCATCCAGTCCTGATAATCAATTTGCAGATCCCAGTAACGCTTTTCTTTTTGAGTCAGTTGGTTGGCAGCGAAGAGCTCTTTCCATTCTGATAACGAGCTTTCTCGCACATGAGAAGGATCTCTGAGTCTATTTAAGTGATTAATGAATGAATCCTGTGCAGTGTTTTCGGGTGCGTAATGATCGACGAGCAGGAATGTGCCGCCTTTTTTTAAGACACGGCTGATTTCAGACATGGCTGCCGGCAGGTTTGTAAAGTGGTGAGCGGCAAATCGGCACGTCACGATGTCAAATGATTCATCAGCGAAGGGCAGTGCTTCTGCGGCTGCCCGCTCAAAAGTAATATGTTTCAGTTGGCGTTCTTCCGCAAGTGCTGCTGCAACCTCGATCATTTTTTGCGTGACATCAATGCCGATTCCTTTAGAAATGATATCTGAAAAGGAAAAAACGGTATGTCCTGCCCCGCAGCCGATATCAAGTAAATGCTCGTTACCCTTCGTATTGGCTGTTGCTTTCATCCATTCCAGCTCTTCTCCGGCTGCAAATATAGGTGAATCTCGATAGTTCTCGGCATTTTGTGAGAATTGGTTTTCGGCTTTAGCATATGGATTCATTTCTTCTCCCCCTTTGTTGTCTCTTTATCGTAAAATTCATTTTGTTATTTGTCTAAGACATAAAAGATATGACATGAATAGTTAAAACCTATGAGGTGATGAAAGTGGATATACGAATGATGGAATATGTCATGGAAGTGTACCGGCAGAAAAGTTTTACAAAAGCAGCGGATCAACTTCACATTGCACAGCCTTCTTTAAGCCAACAAATGAAGAAGCTGGAAGAGGAATTAGACACACCCCTCTTTATTCGAAAGTATGGACAAGTCACGCCCACACCTCAAGGGAGTCGATTCATTAAAAGGGCTGAGAACATTTTGAAGGAAAGAGATGATTTGCTGCGTGAAATGGGAGAAGCAGCTTATGAGGTGGGGAAAGAGCTGAACATTGGAGCGCCAGCAGTCACAGGGGGCTATGTCTTGCCCGGTTTATTAAAAACCTTTTGTCGAACGTATCCTCATGTTCACGTTCAACTAATAGAAGAATCACCTCGTGAGCTAGAAAAACTTCTATTGGCTGGAAAGCTGGATTTGGCTATTTTATCTATGCCTGTCGAGCATGAATCATTGAAAACGAAACACATGCTGACAGAGCCGCTTCTTCTCGCAGTTCCGCAAACTGCCCAGCCCTGGTCAACAGATGAATGGAACGAAATCATCAATCAAGCAGATCAGAAAGGGTCTGTTCCGTTTCGCCTTCTGGAAGACGCCGCATTTATTATGCTGAAAGAGGGATATGGCTTTCGGCAAGTGGTCATGGAACTATGTCTTCATCATGGTTTTCAGCCGAAGATTACCTTTGAAACAAGTCATATTCAAACAGCGCAGGCATTGGTCAAAAATGGACTAGGTGTGACAGTTGTGCCGAAAATGGTGGCACAAGAGGAAAGGAACGAAGTCACTTATTTGAAAATTGATTCATGCCCAACCCGCACTCTTGTGTTTGCATATGTGGAAGAAAGGTATTTAACGAAAGCCGCTCAAGCCCTAATGGACCTTTACCAGAATCAAGCTTAAACAAACGTTTAATTAAATGCAAAAAGCAGGGGAGCACCCTGCTTTCTAATAGATATCCAGACGCTGATCCGTCATCACAGGAATTTGCTGTCTCACTTCATCCACTAGCTGAAGATCAATTTCCGCATAATAAATGTCTTCCTCATGGCTTGTTTCAAGCAGAATACGGCCAAGTGGATCAATCACCATGGAGTGGCCAGGGAATTCAGTGTCTCTGCTTGTGCCTGTTCTGTTAACAGCAATCATAAATGACTGGTTCTCAATCGCTCTTGCGATGAGCAGGCAACGCCAATGATCCACTCTTGCTGACGGCCATTGCGCCGTATTGATGAGCACTTTCGCCCCTTTGTTTACAAGTGTTCTGGAAAGCTGCGGAAAGCGAAGGTCGTAGCAGATCATCGCACCGATCTTCACATCCTCATCATAGTCAAATAAACCAAGCTGATCACCAGCTGTTAAATAGTTGTGCTCATCCATTAAGCGGAATAAGTGAATTTTATCATAATCCACTAAGAGCTCACCTTGGCGGTTAAAGACATACATCGTGTTGGTGATGTTGTCATCTTCTGTGCGCTTGTTCAATACACTTCCAGCGATGAGAACCACTTGGTGCTTACGGGCAAAGGAAGAGAAGAGCTGTTTTGTGCGTTCACCGTTTACATCCGCAAGCTGCTCGGCTTGTTCAAGTGCATAGCCGGTATTCCACATTTCGGGTAAAATGATCAGATCAGGCTGCTGATGGATGGCTTCTTGTAAAAACGCTTCTGCTTTTTGAAAGTTCACATCAGGTTCTCCAATTTGAACGTCCATTTGGACAAGGGCGATTTTCATACAGGTTCCTCCTTTATTCGATGGTGTAAATGTGAAAATCCATGAATGTCTATCGATTTGTTTTGCCTGAGAACATCTAGTCTTCAAGCCAGTTTCTTTATCATATAGGTTTCAATCTTCTTTGCCAATAGAAATGTCAGAAGGTTTTGTCTTTTGTAGTGAAAATGACTTTCTAAGTCAAGAAAACAGTGATATGATACTCATAACTAATAAAACAAAGGGGAATAGTATGGTATGCAATTGTTCGATTTACCACTAGAAGAGCTAAAAGTATATAAACCGAAGAAAACAGCACGACCTGATTTCTCAGACTTTTGGAAGGCGTCGCTCGAAGAACTGCGCCAAGTGGAGGCAGAGTCAGCACTTGAACCTTATGATTATCCAGTGAAAGGCGTCAAGGTGTACCGCCTGACGTATCAAAGCTTTGGTCATTCTCGAATTGAAGGCTGGTATGCGGTACCAGATCAAACAGGTCCGCATCCAGCGCTCGTTCGTTTTCATGGCTATAATGCCAGCTATGACGGCGGCATTCACGACATCGTCAACTGGGCACTGCATGGCTATGCGACATTTGGTATGCTCGTCCGCGGTCAAGGCGGCAGTGAAGATAAGACAGTGACACCAGGCGGGCAGGCTTTGGGATGGATGACAAAAGGCATTTTATCGAAGGAGAACTACTATTATCGAGGTGTTTATTTAGATGCGGTTCGTGCACTCGACGTTATTCAGTCCTTTCCGGAAGTGGATGAACACCGTATCGGCGTGGTGGGTGGAAGCCAGGGAGGTGCACTGGCGGTTGCAGCTGCGGCACTTTCAGACATTCCAAAGGTCGTCGTGGCAGATTATCCTTACTTATCAAATTTCGAGCGTGCAGTGGATGTGGCATTGGAGCAGCCTTATTTAGAAATCAATTCATACTTTCGAAGAAACAGTGATCCAGAAGCGGAAGAAAAGGTATTTGAGACATTGAGCTACTTTGATTTGATCAATTTAGCCGAATGGGTGAAACAGCCCACATTGATGGCCATCGGTCTGATCGACCAAATCACCCCGCCATCTACTGTGTTTGCGGTATACAACCATTTAGAAACAGATAAAGATTTAAAGGTGTATCGCTACTTTGGACACGAGTACATCCCGGCTTTTCAAACAGAGAAGCTTGCCTTCTTACAAAAGCATTTAAGGATCTAAAAGAACAGAGGCCGCTCTAGGAGGGCCTCTTTTTTAATAGCTCGTATTCTGTCTCGTTTTTTCATCAGGCACTAACGCAGTGATAATCAGGGCAAGGGCAGTGATGATATGAAGAATGAATCCGAGAATCGGAATCCAAGCAAGGCAGGATGTGACAATTCCGATGATGCTTCCAATCATTGGTCCCTGGTCTCGCTTCGATAAGACGAGTGTGATAATATGCAGAATAAGCATGACCATGAGCGGTGAATAGCCATTGCTGATAACGAATAGACCTCCGATCACAGGGATGGCAAGGCAGGCTTCAAAAATCCCGGTGATCCATTTCATAATGCGAGATATAGACATCAGATCCAACTCCTTTTTTATATGTCTTATTCGTATTTTCCCAAAACGTGAAGAAGTCATGCAGAATTCTATAGAAAGAGTTGATGGATGTTGAGAGAGAGAATCAAGGAAGAGCTGAAAATCATCGAAGAAACGTATGACGTAAAGATTTGCCTCGCCGTTGAATCAGGCAGCAGGGCATGGGGATTTCCCTCGACTGATAGTGATTATGATGTTCGTTTTTTATATGTTCCCCGGAAAGAATGGTATTGGGCGATGGAAGAGCATCGTGATGTCATTGAACGACCGATTGATGACGTGCTTGATATCAGCGGCTGGGAGCTTAGAAAGGCACTTCGCTTATTCAATAAATCAAACCCATCCATCATGGAATGGCTATCTTCTGACATCATCTATGCTGAATCTTTCTCTTTGGCAAAGCAGCTAAGAGAATTAAAGGATCGAGCGTTTTATCCTGCAGCATTGATGTATCATTACCTCAATATGGCGAAGCGGAATGAAAGCCGGCATTTACGAGGGGAGCAGGTGCGAATCAAGAAGTATTTCTATGTGCTTCGTCCGCTATTTGCCTGTCAGTGGATTGAACGCTACCGGACGGTTCCGCCGATGGACTTTCATGAACTGCTCGAGGAGCTAGTGGAGGAAGGCCCGCTTTTAACAGAAATTCACGAGCTGCTCAAACGTAAAATGGACGGAGAGGAAATGGATGTAGAGAACCGTCTCGCCTATGTCCATCCATTCATCGACAAAGAGCTGGCGCGTTTTGATGAATTGGTGAAAAGCTACAATCAGCCGAAAGACAATCTCACGCAAGAATTAAATGAGCTGCTGCAGTCTACCCTTGATGAGGTGTGGGCGTAGGAGGGAAGAGCCAGCCGGATAGCGGCAGGCTCTTTTTTAACTCTTATTGTGATAAAACCACAAAAAAAGTCAGAATTTTTGTCATCTTCAAATATTGTAGCGGACAGCTTATGAGCCTTACAATAAAGACATAGCTTACAAAGAGTGGGAGGTGCCCTTTATGGAGTCGGTCACAAGAAATTTCTTCTTGTTTTTGTCAAAGAGCAGTCTCTTGAACCATATTGCTCGTAATTGGGGAAGTGCTGTTGCATCTAAGAAAATCATCGGTGGGAAGGATTTTGAGAGCGCTATCTCTGTCATCAAACGATTAAATGATCAAGGGATGGCTGTAACAGTTGATCACCTTGGTGAGTTTGTCACAAAGGCAGAGATTGCAAATGAGCGGACGAATGAGTGTATTCAAACCATTCAGCGGATTGCTGAGGCGGGACTCAATTCCCACGTGTCACTCAAAATGACATCACTCGGCCTGGATATTGACGATGACCTTGTGTATCGCAATATGAAAAGCATTTTAGATACGGCAGAGAAACACCGTATCATGGTGACAATCGATATGGAGGATGAACAGCGCTGTCAAAAAACGCTGGACATTTTTAAAGAGATGAAATCTCAATATGAGTATGTCAGTACGGTCCTGCAGGCGTATTTGTACAGAACAGAAAAGGATCTTGATGACCTAAATGAGCTTCAGCCATTTTTAAGACTTGTAAAGGGTGCCTATAAGGAATCCGCTGAAGTGGCGTATCCAAACAAAAAAGACGTCGATCAGAATTATCAAAAGCTGATCGAAAAGCAATTACTCACAGGGAACTATACAGCCATTGCGACACATGACGATCAAATGATCGAGTTTACGAAAAATATTGTGAAAAAACACAATATACCGACAAGTCAGTTCGAATTTCAAATGCTGTATGGCATGAGGTCAGAAACGCAGCAGGCACTTGTGAAAGAGGGCTATCAAATGAGGGTCTATACCCCGTATGGACGAGAGTGGTATGGCTACTACATGAGACGTCTTGCAGAACGGCCGGCAAACATTGCCTTTGCTTTAAAAGGGATGACGAGAAAATAATTTGAAACGGGAGCGTGACAAAGATGACAACACCTTACAAACATGAACCATTCACGGATTTTAGCCAGGAAGAAAACCGCAAAGCGTTTGAACAAGCATTAGCAAAGGTAACAGAATCACTTGGTCAAACCTATCCGCTCGTGATTAATGGAGAAAGAATCGAAACGAAAGACCAGATTATCTCGATCAATCCAGCGAAAAAGGATGAAGTCGTTGGAACCGTATCAAAGGCCGGGAAAGAAGAGGCAGAGCAAGCGGTTCAAGCTGCGGCGAAAGCATTTGAAACTTGGCGCTATACGTCTCCAGAAGAAAGAGCCAGCGTCATATTCCGTGCTGCGGCAAGCATTCGCCGTAAAAAGCATGAGTATTCAGCCCTTCTTGTAAAAGAAGCAGGTAAGCCTTGGAACGAAGCGGATGCAGATACAGCAGAAGCAATCGACTTCCTTGAATACTATGCCCGTCAAATGCTGGAGCTGGCGAAAGGCAAACCAGTGAACAGCCGCGAAGGGGAACGCAATCAATATGTTTACACACCAACTGGCGTGACGCTCGTCATTCCGCCGTGGAACTTCTTGTTTGCCATTATGGCAGGAACAACAGTAGCACCAATCGTTACAGGGAACACAGTTGTCTTAAAACCAGCGAGTGCAACTCCTGTGATTGCGGCACGTTTTGTGGAAGAGCTTGAGCAAGCAGGTCTTCCAAAGGGTGTGGTGAACTTTGTACCAGGAAGCGGAGCAGAGGTCGGAGATTACTTAGTCGATCATCCGAAAACAAGCCTGATTACATTCACTGGCTCAAGAGAAGTAGGGACACGTATCTTTGAACGCGCGGCAAAAGTACAGCCAGGTCAGCAGCATTTAAAGCGCGTCATTGCTGAAATGGGCGGTAAAGATACAGTGGTTGTAGATGAGGATGCAGACGTCGAATTAGCGGCTAATGCCATTTTCACATCAGCCTTCGGTTTTTCAGGTCAGAAATGTTCGGCTGGATCTCGGGCTGTCGTCCACGAGAAGCTGTATGACCAAGTGGTCGAGCGAGTGAAGGAAATCACAGAAACAAAAACAACAGCGAATCCTCTTTCTGCGGATGTCTACATGGGACCTGTCATTGATCAAGCGTCCTTTGACAAGATCACGGATTATATCGAGGTGGGCAAGGAGGAAGGCCGCTTAGTGACTGGTGGAACGAGTGATGATTCGGAAGGATACTTCATTCACCCAACCATTTTTGCAGATCTTGAGCCAACATCTCGCTTGATGCAAGAAGAAATCTTCGGACCAGTCTTGGCCTTCTCGAAAGTGTCTAGCTTTGATGAGGCACTTGAAGTAGCCAACAATACGGAATATGGTTTGACAGGTGCTGTCATTACCAATAATCGTGATCACATCAACCGTGCGAAGCAGGAGTTCCATGTAGGGAATCTCTACTTTAACCGTAACTGCACAGGAGCCATCGTGGGATACCACCCATTTGGCGGATTCAAAATGTCAGGAACCGATTCAAAAGCAGGCGGTCCAGATTACCTAGCTCTACACATGCAGGCGAAAACGATTAGTGAAATGTTTTAAGATGGAAAAGCATGAACCTGTGCACACGGGTTCATGCTTTTTTTGCTTGTCTACGACTTGTTTCTATACAAATCTGTCCGGAAAGAAGTATGATAAATGTATTACTTAATCAGGGAGCAATCGGGATGGAAGAGATATTAGAAAAGCTTCATACATTTTTTGATGTCGATAAGTTAATTGCATTTATTAGCGGGTATTTAAAAAAACCAGTCATTTTAGAAAGCACAGAGTGCCAGCTCCTTGCTTATAATTCTTACAGCATTCAGCAGTTTGACCCAGTCAACCAGCAAACGATTTTCTCAAAGGAATGCCCGGGGTCTGTAGTCGATTGGTTAAAGAAAACAGGGGTCATCGAGCGACTTCACACGGATTCAAAGCCTTTTTATGTGAGCGGTCATGACGAGCTCGGGTTTAATCGGCGGGTGGCTGTGAGCGCCAAGCATAAACAAGAAGTTGTGGGCTTTATTTGGGTGCAGGACATTGAGGATTCCCTCTCTCAGGAGGAGCTGCAATTTTTGCACGAAGCTTCCTTTCAAGTGGGAAAAGTGATTTATAAGAATAAGAAACAGCTGGAGAAAAAGGAAGGCAAGATTGAAGAATTTTTCAAAAAGGTCATGGATGATCATTTTTATACAGAAGAAGAACTGAAGTGGGAGGCTGAGAATTTAAGTATCCCATTGCCGGCAGTATTTACTGTCATGGTCGTACATGCTGCCGATAACAAAAGTGAGACGGCAGAAGACGTGAAGGATGTCATTCGAACGTATTTGCAGCTAGAAGATAAGGTGAATCACGTATACTCCGTTCAAGCCGACATTGTCGTGATATTGGGCAGCTTGTCAGACCGGCACTCACCGAAAGCAACTGCTGCCGACGTCATCGCTCATCTGCAATCGAAAACGCATGTCCATCCTTCGCCGCTGTATATCGGGATGGGAAGAGAGTATCGAGATGTCATGAAAATGAGTACAAGTCGATTTGAAGCGATAGAGGTCGTGAAGGCTGTGAAAATTGTTGGGGGACAAGAGCTGATTCCATATGATTACGAGAATCTGGGGGTTTTCCGGTTCTTAGACTCGATTTACAGCCATCAAAAAAAGAAAAATGATTTCAATCCAGATTTGTTACGTTTGAAGGAAAAAGACCGTGACAGCCAAACTTCTTTTTTAAAAACGCTTGAAGTCTACTTATTGAATAACTGCAAGCTAAAGCCTGCTGCAGAGCAGTTGTTTATTCATCAAAATACATTAAACTATCGAATGAAACAAATCTTTGATATGACCTCAATCGATTTAAGTCACTTCAGCCAGCGATGTGAGTTATTTATTGAATTGATGCTGATGAAAAAAGATCAATAGTCATCGAATCCGCAGGTGCCCGGGATCACCTGCGGGTTTTCATGTGAAAATGGCATACAACTGCTGCGTTACGTTGTATGATAGATAAGGATTTTATGAAAGGGGGGCCACCTTTGGGAGCAGTCACCTTGGCCATTTTGATTTTTATCCTGACCCTCGTCCTTGTCATTTGGCAGCCAGGACGTTTAACCATTGGATGGTCAGCATGTGGAGGCGCCATTCTTGCACTTGTCTTTGGTGTCGTTCATCTGGGCGATGTGTGGGAAGTGACGCATATAGTATGGAACGCGACATTTGCGTTTATTGGCATCATTATTATTTCGTTAATTTTAGATGAAATTGGGTTTTTCGAATGGGCTGCACTGCATATGGCAAAAGCCGCAAAAGGGAACGGTGTCCGCATGTTTATTTATTTAACATTGCTCGGCGCTGTCGTGGCTGCTTTTTTTGCGAACGATGGAGCGGCACTGATTCTGACCCCGATCGTCTTGTCTGTGGTGAGAGCGTTAAAGCTGGATGAGCGGATGATCCTGCCTTTTGTGATGGCGAGCGGCTTTATTGCAGATACAACCTCCTTGCCATTTGTCATTAGTAACTTGGTTAATATCGTATCAGCCGACTATTTTCATATTGGATTTCTAGAATATACAGCAAACATGTTCGTGCCAAACCTTGTGTCGCTTGGAGCGAGCATGGTAGTGCTTTATGTGTTTTACCGGAAGCTCATCCCAAAAACATACGATCTGTCACAAGCGAAAGAGCCGGCATCAGCTATTCGAGATATCCGCATGTTCCGCTTGTCTTGGTATGTGCTTGGCTGTCTGCTTGTCGGTTATTTTGCAGGAGAACTCATTGGGATTCCGGTCTCCATCATTGTGGGCGGTATTGCCCTTGTCTTTTTGTGGCTGGCGAGAAGAAGTCCGCAAGTGGCGACAAAACGCGTCATAAAAGAAGCACCGTGGTCCATAGTCTTTTTCTCAATTGGCATGTATGTCGTCGTATATGGACTGAAGAATGTCGGTCTCACAGAAATATTGGCGGCATGGATCGAACAAGGCGCATCGCATGGCTTGCTTGCGGGAACGATGTTTATGGGCGTGCTTGCCGCAGTGCTGTCCTCTGTCATGAACAATCTGCCCACTGTGTTAATCGATGCGATTGCGATCGGTCATACAGATACAGCAGGCGTCATGAGAGACGGACTGATTTATGCCAATGTCATCGGCTCCAACCTTGGTCCGAAAATGACCCCTATCGGCTCATTGGCGACATTGCTGTGGCTTCATGTTCTCAAGAAAAAGGGCGTCCATATTTCTTGGGGTGCATACATGAAAGCCGGAATCATCCTGACCATCCCAACCTTGATCCTTACTTTACTAGGGTTATATGTGTGGTTATGGCTGATACATTAAAGCTAAATACAAAAGAGAGCAGATCCATGAGATCTGCTCTCCTTTATTACAGATATTTCGCATAGCGCTTTTCTAAAAAGTCTTGAAGCAATGAGACTACGCTGCAAATGCCCCAGTAAATGAGTGCGACCAAAATATACATGGTCATATAATCGAATTCGCGTCCACCTACAATTTTTGCTTGCTGGAAGAGCTCGGGTACAGTAATCATCGCAGCCAGTGAGGAGGCTTTGATTAAATCGAGCATGACATTGGTCAATGGCGGAAGTGCGATGCGGACAGATTGAGGTAAAATGACACCGCGCATCGTTTGCCAATAGCTGAGACCTAGTGACTTGGCAGCTTCCACCTGTCCACTCGGAACAGAGGAGAGAGCCGCCCGGTTGATTTCTGCAATATAGGCAGCGCTATTGAAGCTGAACCCAATAATGGCAGCAGTGACCGCTGTAAATTCAATCCCGATATAAGGGAATCCAAAATAAAGAATAAATAAAATCACCAGAATGGGCACGCCTCGCATGAATGAGATATACAGCCGTGCAGGCAGCCGAAGCATCCACGTGTTCGCCATTCTGGCAAGCGCAATAAAAAAGCCAAGAATTGTACCAAAAAACATGCTCACAAAGGAAATGAGCAGCGTCAGCCAGATGCCTTTCATGACAAATGGAAATGACGCCTTTGCCAGTGCAGGATTAAATATATATTCTAAATGAATATCTCCCACGATTGCGGCTCCTTATTTAGAAATGTCGACATCTTCGACATCAGCATCTATTTTCTTTGAGACGTCTGCATGATGAAAGAATTTTTCGGAAATCTTTTTCATGGTTCCGTCTTTTTTCATGTCTTTTAAGACACGATTTAATTCTTTTTGAAGCTCTGTGTTGTCTTTCTTCATCACAAAACCTTGTTCGTTTGGCATGTATTTTAAGTCAGGGTGAATCGTAATATTTAATTTCGGGAATGCAGCAAGAGCTAGTGTCTGCAAGTAATAATCATTTAGAATGACATCTGTACGACCATTAGCGACATCCTTTAAGTATTGCTCGTTTGTCGCATTATCATAAATGACTTCCTTCGCACCGTACTTGCGAGCGACATCCATGTAAATCGTTGTGGCAGCACCAGCTGCTTTCTTTCCTTTTAAATCTTTTAACGTTTTAATGCCAGACAAATCATCTTTTCGTACGATCGCCGTGCCATAGGAATATTTATAAGGAGTTGAAAAGGCAAACTTATCTTTTCTGTCATCTGTGATGTCAATGTCGTTTGCAGCGGCATCCACTTGACCAGAATTAATGGCGCTCAGCATGCCATCATAGCCCATTTCTTTAAATTCTACTTTCACATCAAGGTGTTTAAACGCTTCTTTGACCACTTCCACTTCATAACCAGTCAATTGATCCTTGCCATTAGATGTATCATGATATGACGTTGGATAAAGGGTGCCTGAAGTAGCAACCACGATTTTCCCTTTCTTTTGAATCTCATCCCACTTTGAATCTCCAGACTGAGAAGAGCTTGATTGACTGCAAGCAGACATGACAAGTATGAAAGCAGACACAACAAGCATCACCCATACCGATTTTCTATGATAAAAACGACTCATTTAAGAATCCTCCTCTATTTTTTATACAAAACAAAACATAGCACGCTTTTTCTGTTAGGACAACGTTTTCAGAAGAAAAGCGAAAAAGTAAGAATATTATGTGCAATTTGCGTGGTGAAATAATGTATAAAAAAGGAAGGTGCGTACAAAATAATTGCGAATAAAGGAGGAAATAACAATGATGAAAAAAGTAAGTGGCTTAATCATATTATCGATGATGCTGTTGCCTGGTTTTTATATGGAAACAGCTCATGGTGAAACACCCCAAATGGAAAAGCGTCCAGTAACGCATCAAGTAAAATTAACGACAGAACAACAAAAACAAATTGAAATGCTTGAGCAGCAAATTCTTTCTAAACGAAAAGAAGTGATTGAGAAATACGTTCAATATGGTGTGTTAACAAAGGAACAAGGTACACATATTACCAAACGAATGGATGAACATTACAATCATTTGGAAAATAACGGATTCGTTCCATTGCTGAAAAAACCACAGCACCATCGACCATAATGATGAAACCGGCAGCGAGGTGCCGGTTTTTTATTATTTATGAATCTTTTCAGAAGGTGAGGCTTTCACCATCTTTAGGGACAAAAATGGCTTGATCTGCATGATGCTCCTGAATGTAAGCTTGTAAAGAAGCTCTTGTTAGCAAGCAATGGTTCACTGCCTCAAGGTGACAAGCGACAATTTGTGCTTTTGGCTGAGAACGGTGAACGTCTAAAATGTCTTCCTTTGTCATGGTAATCGGATCGCCTTCTAAAAATTGAGCAGCTCCGCTATTAACCACAATGACATCTGGCTTGCATGTATTGACAACCTCCTTCGGCTCATCACACCAAATGGTATCACCTGCAATGTAAAGGGTAGGTTCATCAGGGTGAGAGAAAACAAAACCGCTGACCTGTCCCATCCGCTTCGCAGTTTCTCCTGTCCCATGCTGTCCACCTGTCCGCTTAATATGAACACCGCAAATGTCTATTTCATCTTCAATGCATGTGACATGCTGGAAACCGGCTTCTTCAACTTCTTTTTTGTCATTCTCCGATTGCGTATAAATGGGCTGGTCTTGAGCTAATTTTTGTTTTGCCTCGTCATCAAAGTGATCCACGTGCAAATGAGTGAGTAAGACAGCATCTGGGTGTAACATGTTGTCTAAGTCAATGTTTACAGGCAGATCAACAATAGGATTGTTCAAATGTTGATTGGCTGTATGAGGAAACGGTGGATATGTTCCTTTTGCTGCTAAAAAGGGATCAATGAAGAAAGTTGCCTGACCATATTGAAGGTATAAAGTAGCATTCCGAATGAGCGTGATTTTCATGAAAAGGCCTCCTTTTTTTCTGATTAAGTTTACAGTATATTAAAAGAGTTCCATATGACAGAGGGTAATGAAAGTCTTTCAGCAGAAGGACTTGATTTTTGAAAGAGGTGAGCCAATGTTAGACCAAACCGATATGGATATATTAAAAGAGCTCTCTAAAAACAGCCGATTGACCATGAAAGCACTAGGTGAAAAAGTTCATTTAACCGGTCAAGCTGTTGCAAATCGTGTGTTAAAGCTTGAAGAAGAGGGTGTGATTGAAGCATATACCATTTCGATTGACTGGCGGACTCAAAAGACCATCCAAACATTTATGCAGATCTATACCCGCAGTCATCATCACGAACCACTTCTGTCGTTTCTCGACCAACAGGAAGAGATCAAGAACTTGTTTAAAATAAGTGGTGAGGGCTGTTATATGGCTGAAGGCCATTTTTCCAGTCATGATGAACTGGATCTGTTTTTAACGGAGCTGACAAATTACGCAAATTATAAACTGTCTATTGCGGTTAAACGTCTCATTCATCAGTAATAGAAGAGACGCAGGAGGAAAAGGAACGATGAAAAAATTAATCAAAAGTCAAGCTGAACCGATGACAAAGGAAAGAATCAAAGCAGACTTGGTTCAACTTGGTGTGAAAAAAGGCATGATTTTATGTGTTCACTCATCTTTATCATCTATCGGCTGGGTAAACGGAGGCGCTGTTGCTCTCATACAAGCATTGATGGAAACCTTATCAGAAGAGGGGACACTGATCATGCCGGCACAAACGTTAGAGCTTTCTGATCCCGCTGATTGGATCAATCCGCCTGTTCCTTTTTCGTGGTGGAAATCGATCAAAGAGACGATGCCTGCATTTGATCCAGCATACACGACGCCAACAGCAATGGGAAAGGTAGCGGAAACGTTTTGGAAATATCCAGGCGTGGCGAGAAGCAATCATCCTCATTTTTCATTCACAGCCTGGGGCAAAAGGAAACATGAGCTTCTGAAACACCACGCACTTTCTTTTGGATTAGGAGAACATTCGCCTCTAGCCCGCATGTATGATCTTCAGGCTCAGGTGCTGCTGATTGGTACGTCATTTGAGAGCCTGACAGCTTTCCATCTTGCTGAATATCGCATCCCTCAGCAAGACCTCATGACAAGAGGAGCTCCCATCTTAGAAAATGGTTGGAGGGTATGGAAAGAGTACCAAGATATTATCACAAGAGAAGAACTATTTGAGCAGATCGGTCGTGATTTTCTGCAATCAGGAGGCACTCATGATCACGGTCAAATCGGACTTGCCAGTTCATATTTATTGCCGGTGAGAGAATCAGTAGACTTTGCGGAAAAGTGGCTTGATTTGTACGATCAGTCGTGATCTACACAGTTTGGAAATTTATATGATAAAGGTCTTGATCAGGCTGCTGTGAGGTATAGCAGGTGAGCTGATAGTCTCCCTTTGGAATAGGGAAAGACAGCACCTGAGCCATGACGCTTGTGATATAAACTTGATCGCTTGCATGCGTAAAAGGCACTGTAACTGTTCTGTCAGCCGAGGCTGGGGGCATATCGCTATTTAAAGTTACAGTAATAGATGCTTTTCCGTTGTTGACCCCTTCAAAGGACACACCCTGATCTCCCATGGCGAATCCTTGAAGAATGTCATCATCTGACCAATCAATCACAGGTGGTGTTTTGCTTCCGGTGTATACGGTGATTTGGTGATAAGAGATAGATAGGGAATAGGCTTGGTTTAACTTATTCATTTAAAAAACTCCTTTATACATAGATTTTCGTTGGAATGTGAATGATTGAAAGAATGATTCTTGAAGAGAATGTTAGGCAGCAAGACGATTGTCGCCGTCTTGCGCTTCTATTTGAGGAATCTAGATGTGAAATTGCGAAACCATTGCTTTTAAATCTCCTGCTAAATGGGCAAGAGCTTCTGATGATGCTGTTACTTCTTCCATTGCGGCAAATTGTTCTTCTGTTAAACCGGCTACTTGCTGTGAATGTTCACTCGTTAGTTTAACGCCTTCTGTGATAGTGGCAAAGGATTGTTTCGCATCGTTTGTATAAGCTGCGATTTTTTGTGATGTACTAGATAAATGCTTGATGCCATCTGCCATTTCTCTCATTGACTGTTGAATATCAATAAATGATTCTTCTGTATGAGAAATAAGTACAGTCCCTTGAGCCGCTTCCTCTTTTACTCGTTTGATGGCATTCGTCGAATGAGTCATCTCTTTTTGGATTTCAGAAATGAGATGGGAAATCATATTTGATGATGCTTGAGATTCTTCAGCGAGCTTTCTCACTTCGTCTGCGACAACCGCAAAACCTTTTCCATGCTCGCCTGCTCGTGCTGCTTCAATTGCTGCGTTAAGAGCAAGCAGGTTTGTCTGATTAGCGATGTCTGTAATAACATTGGAAATATGATCAATTTCAGCTGAACGTGTTTCTAATGCTTTGAATGGCTGTCCCATTTTCCTCTATTGATTTTGCAATAGATGTCATTTGTGAGTTTACTTCCCCAATATTCTGTACACCTTTTAGGGCCATTTCTTGTGCAATTGACTTCTTGAAGCCATTTGTTCCGCATTTTCCGTGATGTTTGCCAGCTCGTTAGATACTTGAATCATCGTGTGCTCACTTGTTGTCATTTGAGCAGATTGTTCTTCTGATGATTGAGCTACTTCTTGAATACTGTGGGTGATTTTTTCTGATGCTGCACTTGTTTCTTCTGCGCTAGCTGAAAGCTGCTCAGATGAGGTGGCCACTAATTCAGATGTGTTCATGACATTAAGAATGGTTTGATTTAATTTTTCCCGCATCTTATTGAAATGACCAGCCAGGTCAGACAGTTCATCGCCTGCCGTATTCGACACATTGATGGTTAAATTTCCTTCGCCGGCACTTTTAATGGCAGAAGCTATGCACTTGAGGCGTGACTGAAACCGCTTTGTGAAAATAGAAATAATGATAACTGCAACAATTAAACTTAACAACAGAACAATGACAAATTGAATATAGAATGACTGAAGCATTTGTGAAATCATGCTTTGATTGGCGCCCGTATAAAAAATACCAATCGTTTTGCCTGCTTCATTTTTGATCGGCATATAAGCCGTTTGATAGTCTTTCCCGGCAACATTTGCTGTGCCGTAATAGTTTTCTCCTTTATCTAATACAGTGGCCTTCACTTCAGGTGAGACTTCTGTACCGACAGCTCGTTTTCCGTTTAACATGACATTCGTCGCGACACGGGTATTCCCTTGGAAAATTGTGATGGTATCATCGGTATATTCAGCTAATTGGTCAACCAATGTATCATGATCATTGATTGGGGTATCCCCTTTATAAAGCTTGCCATCTTTTATCAGCCACGAGCCTGCCACTTTTTCATCTAGGTAGGCATAGCCTAGCTTTAATCACTTTTTACTTTTTCAGTGGCCATGTGCTTGATGTTTTCTGTCATTTCACGATTCACCACATAACCAACAACTGCTGAAAAGATGATGAGGACACTTAAAAAGATCAGCAAAATTTTGGCACCAAGCCTCAGTTTTCCCTTTTTTTTCATGCTTTTTGACTCCTTTAGGTATAAGGTAGGATAATCCCCTTTTTAAGGATTATCAGCATGAAAAAAATGTTTGAAATACCTGTATGCAGTTACGAGAAAATTTTTTTAGATAGAAAAGGGAAATGGCGTTAATCGATGATAAATTGTATTCTTGTGCCGTCAGGATCATCCGATAATTGATGACCGACCCATGAGCCTGCTCCCCTATTATCTGAAGGACTGATATATTTGACAGAAGCTCCTGTTCCTCCTTCCTTACACATCGCCATCGGCCATTCGTCCCGATCATACCCGCGCTTTGTTGGGATGCCATGAAGTGATTGGTCTCTCTGTTCATCGCTATGTTTACGGTCAATCGTACATACGGATGAATGGCCTTCATCAATTGCCTCTTCTATGTGCTTCGCGGTTTCTGGGTAACGATCTGATGGGAAGTGAATGGTTTTGTCATAAGATGAATTCGTCGTCTCTTGTTTACTTTGCTCCAGCTGAATATAGCCTGTTGCTACACCAACGACGATTAGTAAAAGCAAGAGAATGATTTTAAGAAGTTTCATAGATGCTAGCTCTCTTTCTTGTTTGCGTATTTTGTAAACAGAAGTATAGCAGAATTACTTACCAATTTCTCCTGGTTTTGAAAAAACGCCTTTTAAAGTTCGAAAAACGGTTTTTATCCGTTTTCTTGCTTTTCATATTTGTAAAAATTCATAAAAATTTTAATTTTGCTGGTCAAAAAAAGATTATGCTTTATCAAAATGGCTTTATCACTGCTTTTTGGGCTAATTTCAAGAATTTAACACACAGAAATTTTAAAAAAATAAAATTGACTAGACCGATATGCTTTAATAATATGGAGTCAAATATCAAAAAATGTCGTAATTTATCAAAATATGATTCTATTTACATTGCAGGAGGGGAGTACAAATGGCGGATGTCTCTTATCGGCTTGGTATAGACATAGGAGGAACATTTACTGATTTATCGCTGATGAATGAAGCAACAGGGGCGCTGACTGAACTCAAAACACCCACAGTGACTGACGACCCAGCCCAGGGAATTATCAATGGGCTAAAACTTCTAAAAGACAGAGGTGTTGATTTATCTAAAATCCAATATCTCGTACATGGAATGACAATCGGTCTTAATACATTATTGCAGCGGAAAGGAGCAGATTTAGCCCTTTTTGTGACGGAAGGCTTTCAAGACATATTATCACTACAACGATTACGATTACCCATTCCTTATGACTTCAATTCTCGTTTGCCGGAACCGTTGATACCACGAAAGCATGTATACCCAATCTCTGAAAGGTTGATACACGATGGTACGATCAAAAAACCTCTCCATCTGCAGCAATTAGATCATGCTGTCCAGCAGGTCATGTCTAAAAGGCTAGCAGGTATTGTCATTTCTTTTTTACATAGTTATCAAAATCCAGTTCATGAATTACAGGCAAAAGCCTATATCAAACACCATTATCCGCAATTAGAAGTCCTTACTTCATCTGAATTATGGCCTCAAATGAGAGAATACGAGCGTACTGTGATGTCTGTTGTCAATTTGTACATTCAACCAAAGGTAAAACAGTATTTACAAACATTGAAAAGCCGTTTGAAAGAAGAAGGTGTACCAATTTCTCCATACATTACACAATCAAATGGTGGTTTAATGGATGCAGAAAGTGCAGCAACTTCACCTGTTAAAACACTTTTTTCTGGTCCGGCAGCTGGTGTCATTGGTGCGGCAAGAATCGCAGCCTCTGCAAACGAATCCAACCTGATCACTTTTGATGTAGGGGGGACGAGTGCAGATATCTCCATTATTCAAAAGGGGCAGCCTACAATGGCTCAGTCTAATCAGCTTTCAGGTTTTCCTATCATTCTTCCATCTGTTGCGATGTATTCAATAGGGGCAGGCGGAGGTTCTGTCGCGTGGATTGATCAGGGCGGGCTTCTCAAAGCAGGACCAGAATCAGTTGGCTCACAGCCGGGACCAGCTTCGTATGGTAAGGGAAAGAAAGCCGCCTTAACTGATGCGTTCCTCATATGCGGTTATCTCAATCAAGAGCGTTTTGCTGGAGGACATTTACACCTACAGCTATCCGCGGCGGAAAAGGCCTTTCAGCCAATTGCTGACCAGCTCAACAAAACGGTAGAAGAAGCGGCTGACCAGCTGATCCAAGTAGCTGTCGCCAATATGTACACAGAATTAAGCAATGTCATGGAGCAGCAAGGGTTTGACCCAAGAGATTTTAGTTTACTAGCGTTTGGCGGAGCAGGACCGGTTGTGGCGAATTTCCTTGCTCGAGAAATCCATGCGAAAAACGTGGTCGTTCCTCCAAGTCCAGGAACATTATGTGCATTAGGTGCTCTGACCGCTGATTTTATTCATGATGCGGTGCTGTCGAAGAAAATATGCTTACAAGACTACTCGATAGATCAACTAAAACAAGATTTTGAGATGCTTTCGCGAAAAGCGGCTGATTGGTTCAGTCGGCAGAACATTCAGCATATTAAACAGACATCCATTCTATTATTGGCAGATGCACGTTATCAAGGACAAGCCTTTGAGATTGAATTACCATTATCAGCTGAATGGCTGAAGCAAGAACAAGATATCCACCAACTCATTGAAGCCTTTCACAAACTGCATCAGCGTCAATATGGTCATAGAGATGATCAGGCGAACATCGAGTTTACTCATTTACGAGTTCGAGTCATAGGCGAGACGCCGCCGCTGCCTTTCACACCTGTTCATGAAAGCAGCGGACAATCTTTGAAGCCATATGAATACAGGCGAATCTTTATAGAAGAAAAAGAACATGAAGCAGCTATTTATTACAGAGATACTTTGTCAGTAGGTTCTGTCATCAATGGACCTGCCATTATTGAGCAGGATGATACGACAACATTGATTCTGCCAAATTGGACAGGCAGCATTGATCAATCAGGGAACTTGGTGATTTCAAGGGAGGCGGCTTTACATGAGAACTGATCCAGCAAAGCTTGAGATGATGCGCAGTTATTTTAATGCAATTGCGTCTGGCATGGGACATGTCATTGAGCGGACGTCTTTTACGACTTTCGTCAAAGAATCAGCTGACTTTGCGACAGCGTTAGCCACGCCTTCTGGAGATTTCTTTGTTTATCCGAAGACAGTGGGTGTAACGATCTTTTTAGGGCTGAGTCTTAAAAAAGCGATTGAAGAGAGCGGGGCGATGCAGCCGGGAGATATTATCATCACAAATGACCCTTATACGACAGATGGTTTAGCGACTCACCTGCCGGATGTCCATATCATTAAGCCAATTTTCGTAGATGGTGAAATTGTCAGCTATGCTTGGTCTTTTGTTCATGTGAGTGATGTGGGCGGACTTGTGCCCTCGAGTATTTCACCGACAGCAACAGATGTCCATCAAGAAGGATTAAGAATCCCGCCAGTGAAAATTTATGAAGGCGGGAAAGAGAATCAGGTCGTTCGTACCTTTTTAAGAGCCAACAGCCGAGCCAGTCATTTAAATGATGGGGATATCAATGCGATGATTGCTGCAGTAAATACAGCAGAAATTCGGTTAAAAGAAATGATCGGCAAATTTGGAAAAAATGAAGTGAAACAAGGAATGATGGACCTGCTGAAGCAAGCTGAGATTCGTGCAGGAAAGGTCATTGAAGCCATTCCGAATGGAACGAGTGAATTCGCTGATTATTTAGATGATGATATGATCTCGGATGTGCCGATCCGTTTGAAAATCAAGTTAACGGTGAAAGGAAAGCGGCTGATTCTTGATTTTTCTGAGTGTGACCCTCAAGTGAAAACAGCTTTTAACCTTGTCACCAATGGTCAGAAGCATTCCTTCCTATATCAAGGGTTGATTAATTACATTATTAGTAAAGATCCCTTTATACCGATTAATGGCGGAATAACATATCCGATTGAAGTGATTTCACCTAAAGGGACGCTGGTGCATCCAGAATACCCGGCCTCTGTTGGTATTCGGCATTCGATTACGATGAGGCTGTATAATGTCGTGCTAGGCGCCATTGGTAAGCTGTTACCTGAAGCAGTGCCGGCAGCAGGTGCAGGTCAATCTGCTATTGTTGTTCTCTCTGTTCCTGATGATCAAACAGGTGGCAGGAAAATGTCTGTTGTCGAACCATTAGGCGGAGGCGGCGGTGCTCAAAATGGAACTGATGGAGTAGATGGCATTGATCATTCATCTGGCTTTTTGAAAAATACACCCATTGAGAGTTTAGAACAGCATATTGATATTCATGTTCACCGATATGAGCTTTTGCCGAACACAGGCGGGGCAGGAGAAAACAGAGGTGGACATGCGATTGGTTTGGAATTTGAAATGATCAAGCCTGAATCTATGGTGACCGCACGAGGAATGGAACGAATGAAGTTTCAGCCTTGGGGGTTAATGGGCGGCCGAGCAGGAGCTGTTGGTGAGGTCAAGCTGATCACAGCAAAAGGTGAAAAACAAGACCAGCCAAAAATAGATGTTCTGCGTCTTGAAAAAGGCGATATTGTGCAATTAATATCACCAAGTGGAGGCGGCTGGGGAAATCCATTTGCTAGAAAGAAAGAAAAAGTCCTTCAGGAAGTGGAAGCAGGTCTATTAAGTGAAGAAAGAGCGCTGCAGCAATATGGCGTTAAAGTGTATCTAGACCAAAATGAATGGAAGATTGATGAAAAGCAAACGAATAAGCTTCGTGAAAAGGTTGATCATCCTGCTGATATCATGTGGGATTTCGGAGAACACAGAGAAGCTTATGAGAAAGTATGGACGGATGAAGCCAGCAGCGAGCTTGCCGTGCAGCTGCGTTCTTACCCAGCTAATGAACGTACGCATTATAAACATGCAGTTCATCAACATTTCAGTCATAGAGATGAGCCGTTAACAAAGAAAGATATTATTCAAGCACTTCGTCATATGGATGGACAAAAAGGGGGAAATCAATCATGAAAAGAAGATTAATCACTATTTTTGCAGGTGTACTATCAATGATTCTACTGCTGACAGCTTGCGGTGGAAATGGACAGGATCAAGGTAAACAGCAGCAGACTGTGATCGTTGGCGTATACGGAGGCGATTGGGAAAAGAATATCAAACCAATCCTCGAAAAGTTTGAAAAAGATACGGGAATTAAAGTCCAAACCGTCTCTGGAGCGGATTCTGAATGGTTTACGAAATTAAAAGCGTCCAATGGAAAAAATCCACCGTATGATCTGCTTATTTTACAGCCTGATACGATTCAAAGAGGCATTGCAGCAAATGTTCTTGCGCCGATTGACGAAGAGCAAGCACCGAATGTCAAAAAACTTTACCGTTCTGTCCAAAAGAAGCTCACTATTGATGGGAAACAATATGCAGCAGGCTTTAGCATGGGGCAGCTAGGAATTGCTTATCGAAAAGATCTTGTGAAGCAGGAACCAAACAGCTGGACAGACCTATGGAGCAGTCAGCTAAAAGGGAAGGTGGCGATATCATCTCCGACTTATTCAGCTGGTTTGCAATTTTTTTCTGCGCTTGTCCATGCTCAAGGTGGGACAGAATCAAATCCTAAGGATATTGATAAAGCCTTTAAAAGCCTTTCACAATTAAAAGGACATGTAGCTGCTTTTCCAGATAATCCAGGGTCTATTCAAACCTTGTTAGAACGTGGTGACGTGGCAGCAGTTCCATATTGGGATGGACGAGTATTTGCACTTGAAGAAGAAGGAATGGATATTGGTTTCTCATATCCGAAAGAAGGCGCTGTTGCAGCTGTTGCGAGCTGGGCTTTAACGAAGGGAAGTCAGCATGAAGAAGCGGCTTACAAACTATTAAACTATTTAAGTGGAAAAGAAGCTCAGGAGGCTTTCTCGGAAAAATCTTATTATGGCATGTCGAATTCTGATGTGAAATACGGTGACAAGATTAAGGGGAAGGTCAAGGTTGGAGAGAATTATTATAGCAAGCTGACTTGGGTAGATTACGAAACAGCAACTTCAGAGCTTGGCAATTGGACAAATCGATGGAACGAAGTATTAGGCGGAGGAAAATAGGTGATCGCATGAGTGGAATCCATTTAGAACATATCAGCCAGCATTTCGGCGAGCAGATTGCTCTTAACGATGTCAGTCTTACGGTGAATGAGGGAGAGTTTTTCTCCCTTCTTGGCCCTAGCGGCTGCGGAAAATCAACGTTATTAAACATCATTGGCGGTTTTTTAGAGCCAACAAAAGGTGTCGTCTATATTGGTGATCAGGATGTGACGACTTTACCGCCTTATCAAAGAAAAACGGGTATGGTCTTTCAAAGCTATGCACTCTTTCCGCATCTGACCGTATTTGATAATGTGGCGTATGGGTTAAAGGTTCAAAAGAAAAAGAAGGCAGAAATCAAAGAGAAAGTTATGGAATGTTTGTCTCTTGTGCAATTAGAGGCGTTTGCGAAACGTATGCCGCATCAATTAAGTGGTGGACAGCAGCAGCGGGTAGCGATTGCAAGGGCGCTTGCGATTCAGCCGTCTGTTCTTCTTCTTGATGAACCGCTCAGTAACCTAGATGCAAAACTTAGAAAAAATATGCAGACAGAGCTTCGAAATATTCAAAGGAATGTCGGAATTACAACCATCCTCGTGACCCATGACCAAGAGGAAGCATTAAGCCTTTCTGATCGGATTGGGATTTTAGGTGAGGGGAGAATCCAGCAGATTGGGACGCCTTTAGAGGTGTATCGCCAGCCAAACAATCGATTTGTTGCTGAATTTATCGGACAGGTGAACCTATTTGAAGCAGTATATGATGAAGCTAAAGCTGCATTTATCGTTCCTCATTTAACCCAGTCAAACGGGCAGCATGTTGAGTTAAAGGCTGCGGCACACCAAGAGAAGAAGGGGAATCATTTACTCATGCTCCGTCCAGAAAGAATCAGCATATCTTCTGAGTGGGAAAACGTTCAGCCCAACCATGTATCAGGCGTGCTGGCAGATGTCAGTTATATTGGTCACTCATTACGTTTGGTGGTGGGGCTCGATAGCGGTGAAATGATTGTCCATGCTTCTGATGCAGCATTTCCTGAACTGCCGAAAGCTGGAGAAGCTATTCATATCAATTGGCAGCCTGAAGATATTGTTTTCCTAGATTCGAAGGTGCACACGTGATGCGTATCAAGAAAAAGAATCAGCGATTTCATTGGTTCATGCTGCTGCCTGCGTGTTTGTTTCTTGTTGTATTTCTTCTAGCGCCGCTTGTGATGATGTTCGTCCTCAGTTTTCGCGATGTGGATTCAATGATGAATACATTACAAACGTACAGCTTTTCTCAATATATTCATGTGTTCACGACAGATGCGTATGTGAAGGCGATTGGAAGTACAGTGTGGGTAGCCTTGCAGACAACGGTAATTTGTTTATTGATGGCATACCCCGCAGCATACGTGCTCGTCAAGGCACCTCATCCGCGTCTGCGGGCATTTTTCTATATCTTACTTGTCTCGCCGCTTTTGACAAGTGTTGTGATTCGGACGTTTGCATGGATTGTCCTTCTTTCGCAAAATGGTCTGATCAATGGCATGTTATTAGATTTACATGTGATTGAAAAGCCGCTCTCTATGCTGTGGAATATGAATGCGGTGATTATTGCTTATGTTCAGGTCATGCTGCCTTTTGCAGTGCTGCCTATCGCGACGAGCTTAACCGATATGGATCGTCATTTACGACCGGCTTCTATGAGTCTAGGAGCTGGACGTATTCGAACCTTCTTTCATGTGACCTTTCCACTGACCATTCCAGGTATGGTGACTGGAGCTATTATTGTCTTTTCACTGGCGGCTGGGAGCTATATCACCCCGCTGTTAGTCGGCGGAAGGATGCAGCCTCTGCTGCCGCTGTCTATTTATCAGCAGGTCATGCAGGTGTATAACTTGCCTCTTGCTGCAGCGATGTCCTTTACGTTATTGGTTTGTGTGCTTGTGGTGGTCATTTTATTAAGCTATCTATTGAAGCGTTGGGAGGCGAGGATGCATGCGTAAAAAATCATTAGGTGACCGTTTGCTTTCAATCCTGATTTGGACTGCTGGGTCATTGGTTTATCTCTTTTTAACCATACCTGTTCTTGTCATCGTCTTATCTGCTTTTAGTCCAAATGCCTTTCCTGAATTTCCGCCGACTTCGTTCTCCGTTCGTTGGTTTCAAGAGGTCGTGTCGAATCCAGAATGGATGGAGTCTCTGCGTATCAGTGTGATTTTGCTATTCATCGTAACGCCGCTCACGGTTCTTTTAGGCACGATGGCTTCGTATGCTTTAGCAAGGCTTACCTTTAAGGGAAAGGAGGCCATCCAAGCCTTCATTTTGTCACCACTTATGATTCCTCAGGTAGTGTTGGGGATTGCCATGCTTTATTTGTTTACGGCTATGGGGTTTACGGGATCTTTGTGGGCGCTTGTCATAGGTCACGTCATTATTGGCTTTCCCTATGTGGTTCGAACAGTAGGCGTCAGTGTCTCGAATTTGGACCCGCAGCTTGAGCTAGCTTCAATGAATCTTGGCGCAGGACCCATTCGCACATTCTTTCGAGTGACGCTGCCTTTGATTAAGCCAGGAATTATTGCAGGCGGAGTGTTTTCAGCTGTGACGTCATTTGGGGAAATATCGATCAGTTTGTTCGTTTCCTCTCCCCAAACCATTACGATTCCCATCAGGACGTTTAATTACATTGAGCAAACCTTTGATCCGAGTGTCAATGCGATATCTGTCATATTTATTATCATTTCTATCATTGCGTTGCTCATCATTGAGAAAACGATTGGCCTGTCTAAGGTGATGTAAATATAATGAAGAAACAAGGGAGCTGTCATTTGAAATGGCAGCTCTTTTTGTGTTGTTTTTACGGTAAATATTTTCAATTTTTCAGGGAATATAGTTCTTAAGATTTAAGAAATTTTGGAGAATGAAAGGAGACCTCTATCCTGCATTTTCGGTCATATTTGCAAATTTTAAGGGGAAACATGAAATTTTTGCGGTATTTAGTCGATTATTTTCGGTTGAACGCAACTATTATTAGTTATTTTCGGTAAATATCGTAAATTATCATGTGATTCATTCGGTATAACGCATGAATCTTTACACCCATTTTTCGGTGAAAAAAACAATAATTTCATATAAAGTGGACGTAAATAGAAAATATTTAAAAAGAAAAGAAGAAAAAGGCAAATCTATGGAAACGTAGAGACGCAAAGCCATGTCCTAAGGTAAAAGTTGCTTTTTTACTATGGTCGGCAGGTTACCGAATCAAAATGGGAGTCCCTCCGTTTTATTCGGGGTGGGCTTCTTTCCGTATTTCGTCTATTTAATCAAATAGACTTGGTTCTTTTGATATAGAGGGTGCAGGGTGTCACATTGGTGGAGAAAACATAGAAGAGGCGGAGGATAAGAATGAATACAGTTTATTACCCCTTAACACATGCGCAAAAGCGAGTATTCTACACGGAAAGATTTTATCCAGGTACAAGTATTTCTAATTTGGGTGGATTCGCCAGATTGAGATCGGTATCAGGTTTAGATCCATCTTTAGTCGTTGACGTGCTTCAAGCGTACATTCGCCAAACTGACTCCCTTCGTTTGAGGCTGGTGTATCGACATGAGCAGGAGGAGCCTGTTCAATATATGAAGCCTTATGAAGAACAGCCGATTCGCATGGAGAAGGGCTGGAGTGAAGAAGAAGTGAGGGCTTGGGCGAATGAGCAAATCCGTGAGCCAATGCCGTTAATTGACAGCCCCTTGATTGAATTTACGGTCTTTCAAATCAGTGATCAAGAGTGCTGGCTGTTCTGTAAAGCACATCATATTGTGGCGGATGGTATCTCGATTATCTTGATGGGAAATCGCATTATCGACTTATACCAGAACATGCTGCACGGGGTAGACATCTCACCGGTTGAGGAGATTTCCTTCGTTGATCACATCATGAGTGAGCAAAGCTATGAAACTTCTAAACGATTTCAAAAAGACCAAGCCTTTTGGAATGAGCAATTTGCCAATATTCCAGATTTCGCTTCTTTAAAACCGCATAAGGGATACGAGATGAGTTTACATGCGCAGCGATTTTCGGGGGATATTCCAGATTCTTTGAAGGAGAAACTTCGTGCTTTTTGTGAAGAGCAGAAAGTCAGTATGCTCTCGATGTTTATGTCCACTGTTTATGTATATTTACATCGTTTTAGCGGCATGGAGGATGTTGTTCTTGGAACCTTTATGGGCAACCGAACGAATGCCAAAGAAAAAAAGATGATTGGTATGTTTGTTTCGACGATTCCAATGCGTGCATCTGTTCATGGGTCGCAAACATTTCTTGATTTCGTAAAACAGGTCATGGCGGATCAAATGAAGATCTTGCGTCACCAAAAGTACCCTTACAATCTCCTCATGAATGATTTGCGAGAAAGAGAAGGGTTTACAGGGCGCCTTTTTGATATTTCTTTAGAATACCAGGTCATGCAGTGGCAGAAAAAAGAGAATCTGTCTTTTATTACTGAACCGATTTTTAGCGGGAGCGGAATGAATGATATTTCAATCCATGTAAAGGACCGCTGGGATACAGATACATTGACCATTGATTTGGACTACCGTACAGATGTATTCACCGAAGAAGAAATCAGTAAGATGTTTGATCGATTTTTGATCATACTAGAGGCGGCGGTCTCTCAGCCTGACCAGCTGATCGGGACACTTCCTTTACTTCCATCAGATGAACAAAAGGAACTGCTGCAACTATCTGAGAGAATCCCGTTTGAAAAACCAGCTGAAAAACCGGTTCACCACATGTTTGATGAGACAGCAAATAAGTATGCAGAGCGGACAGCCGTTGTAGCGGAAAATGGAGCATTTACTTATGGAGAGCTGTATCAAAAGGCAGAAAAGCTGGCGCGGTTTTTACAAATGAAAGGTGTCTCGCGTGATGTGCCTGTTGCTGTCCTAATGGATCGGAAGGCAGATGCTATGGTGGCGATCTTCGGCATATTAAAGGCTGGCGGGGCGTATGTACCGATTGATCCGGCATTACCTGAGGAGCGCATTCAATATATTGTGGAGGATTCTGGTGCTTCCATTGTGTTAACAGAGGAATCGTTCGTTTCAACATACCGTGCCCTCTCGGAAAAAATGGTCGTTCAGCAGCAAATCGAATTAGATGATGGTCTGCTGCCTGCGCTTGTAAATCAGTCGGCACCTGAGGATTTGGCTTACATGATTTATACATCAGGTACGACTGGAAAGCCGAAAGGCGTCATGATTGAGCATCTTCAGCTGCATCATTTGGTCCATGCCTTGCATCATGAGATTTATCAAGGGGCGAGTGAGCTTCAAATGGCGCTTCTTGCACCATTCCATTTTGATGCATCGGTGAAACAAATCTTTGCTGCTCTTTTATTTGGGCATACGCTTCATATCATCCCGCGAGAAACGACGAGAAATGGTGTTCAATTAGCGGCTTATTATAAAAAACATCAAATTGAAGCAGCAGACGGAACACCGGCGCATGTGCAGCTTTTACTTGCAGCGGATTTGGACGGGCTGTCATTGACACACATGTTGATTGGGGGAGAAGCATTGCCTGCGAAAGCAGCACACTCTCTTATCGAAGCGCTTCGTATGAGTGAGCCTGATTTTACTTTGTGGAATGTGTATGGTCCGACTGAGACGTGTGTCGATGCGGCGGTTCATCGTCTGGAACTAAGTGAGCTGCGCGAATCATCTGAACAGCAGCGTTATGTGTCGATCGGAAAACCACTCGGTCATCACCGTCTTTATATTTTAAATGACCATGATCAATTACAGGTGCAGGGGGCTATTGGAGAGCTATGCATTGCAGGGATAGGTGTTGGACGAGGCTATGTGAATCAGCCTGAATTAACGGAGAAGGTATTCACGACAGATCCGTTTTCTCCACACGAGCGGATGTATCGAACGGGGGATCTAGTCAGATGGCTTCCGGATGGCACCATTGATTATCTTGGCAGAATGGATGATCAAGTAAAAATAAGGGGTTACCGCATAGAAACAGGCGAAATTGAAGCAGTGATGGAGCAGGTAGATGGAGTCGATCAAGCTGTCGTACTTGTGGTTGATGAAGCGGACGGGGAAAAGGCGTTAAGTGCTTACTATCAAGCTCGTCAAGAAGGTGTGTCAGTTGACATGCTGCAAGCCGCTATCAAACATCAGCTTCCAGCTTACATGATGCCGCTCTATTTCAAAGAGCTCGATGCATTTCCACTCACAGTCAGCGGCAAAGTCGATCGTCGTGCACTTGCTGCTTTAAAAGGCGACAAAGCAGTTCATGCTGTATATGTTGCACCTAGAAACGATCTCGAAACGAAGCTTGTGCGTTTGTGGGAAGAAATCCTTGGTCAAGAGAAGATGGGTGTATATGATTCTTTCTTCGAGCGAGGTGGTCATTCACTTAAAGCGATGACAGTACTCACACATGTTCAGCGAGACTTTCAGGTGGAAGTGCCGCTCTCCATTTTATTTGAACAGCAGACCATTGCTGCTTTGGCTGCCTACATTGAGCAAGCGGAAACATCTTCTGAAACGGTGATACCAAAAGCGCCGGCAGCAGACCACTATCCATTGTCACCTCCACAGCAGCGCGTTTATATGGTGAGTCAATTGGAGCAAAGCACCGCATACCATATGCCGGCTGTTGTGAGGTTAAAAGGAACATTGCAGCGAGAGAAGCTGACTGAAGCCTTTGAAAGACTCATCACACGTCATGATATGCTGCGTACTTCTTTTCATACGTTGAAAGGTGTTCCATGTCAGCAGGTAGCTCCATCAGTGCCATTTCAAATAGAGCAGCTGACAGGCGGCACGATGGAAGAAAATATGCAGCAATTTGTCAGACCTTTTGACCTTGAGTGTGCACCACTTCTTCGTATTGGCTTGAAGTTATTACATGATCAGGAGCACCTGCTCTTTTTCGATATGCATCATCTCATCTCAGATGGTCTTTCGATTGATTTAATGCTGCGTGAGCTGTCAGATGCTTACGAGGGATCGGTCAAAGCACCATTGAAGCTTCAATATCAAGATTATGCTGTTTGGCAAGAACAACAAGATTTTCAAAAAGAAGAGGCATTCTGGCTGCAGGAATTTTCGGGTGATCTTCCTGCTTTACAGCTGTTGACCGATTATCAACGCCCAGCGGTCCAGTCTTTTGCAGGGGACCGTGTGATCAAAGAAATAGATGAAACGTTAAAGGAACAATTGCAGGAGCTTGCGGCAAATCACCACACGACACTGTATACGGTTCTGCTTTCTGCTTACTATACATTGCTTGCGAAGTACACGGGTCAAAAGGAATTCGTGGTTGGAACACCGGCGGCAGGGCGTGTGCATGCAGACCTGGATGACATGATCGGCATGTTTGTCCAGACACTTGCTTTGCGGTCAGAGGTTGATCCGAATGGAACCATGTCGCAGTTGATCGAGCAAGTTAAGGAAAAGACGATGCATGCATTTGAGCATCAGCAATATCCATTTGAACGGCTGCTTGAAAAGCTGAATATACCAAGAGATTTTAGCCGTCATCCTTTATTCGATACCGTTTTTACACTCATGCCAGATCATGGAGCAGCCCAGCATATTGGAGAGATGCAAGTTGAAATTGAAGAAACCAATTTCCATATTGCAAAGTTTGATTTAACGCTGCAAGCGATGGAGTCAGATCAAGGTTTATCCTTTGTCCTCGATTACAGTACGGCGCTATTTAAACGAAGTACAGCCGAGCAAATGCTGCATCATTATATGTATTTGCTGGAGCAGATGGTCCAATCGCCGGAGGAAGCGATTCGATCCTATCGATTACTGTCTGAACAGGAAGCGGAAGCTCAACTGAATCTGTGGAATCCGTTACCGACGCCTTATCCGGCAGAAGAAACCATTGTGACGCAGTTTGAAGCGCAGGTGCAGGAGCATGGTCATAAGTCTGCACTCCAATGTGAAGGTGTGATTCTTTCTTACCAAGAACTGAATGACCGAGTGAACCAGCTGGCTCATTATTTGCGTGAACATGGGTTTGAAAGAGGGATGAAAGCGGCCTTATTCTTTGAACGATCCAATGAGATGGTACTCTCTGTTCTAGCTGTGCTTAAGGCGGGCGGCGTCTATGTACCAATTGATCCTGATTTCCCTGATGAGCGCGTGAAGCACTTTTTGACAGATAGCGGTGCACAATTTTTACTGACACACCAGGTGCTGCGCCAACGTTCGGTACTCGCTTCTTTTGAGGGAACCGTCGTCGAAACAGAAGATCAACTGATTGTTCAGCAGTCAGACAGAAATATAGACATACCTATTTTACCTGAGGACTTGGCGAATTTGACCTATACATCTGGTACAACTGGCAAGCCGAAAGGAAATATGGTGACACACCGGAATATTTTGAGAACGGTGAAGCAATCAAATTATCTTGCCATTCATCATGAAGACACGGTGATGAGTCTATCAAACTATGTATTTGATGCTTTTATGTTTGATGTGTTTGGTGCTTTATTAAACGGAGCGAAACTGATTGTTCTGCCAAAGGACCATATCTTAAATATGAATGAGCTTTCTGGAGCGATTGAGAAGGAAAAAGTCAGTATTTTAATGATCACGACAGCTCTTTTTCACTTACTCATCGATATGAAAAAAGACAGCCTGAAGAACGTCAGAAAAGTTCTGTTTGGCGGAGAGCGAGCTTCCGTGCCTCATGTCATGACTGCACTTGAAACGGTGGGGGAAGGCAAGCTTGTTCATATGTACGGTCCTTCTGAAAGCACGATTTTCACTACGTATTATCCAGTGAATCACATTGAGAAGCAGGCGTTATCCATTCCAATTGGAAAGCCAGTGAGTCAAACGGCTGTTTACATTGTAGATGAATTTGGACATGTGCAGCCGCCGGGTGTTGCGGGAGAGCTATGTGTCGCTGGTGATGGACTGGTGAAAGGATATTATGGGCAGCCAGAACTCACAAGCGAAAAATTTGTGGAAAATCCTTTCCGCCCTGGTGAGGTCATGTATAAAACGGGTGATCTTGCACGATGGCTGTCAAATGGAGAGATTGAATTCATTGGACGGATTGATCATCAAGTGAAGATTCGAGGTCAGCGTATTGAACTTGGAGAAATTGAGCATCAGCTGCTGCGACATCCGCAATTGAAGGAAGCCGTCGTCATTGCAGCTCCAAATGATACATTATGTGCGTATTTCACAGCAGAAGGGTCTGTCTCATTAACTGATTTGCGCGAGCAAGCAGGACGTGAACTGCCTGTGTATATGATGCCGTCGTTCTTCATGCAATTAGACGAGCTTCCGCTGACGAATAACGGCAAGGTAGATAGGCGCGCCTTACCGGTGCCTGACCTAAGTGAGCAGGGGGTAAATGAGTACATCCCTCCTCAAACCGAAACAGAGCATCACGTAGCGCGCATTTGGGAGGAAGTTCTTGAAGTGCCGAGAATCGGCAGGGACGATCATTTCTTTGAATGCGGTGGCCATTCGCTGCGCGGCATGAAAATGCTGAACAGGCTGTATGAAGAGATGCACGTGGAGCTCACTTTGAAGTCTTTATTTGAATCTCCAACATTAGAGGCGTTTGCCTTTGCGGTTGATCAAGCGGATCAAACGGAGATCAAGCGGGTGGAGGTTGCAGAAGAAGCGGCCTATTATCCAGTGACATCTGCTCAGAAAAGGCTGTTTGTATTGGAGAAAATGACCGATGCGGAGCAAAGCTATCATATGCCGGCTGCTTTAAAGCTAGAAGGTGTTTTTGATGAAAAACGATTTAAAAAAGCGATTGAGCAGCTTGTCCATCGTCATGAAGCATTTAGAACGAGCTTTGACTTTGTTCAGAATGAACCTGTTCAACGGATTGAATCAAATATTTCCTTAGACATTGAGGAAATCGAAGGGAACGGAAGAGACATACAGGAATTGATGAATGACTTTATCCGTCCATTTGATGTAGGAAAGGCGCCTTTACTCAGAGTAGGTCTAGTTTCTGTTTCCGTAAATGTCCATTATTTACTGATTGATATGCATCATATCATTTCAGATGGCGCATCTGTTGGCATTTTAATTGAGGAGCTTTCAGCCTTGTATCGAGGAGACAAACTACAGGAATTACCTGTTCAATATAAGGATTATGCGGTTTGGTCAAAAAGTGAGACGTTTGCTGCACAAAAAAGAGCTGAAGAGGCGTTTTGGCTGGAGCAATTACAAGGAGAGCTACCTGTACTGGGACTGCCGGAAGACCTGCCAAGACCAAAAGTGCAAACATTCGCAGGAGAGCGTGTCTCCTTTACAATCGATGGGTCGCTTAAAGCGAAATTGGATGAGCTGGTCAGAGCGCTAAACAGCACGACGTATACAGTCCTGCTCACTTGCTACAGTACCCTTTTAAGCAAGCTATCAAGACAAGAAGATATCATCATCGGTTCACCGATTGTGGGCAGAACTCACCCTGATATTCAATCTGTCATTGGTATGTTTGTGAACACGCTGGCACTTAGAACAAAGCCAGCAGGACATCTGACAGCTGCAGAATTTGCGTCAAATGTTCATCAACTTGTGTTAGAGGCAAATGAGCATCAGTTGTACCCATTTGAAGAATTGGTAGACCAAGTACAAACGGTTCGAGACACTAGCCGTCACCCAATCTTTGATGTGGTGTTCTCGATGGAAAATGCGGATATCCGTGATTTAACGATGGATGGACTTCACATCGTTCCAGAGCCATTTGAAGAAAATATCGCCAAATTTGATTTGACCTTAACTGGAAACGAATCGGCTGATCACATTGAGCTTGTGTTTGATTTTAATACTTCTATCTTTCAACAGTCTTCGATTGAAAAGTGGAAGGAGTTTTTCCTTCATTTATTGGAACAAATGGTATCAGCGCCAGATCAATCGCTAGATCAAATGCAGCTATTATCACCGAAGCAGCAGCAAAAACTGCTCAGTGAATGGTCAGGTCCTGTCCTAGACGTTCCGTCAGATCAAACCATTCATAAACTGATCGAGGCTAAAGCATTTGAAGCACCGCACCAAAAAGCGGCAACCTTCTGCGGAACAAGCTGGACGTATGAAGAACTGAACAGTCGGGCGAATACAGTCGCTTCAAGGCTCATCTCAAACGGCATAAAACGAGGAGATCGCATCGGCATTCTCACCCGTCCGTCCCTTAATATGACGGCAGCTGTCCTTGGCGTCTTGAAGGCAGGTGCGGCATTCGTTCCAATCGATGCGGATTATCCGGATCAGCGCATTACCTACATGCTGGAAGACTGCGGGGCAGAGGTTCTTTTGATGCAAAAAGGATTGACTGCACCATCTTCATTCACAGGTCATGTCCTATTGATAGAGGATGCCGTAAAAGGTGAAGCGCAAGAAATTCAGATTCATATGAAACCGACTGATCTCGCCTATATGATTTACACGTCTGGAACAACAGGACAGCCGAAGGGTGTCATGGTCGAGCACCAGTCCCTTGTAAACCTAGCGTTTTGGCACAATGATGCCTTCCAAGTGACCAATGCGGACCGAACCGCTAAATATGCCGGCTTTGGCTTTGATGCCTCCATTTGGGAAATGTTCCCGACATGGATCGCCGGCGCAGAGCTGCACATCATCGATGAAGCGATTCGTCTCGATATGATCAAGCTCAATGCGTATTTCAATCAAGAAGGTATCACCATTGCGTTCCTGCCGACCCAGTTATGCGAGCAGTTTATGTCAATGGACAATCATTCTCTGCGTTACTTACTAACAGGCGGAGATAAGCTGAAACAGATAAAGCCTGTTCCATATAAACTCGTGAATAACTACGGTCCGACGGAAAATACAGTCGTGGCGACAAGCGGGATTATCAATCCAGATCAAGGAACGCTTCCAATCGGAACAGCGATTGCCAATACACGTTTTTACATTATGGGTTCGTTATATGACCTCTCGCCGCCAGGCGTACCGGGTGAGCTTGTGATCGCAGGAAAAGGACTGGCTAGGGGGTACTGGAATCTTCCGGAGGAAACAGATAAACGATTTGTCCCAGATCCATTTTATCCAGGTGAGCGCATGTATCGCACAGGCGACTTAGTGAAATGGACAGAGGATGGCGAGCTGATCTATCTCGGCAGAAAAGACCATCAGGTCAATATCCGAGGCTTCCGGATTGAGCTATCAGAAATTGAAGCTCAGCTTCTTGAGCTGGATTCAGTCAAAGAAGCAGTCGTGACAACGGTGAAAGATGCAAGCGATCAAGACGCCCTTGCCGCATATGTCATCACGGAGAATGAAACAGAAGACTTAAAAGAAAGCTTAAAACGCACGTTGCCAGACTATATGGTGCCTTCATGGATCATCAAGCTAGACCAACTGCCGATGACGGCAAATGGCAAAGTCGATCTGAAAGCATTGCCAGCGCCTGATATGGAAGCAAACCAAACGGCTTACGAAGCGCCAAGAGACGAAGTCGAAACGCTTCTATGCGGCATTTGGGAAGACGTACTTGGCGTGAGCCAAGTCGGCATTCACGATCACTTCTTCTTCCTTGGCGGAGATTCGATTAAAGGCATTCAAATGGCAAGCAGACTCACACAAGCGGGCTGGAAGCTCGATATGAAACTACTATTCCAGTACCCAACGATTGCAGAGCTGCGCCCATATATCGAAGAAGCTGATCAACTGACAGCCGACCAGTCACCTGTCGAAGGGGAAGTCATTTTCACACCGATTCAGCGCTGGTTCTTTGAGCGAAACTTTACGAGTCAGCACCATTGGAACCAATCGGTTATGCTCCAAGCGCCAAATGGTTTGGATGAAACCATCGCTCAGCAAGTGTTGGAGCAGCTTATGATCCATCACGATGCCTTGCGAATGGTGTATCCGCTTGAAGAAGGACGCGTGATCCAGCGTCATCGAAAAATCGAAGAAAACTTGGTGGCTGTTGATGTAATGGAAGTACGAGGGGAACTGTCGGAGCAAATCCTGCAGGTAGAAAAGCTGGCAAATGAAGTGCAGGCGAGTATATCGCTAGCGGAAGGACCTTTAGTAAAGCCAGCTATTTTCCGAACGGATCAAGGGGATCATTTACTGCTCGCTGTACATCATCTTGTCATCGATGGTGTGTCATGGCGTATTTTCCTTGAAGATTTTATGGCTCTTTATGAACAGTCGAAGCGCGGGGAAATCCTGACACTTCCTGAAAAAACACACTCTTTCCAAGAATATGCCCAGAAGCTGACGGAATACGCGATGTCAGATGAGTTGCTGTCGGAAAGAGCCTATTGGAAAAAGGTACTTGCGCATTCCGTTACACCGATTCAAAAGGATTATGTGACAGAAGATCAGCGGATGCTTCATACACAGACCATTCGTTTTACATTGTCTGAGGAGGAAACACGCAGTCTGCTGACAGATGTACATGAAGCATATCAAACAGACATCAATGATATTTTGCTGACAGCACTTGGATTGTCCATGAAAGAGTGGACAGGTGAAGACAGACACTTTATTCATCTTGAAGGACACGGGAGAGAGAACATCCTCCCTGCAATCAATGTATCACGGACGATTGGCTGGTTTACAAGTATGTATCCTGTGTTACTGGATATGTCGCATGCAGACGATCTTTCTTATCAGATCAAGCATTTAAAAGAGGAACTCAGGCACATTCCGAACAAGGGAATCGGCTATGGCATATTAAAATATTTAACCCCTGACAAGATGAAGGACGATATCTCATTTGATCTCGCGCCAGATATCAGCTTTAACTATCTTGGTCAGTTTGATGAACAGATCAGCGGTGAGTTAAGCCGCTCAACGTGGCATCCAGGACAATCGCTGAGTCCTGAATCAGAGAAACCTCATGCACTTGATATTGTGGGATTCGTCGAACAAGCCATGTTCCATGTGACGATTTCTTATCATCAACTTGAATTTGAAGAACGTACGATGGAACAATTCAAGGATCTTCTTGAAAAGAATGTGAGGGCGCTGATTTCACATTGCGTATCACAGGAGGAAACCCAGATGACACCTAGTGATGTAGGGGATGAAGATCTCACGATGGATGAACTTGAAAAGCTAATGGATATATTTTAAGCAAACGAAGAGGTGGACATATGAGCAAGCAGAAGATTCAGAAGGTATATCCTTTAACACCCATGCAGGAGGGCATGCTGTATCATGCCATGCTAGACCCTAATTCCTCCTCTTATTTCACACAGCTTGAGCTTGGAATAAGCGGAGAGTTTGATCTCGCTCTTTTTGAAAAAAGTCTCAATGAGCTCATACGGACATATGACATTCTCCGTACAGCTTTTGTTTATCAACAATTACAAAAGCCTCGTCAGGTTGTACTGGCTGAACGTCATCTCGATGTGTATCGAGAGAATCTATCACATCTGAATCATCAAGAGCAGCAAAAGGTATTGGATCAATATAAAAATCAAGTGAGAAAGCAAGGATTTCACTTAACAAATGATCTGTTATTGAAGGTCGCTGTTTTTCAACTAAATGAAACAAACTGGCATCTAATTTGGAGCAACCATCACATCATCATGGATGGTTGGTCCATGGGTGTTTTAATGAAAAAACTGTTTCATTACTATGAATCTTTTCGGAACGATCGAACGCCGGATCGCTCACAGGGAAAGCCTTATGCAGATTATATCCAGTGGCTTGGAAAGCAAAATAAACAAGAAGCGGAAAGTTATTGGCAGGAGCGTCTAGATGGAGCGGTTCAGCATCAAGGGCTGCTGCAGCAAAATGAAGCGAACGGACAATACGACCATCAGGAATGGACGTTTACATGGGATGCTCAAACGGTACAAGCCATTCAAAATGTGGCAAGAAAATGCCAAGTGACAGCCCCGAACCTGTTTCAGGCTGTCTGGTCTGTTCTATTAGGCACCTATCATGCAGCTGATGATGTCACATTCGGCACCGTTGTATCGGGCAGACCTCCAAGTGTATCTGGAATTGAGCGCATGGCAGGGCTGTTTATCAATACGATACCCGTTCGAGTGACATTGGATCAGGGGCAGACGTTCAAACAGTTGTTTCAAAAGGTTCAGCAGCATGCACTGGAAGCGGAAAACTATGATTTTATGCCGCTTTATGACATTCAGCAAAAGACAGCTGCTGGAGGGCAGCTCTTTGATCATTTGGTTGGGTTTGAGAACTATCCTTTAGATCAGGAGCTGTCTGGTGATACCATGTCTGCACGGCTTGGTTTTTCCATTGATGTAAAGGACGGATTTGAACAAACGAATTTCGACCTGAATGTCCTTGTTTATCCAGGTGAAACGTGGACATTGAAAATCAAATACAACGCCATAGCTTTTGAAGAAAAGATCATTGAAAACATATCAAAACATCTGACCAATCTCATGAAGCAAATCATCCAGAACCCTGATGTACGCCTTCATGAAGTGACATGTATCACAGAAGAGGAGAAGCAGCAGATTGAAGCTTGGAATCAGACAGAGCGAGATTATCCGAAGCATCTGTCTATTCCTGAGCTGCTTAATGAACGTATGAAGGCGCAGCCTGACCATCTGGCATTAGTTGAAGGCGATCGAACATTCACGTACGAGGAGCTTGGACAAGAAATCCGTCGTTTAGCCGGCAGTCTTGTTGAAAACGGCGTACAGCCCGGAGATGCTGTCGCGGTGTATATGAACCGATCAGCAGATGCGGTGATCGCCATTTTAGCAGTTCTGCACGCAGGGGCAGCTTATGTGCCGATTGATCCTTCCCAGCCTGAGGAGAGAATCCGATGGATGCTTGAAGACAGCGGCGCATCCATTTTGCTGCATGCTGACAATCAGCCGCCAGTTGATGAACATATCAAGGCTGTACATGTGACCAGCATGCCTCATCGCTCACACGTGGATTTCTCAGTCCGGACGTCTCCATCTCAATTGGCGTATATCATGTATACATCAGGATCAACTGGACAGCCCAAAGGGGTTCAAATTGAGCATCAGCATATTGTGAGATTGGCTTGCTCTCAGGAGAAATTAGGCTTGACCAAGTCGGATCGTATGGCGCATACAGGGGCCGTCAGCTTTGATGCTATTACCTTTGAGATATTTACCACGCTGCTAAATGGGGCGACGCTTTATCCTGTTGACCGTGATACTTTATTGGATATCCATCGATTCGAACAATTTATCCAAACACATCAGTTGACGGCGCTCTTTTTAACAACTGGATTATTTAATCAGCTCGCTCAGCAGCGGCCGCAAATGTTCGAAGGATTAACCACATTAATTACAGGCGGTGACGTCATCAATGTGAAGAGTGCGGAGCTTGTGAAACAGCATCATCCAGCACTTGTTTTACTGAATGCCTATGGTCCAACTGAAAATACAACCATCTCGACCATTTACGAAGTAACAGGAGATGAAACGGGTCCGATCCCAATTGGTCAGCCGATCAACCATTCGTCGGCTTATATTTTAGATGATGATCAAAGATTGCAGCCAATTGGAGCGCCAGGAGAGCTGTATGTTGGCGGAGATGGTGTCGCAAGAGGGTATCTCCATCGTCCGGATTTGACCAATCAAGTGTTCATGGCAGATCCTTTTAAACCGTCAGGCCGTTTGTATCGAACAGGGGATTTGGCTAGATATGGCGCGGATGGCCAGATCGAATTCCTCGGCCGGACAGATGATCAGGTGAAAATTCGAGGCTTCCGTATTGAGCTTGGTGAAATTGAAACAGTGCTTCAGCAAAAAGCGGGCATAGATGATGCGGTTGTGCTTGTCCATTTGTTTTCCTCAGATGAACAGGAAATCACCGCTTACTTCACAGGGACAATGACAGAAGAAGAGGTGCGGGATTTATTCAATCAAGAGCTGCCAGCTTATATGGTGCCGCACCATGTGATGAAGCTGGATGCTTTTACGCTCACATCGAACGGGAAGGTAGATCGAAAAGCTTTACCAAAGCCGGACGAAGCGCATCAGGAGAAAAAGGAAATCATTTCGCCTGAGACGGAGACAGAAAAGGCACTCGCTCAAATTTGGGAGGAGCTCCTTGGGAAAACGGTAGGAGTAGATGAACATTTCTTCATGGCTGGCGGGCACTCTCTCAAAGCAATGATGATGTCCGCGAAAATTCAAGAGGTGCTTCAAAAGGAAGTACCGATTCAAGTGATTTTTGAGAAGCCGACGATTCGTTCATTAGCGGCATATATCGATCAGGATGGTCAAGAAGAAAAAGGACATCCCATCTTACCAGCAGAGCAGGCGGACGAATATCCGGTATCACCAGCTCAGCGCCGTTTATACATTTTGCAGACACTCGAACCTGACAGCACGAATTATCATATTCCGATCGTCTTAACGCTTGAAGGGACACTCGAATATCAGCGGCTCAGATCAGCATTTGATCAGTTGATCCAAACGCATGAAATCTTAAGAACGAGTTTTCATATAAATGGAGAAGACATCGTCCAAAGGGTGAATGAATGGACTGCATTTGACCTTCCCGTTCATGACATCAAAGAAGAAGAGGCAGAGGCATTCCTTTCTGAACGTCAAACACCATTTGATTTAACAGCTGCGCCTCTATTGCGAGCTCAGTTGTTGAAGGTCAGTGAGAACCGTCATCTTCTCGTCTTGGAAGCACATCATCTCATTACAGATGGCAGCTCCATGAAGACGTTCATTCAAGATTTGGCGAAGGCCTATGATGGAGAAGCTCTTGCAGAAAGAGCCATTCATTATAAAGATTACGCTGTCTGGCAGTTAAGTGAAGAAGAGACGGAGAAACAGAAGGAGCATGAAGCATATTGGTTGAAGCAATTCGAAGGGGACTTGCCGGTATTAGAGCTGCCAACTGATTATCCGCGTCCAGCGGAACGTGATTTTTCCGGGGGACGATTCATGTTTGGCTGTGATCAAGCGACGACTCAGCGGATTCATGAACTGCTTCAGAAAACAGATACGACCATGTACATGTTCTTGTTATCTGCTTTTCAAGTGCTGCTTGCCACTTATAGCGGCCAGGAAGATATCATCGTTGGTTCCCCTGTTGCAGGACGGACACACCCTGATATACAGGACATGCCGGGGATGTTTATCAACACTGTTGCGATGCGCGGAAAACCAGAACAAACGAAGACATTTTTACAGCTGCTTGAAGAAATAAAAGAAACGAGTGTTGACGCTTTTGCTCATCAAAGCTATCCACTGGAAGAGTTAATTGCACGCCTTCCGCTAGATCGTGATACAACCCGAAGCCCGCTCTTTAGCGTGTCATTTAACATGCAGAACATGGAGGTTCCGGCGCTAAAGCTCGGCGATCTGCACATTTCGCCTTATGCCATTCAGCATCACTCTGTCAAATTTGACTTGTCTCTAGAAGCATTTGAACGAGAGGGAGCATTAAAGTTGAGCTTTGACTATGCAGCGGCATTATTTAAAGAAGAGACGGTCCGCAGGTTCGGAACTCATCTTCTAGCGATTATTCGTGAAGCGGTCCAACACCCGGATGAACAGATCGGCTTGCTCCGTATCCTTGATCAGCATGAGCAAATAGAGCGATTGGAGAAAAAAGACGAAGTGCAATCGAATCGTCATGAGCCCTTCCATGTCCAATTTTCGCGTCAGGTAAAGGAAACACCAGATGCCATTGCGGTGATGGATGATCAACGGAAGCTCACTTACCGCGAGCTGGAAGACATGGCAAATGCGCTTGGCAGTGAACTGAAGGTACGAGGCGTCGAGAAAGAAAAGACTGTAGCACTGATTCTTGACCGCTCTGTCTATGTCATCGTCTCAATGCTTGGTGTGATGAAAGCAGGTGGTGCATTTGTACCAATTGATCCGGCCTTCCCTGCGGAACGTATCCGTTACACATTAGAAGATTCAGGTGCACAAGTGATCGTGACAAATGAGTCTCTTGCAGGTTCCTATCAAGATCACAAGTCGATTCAGGTGGTGCAGGTTGAAAAAGCAGTGCAGCAAAGCCGCTCGCTAGATCTGCCGGAAGGCTCAGCCGATCAGCTCGCTTATGTAATATACACATCTGGTACAACAGGGAAGCCGAAGGGTGTACAGCTCACGCATCGTAATCTATCACACTATGTCAACTGGCTGACAAATGAGGTGACATTGCAAGAATGCGATCGGACGGCACTGCTTTCTTCTTATGCATACGATCTCGGTTACACAAGCATTTTCCCTGTTTTAAAAGCAGGGGGGACACTCTATGTGTCTCGTGAAGATGTGTATACAGACCCGGTGCGTCTCATGCGTTTGATTGATGAACAAGAGCTGACGTATATCAAAATGACACCATCCTTATTTCATATGATGGCAGATTCGAAGGATCATGCATTTAATGCTTTACGCCTTGTGATACTTGGAGGGGAACCGATTGTCTCTGAGGATGTTGAAACGTTTATGGAGCAGCACCCATGTGTGGCAGTGATGAACCACTATGGCCCGACAGAGACAACTATTGGGACTGTGACCAAGCTGATCACACCGCAAGAGCTAGGCGCTTTGAAGGATCGCTCTGTGATCGGGCAGCCAATTGCTCACACAAGAGCGCTCGCACTCAATTGTCAGCAGCGCCTTGTCCCTTATGGCGCACCTGGAGAGCTTTATATATCGGGGGAAGGTGTATCGAGAGGGTATTTGAATCAGCCTGAATTAACAGCAGAGCGTTTTCTTGAAAATCCATATTATCCTCAGGAGCGAATGTATCGCACAGGGGATTTGGTCAGACAGCATGCAAATGGAGACATTGAGTTTCTCGGAAGAATAGATGATCAAGTGAAAATCCGCGGTTATCGTATTGAGAAACAGGAAATTGAGCATGCCGCGCGTGCACGATTATCCATTCAAGAGGTGTATGTCAAAGTAATTCACATGTCCCGTTTACCGGAGCTTGCACTCTATTACACAGCGCCTGAGCCAATTGGAACACTGACGTTTAGAGAAAAGCTTGCGGAGACACTGCCGGATTATATGATTCCAACGTACTTTGTCAAAGTCGACCACATTCCGCTCACACAAAACGGAAAGGTAGATGCGAAGTCTATGCCGCTTCCGCACGAGGTGCATATGAACCGCGCGGTGCATGCAGCACCAGAAACGGCACTTGAGCAGTCGCTGTGTGACATTTGGTCAGAAGTACTTGGGGTTGAACAAATAGGTGTTCATGATCACTTCTTTGAATTGGGAGGTCATTCTCTCAAAGGCATGGTGCTCATTTCGAAGGTACAAGCCAAGCTGAACAAGCATGTGCCGCTCAAAGTCCTTTTTGAAAAGCCAACGATACGGGCGATGGCAGCCTATTTGGAAGAAGTGGATTCTTCGGACATCACATCCATTCATCCGGCGGAGAAGCAAGATTTCTATCCTGTCTCTTCCGCTCAAAAGCGGATGTATGTGTTACAGCAGCTGCATCCAGAAGCAGTTACTTACCATATGCCAGCTGTTTTGATGATGGAAGGCAGCCTTGATGTAAAGCAGCTAGAAGAAGCGCTGCAAGCCTTGATCGAACGACATGAATCATTGCGGACAGCCTTTGTAGAAATTGACGGCGTACCAGTTCAAAAAGTCTATCGCCGAGTGCCGTTTACGTTAGAGGTTGTTGAAGTAGAGAGAGGTCATGAACAGCCTGTCATAGACGCATTCATCACCCCATTCTCATTACATCAAGCACCATTAATGAGGGCAAAGGTGGCGAAGCTTTCTGATGAGAAATATGTGTTCATGATGGATATGCACCATATCATCGCAGATGGTGTCACACGCAGTCTGCTCATTCAAGAATTGGCAGAGTTGTATGAGAAAAAGACATTACCGCCAATTCAGCTGCACTACAAGGATTATGCGGTATGGCAGCAGGAAGAAAAGCAGCAAGCGCTGCTCGAGAAACAGCGTCAATATTGGCTAGAGCAATACGCTCAGCCGCCTGAAGATTTGGCGCTGCCACTTGATTTTCCGCGCCCTCATGTTCAGTCATTTGAAGGAGACCGAGTCGATAGATGGTTACCTGCTGAAAAGGTGCAGTCCATTAAAACGCTCATGGCTGAAAAAGGTGTAAGCTTGAACATGGTCATGCAAACGGCATTTGCCATTTTCCTTTCCAAATTAACTGGGCAGACAGATATCGTTATAGGCGCTGTGACAGCAGGACGTACGCATGCTTCAATGGAACGGGTTCCGGGCATGTTTGTGAATACACTGGCTCTTCGACATGAAGTGCAGCTGGAGGAAACGACAGCACAATTGCTTGAAAAAATGAAAGATCGCAGCCTATCAGCCTATGAACATCAAGATTTCCCGTTTGAGGAATTGGTGGCACAGTTAGATCTTCCGAAAGACACGAGCCGCAATCCATTGTTTAGTGTCATGCTGACAACGGATGACCGAGACCTGACGTTACCGGATCTGGATGGACTCAAGCTTTCGCAAAAACAGCAAGAGACAGTTCAAGCAAAATTTGATGTAACGCTCGGTGTATTTGAAGAAAAAGACCAAGTGGGCCTGCGTTTTGAGTATGCAGCGGCACTGTTTAAAAAGAAGACCATTCAGCGTTGGAGTCAATATTTTGAACAAATCATAGACGAAATGCTGGCTAAGCTCAATCAGCCAATTTCAGCGCTATCGATCTTGACTGAAGAGGAAAAACGAGAACTGATCAATGAATGGTCAGGTCCTGTCCTAGACGTTCCGTCAGATCAAACGATCCATGAACTAATTGGAGCTAATGCGCACAAAGCGCCTCACCAAAAGGCGGCGACATTCTGCGGAACGAGCTGGACATATGAGGAACTGAACAATCGGGCGAATGTAGTTGCTCAGAAATTGATCTCTCTTGGCACAAAACCCGGAGATCGCGTCGGCATTCTCACCCGTCCATCGCTTGACATGACGGCAGCCGTCCTTGGCGTCCTGAAGGCAGGTGCGGCATTCGTTCCAATTGATGCGGATTATCCGGCTCAGCGTATTGCGTACATGCTAGAGGACTGCGAGGCAGAGGTGCTTCTGATGCAAAAAGGACTGACTGCACCAACTTCTTTCACAGGTCATGTTCTGCAAATAGAAGATGCCGTAGAAGGAGAAGCACAAGAAATTCAGGTACATGTGAAACCAACAGATCTCGCCTATATGATTTACACATCGGGAACGACTGGACAGCCGAAGGGTGTCATGGTCGAGCACCAGTCCCTTGTCAATCTTGCTTTCTGGCACAATGATGCCTTCCAAGTGACAAATGCGGATCGAACCGCCAAATATGCCGGCTTTGGCTTTGACGCCTCCATTTGGGAAATGTTCCCGTCATGGATCGCCGGCGCAGAGCTGCACATCATCGATGAAGCGATTCGTCTCGATATGATCAAGCTCAATACGTATTTCAATGAAAAAGGGATCACCATTGCGTTCCTGCCAACTCAGTTATGCGAGCAGTTTATGTCAATGGACAATCATTCACTGCGCTACCTACTGACTGGCGGAGACAAGCTGAAACAGGTAAAGCCTGTTCCATATAAACTCGTCAATAACTATGGCCCAACAGAAAACACAGTCGTAGCGACCAGCGGGATCATCAACCCAGATCAAGGCACACTTCCGATCGGAACGGCGATTGCCAATACTCGTTTCTACATCATGGGTTCGTTATACGACCTCTCGCCGCCAGGCGTACCGGGTGAGCTCGTGATCGCAGGAAAAGGACTGGCAAGAGGGTACTGGAATCTTCCAGAGGAAACAGAGAAACGATTTGTCCCAGATCCATTTTATCCAGGTGAGCGCATGTACCGTACAGGCGACTTAGTGAAATGGACAGAGGATGGCGAGCTGATCTATCTCGGCAGAAAAGACCATCAGGTCAATATCCGAGGCTTCCGTATTGAACTGTCAGAAGTTGAGGCGCAGCTCCTTGCGCTGGCGGAAGTCAAAGAAGCAGTCGTGACAACGGTCAAAGATGCCAGCGAACAAGATTCGCTTGTGGCATATGTCATCACCGATGAAGAAACGACCGACCTGAAAGAAAGTCTAAAACGAACGTTGCCAGACTATATGGTGCCATCATCCATCATCAAGCTTAACCAACTGCCGATGACGGCAAATGGCAAAGTCGATCTAAAAGCATTGCCAGCGCCTGATATGGAAGCAAACCAAACGGCATACGAAGCGCCAAGAGACGAAGTTGAAACACTGCTTTGCGATATTTGGGCAGATGTCCTTGGCGTGAGCCAAGTCGGCATTCACGACCACTTCTTCTTCCTTGGTGGAGACTCAATTAAAGGCATCCAAATGGCAAGCAGACTCACACAAGCGGGCTGGAAGCTCGATATGAAGCTATTATTCCAGTACCCAACGATTGCGGAGCTGCGCCCATATATCGAAGAAGCCGATCAATTGACAGCTGACCAATCATCGGTTGAAGGGGAAGTCATTTTGACTCCAATTCAACGCTGGTTCTTTGAGCGAGCATTCAGTGACCAGCACCATTGGAATCTCTCGATGATGCTTCATGCGCCAAACGGATTTGACCTTTCGATTACAGAACAAGTGATGCAGAAATTACTTTCACATCATGATGCACTGCGTATGGTATACAGGCAGGAGCATGATGACATTCTGCAATACAATCAGCGGGAGCTCAGGGAATCGATTGCGATTATTTCTCATGATGTCTCTAAAGAGCACGACGTGAAAAAGGCCATTTCCACATATGCCAACGAGTATCAGCGTCAGCTGAACCTCGAAACAGGTCCACTCATGAAAGTGATTTGTTTCCGTGCAAAAGATGGCGATCACTTACTCATCGTGACACACCATCTTGTCATTGACGGTGTCTCATGCCGAATTTTACTAGAGGATTTTATGTCTCTTTATCAGCAGGCAGCTCAAGGACAAACGCTCGTCCTTCCGCCAAAAACCCATTCCTTTAAAGAATGGGCAGAGGCAATCGAACGATACGCACAGTCCAAGCCGTTAAAAAGCCAAAGTGAGTACTGGACAGAGATTGACACTCTGCCATTGACCACTTTACCTGTTGATCATGAAGTAACGAAAAGAAAAGTTGCTCAAACAAAAGCAGTACAGATGCAGCTTTCAGAGTCCGAAACCGAGCATCTCTTAACCGATATTCATCTACCGTACACAACGGAAATGAACGATATTCTTCTATGTGCTCTCGGGCTTGCCGTTCAGGAGTGGACAGGGAAGTCCCATGTACATGTGCAACTTGAAGGTCATGGAAGAGAGGATATTTTATCAGGGCTGGATGTCTCCCGCACGGTTGGCTGGTTTACGAGTATGTATCCAGTTGTTCTTGAAGCAAAGCCGGATCAGACCATAGCTGATGCTATTAAAGGAACGAAAGAGATGCTGCGGCGTGTGCCAAATAAAGGAATTGGCTACGGGATTTTGAAATACATGACAGCCACTGAGCTGTCAGGACAGCACGTACATCCTGAAATCAGCTTGAACTATCTTGGGCAGATCGATCAGGAAGTGACGACAGAACTCTTTGGACCGTCCACCTATGATATGGGACGACAAGCAAGCCCTGATTCAGAAGCTGTCTATAAGCTGAACCTCAGTGGTCTTGTTCAACACAATCGATTCATGTTGTCGTGTTCCTATTGTACAGATGAATATGAAGAACAAACGATACAGCAGTTCATGGCATTGTTGAAAGAAAAAATCCAATCCATCATTACCCATTGTTTAGCGCAGCACGAAAGAGAATTCACGCCAAGTGACTTCTCTGCGGCTGATCTTGAAATGGATGAAATGGACGACATTTTTGACATGCTTGAGGAAAAATTGACCTAACAACACGAGATCAGTCATACAAACGGGAAGGGAGGATGAAATAGATGAGTTCATTTAAAAGGGATCAAGTTCAAGACATGTATTATCTGTCACCGATGCAAGAAGGAATGCTGTTTCATACCCTCCATCATCAAGAAAAGGGCTTTTATGTAGAGCAAATGGATATGAACGTAAAGGGCACACTGCGTCATGACTTACTTGAGAAAAGCATGAATGTCATCGTGGAACGGTACGATATTTTTCGTACCGTATTTCTCCACGAAAAAGTGAAGCGCCCTGTCCAAGTTGTGGTGAAGAAACGCCCTTTTACGCTTGATGTGGTGGACATGCAGGATCTTTCTGAAGACGAACAGCTTGTACGTATTGAGACATTTAAACAACAGGATCAGCTGAGAGGATTTGATCTCTCGAAGGATTCTCTCATGCGGGCATCCGTTTTCCAAACGGGTCCTGCCAGCTATCGCTGGATATGGAGCTATCACCATATCCTCCTTGATGGCTGGTGCTTTGGGCTTGTGGTGCAGGAGTTATTTGCAATTTATCATGCACTTTTGCATGACGTCCCTTACAAGCTGGAACCGGTTAAACCATACAAAGAATATATTCAATGGCTGGAAAAACAAGATAAACAAGCATCACTTCAATATTGGCAGCAATCATTAGCCGGGTTTGATGGACAATCAACCTTTAAAGAACAGAAAAAACAAACGAATGAACATGAATTAGGCGAAATGGAATGGTCGATGAGCAAAGAAGAAACGGCTGCTTTATCAGAGTTAGCGTTGCAGCAAAATGCCACGTTAAGCAGCGTGCTTCAATCGGTGTGGTCAATTCTGTTGAGTAGATATCAGCGTTCAAATGATGTGTTGTTTGGCACGGTTGTGTCGGGACGTCCGGCAGATTTGGCTGGTGTTGACAGAATGGTTGGCTTGTTCATTAATGTCATCCCAAGAAGAATTCAGCTGACAGATGACATGACATTCCGTTCTCTTCTATCAGAGACTCAGCAGCAGTCTCTTGCAGCCGAGCCGCACCAATATATTCCGATTTATGATATTCAGGCAAAGACAGGTCAGCAGCCACTCATTGATCATATTGTCGTGTTTGAAAACGTCCCAGCCGCAAAGAAGGACGAGCAAGAGGCGCGATTAGGGTTTACTGTGGAAAACATGAATGTGTATGAAAAATCGAACTATGATCTCAATTTGCTGGCATCACCAGGAGAACAATTGCAATTGAAGCTGGCCTTTAACCAAAAAGCGTTTGATCCTCAATTTGTCCACCGGTTAAAGGAGCAGCTGAGTCTATTGATGAACGAGGCGATCAAGCATCCTGATCAATCGGTTCATACACTTACACTCGTCACGAAACAGGAAAAGCAGCTGATTCTTGAGGAATGGAATGCGCCTGAGCTTGAGCATGACCAGCTGTATTTGTCGAAATGGTTTGAGCATAATGTCCGCAAACAGCCGAATGCAGTGGCATTATCAGCAGGTGAGCACACGATGACATATGCGGAGCTGAATGAACAAGCCAATCGATTGGCAAGGCATTTGCAAAAAAATGGGGTCACGCATCAAACGGTCATCGCCATTTTAGCCGACCGCACGCCTGAACTTATTGTCAGCCTGCTGGCTGTCTTAAAAGCAGGCGCAATCTATGTGCCAATTGATCCCGATTATCCAGAAAGCCGCATTCAATACATGCTTAAAGACAGCGGGGCAACGCATCTTCTGACTCACTCATCCTTTATCGGTCAGGCGAAGGCACTTGCGTTTGATGGTACGTATCTGTTTGCGGATGATCAGGAAATTTCACTGATGAGCTCAGAGAATCTTCTGCTAGAAGCAGGCTTACACGATACGGCTTACATCATGTATACATCTGGTACAACAGGTCAGCCAAAAGGCATCATGACGACCCATTCCAATATTGCCCGGGTGGTCAAAAATACGAACTACTTAACCATTTCAGAAACAGATACACTGCTGTCACTATCCAACAGCGTATTTGATGGCTTTACATTTGATGTGTATGGCGCACTTTTAAACGGAGCGAAGCTTGTCCTGCCGAAAAAAGAGACCATTTTAGACATGGGCGAGCTGACGGGGCTGATTAAAAGAGAAAGCATTTCTGTCATGTTTGTTCCGACTGCATTATTTAATCTCCTCGTTGATGAAGAAACCGACTGGATGCGCAGTGTGCGCAAGGTGCTGTTCGGAGGAGAGCGGGCATCGGTACAGCATGTGAGGAAAGCCTTTGATGTCATGGGGAAAGACAGACTGATCAATGTCTACGGTCCAACCGAATCAACGGTCTTCGCCACCTATTATCCAGTAGATGAGGCTCTGCCGGTAGAGACGCGTTCGATTCCAATCGGAAAGCCGCTCAACCAGACGGGTGCTTATATATTGAGCCCGCACGGACAGCTTCAGCCGATTGGAATGGTCGGAGAACTATGCCTGAGCGGAAAAGGGCTTGCGAAGGGGTATTTGAATCGTCCTGATCTGACAAAACAAGCCTTTATCGCCCATCCATTTGCTGCGGGAGAAAGGCTGTATCGTACGGGAGACTTGGCCTATTTTCGAGCAGACGGTTTGATTGAGTATGCAGGCAGAGTGGATGACCAGGTGAAAATTCGCGGTCATCGAATTGAGCTGACAGAAATTGAAGCCCACCTTCTCATGCATCCAGGCGTAAAGCAAGCTGCCCTTATAGCTGATCAGCATAACACGCAGCATACAAGGCTGCTCGCCTATATGACGTGTGAGGAGGAGTGGAAGGACAAACTCGATGTGATCAAGTCAGGGCTGAAGGAAAAACTTCCGGCTTACATGCAGCCTCATGAGCTGATCAGACTTGAGAAAATGCCGCTTACGCCAAATGGAAAGGTTGATAAACGTCAGCTGCCAAAGCCAGAGGCGCCTCAAGGAAACCGCCATGTGAAGCTTCCAGTAAATGAGGTAGAACAAAAGTTGCTTGTGATGTGGAGGGAAGTGCTTGAAAGAGATGATATCAGCACAGATGACCATTTCTTTGAGCTTGGCGGGCATTCATTAAAAGCGATGTCGCTTTTATCCAAGGTGTCGAAGGAATTCGATGTTCAGGTGCCCATTCATTTGCTGTTTGAGACGCCTACCATTGAAGCAATCAGCCGTTATATTCAACAGCAGGATCAGGAAGCCGCAGGCTATCTTGTATTCAATGAATCTCAAACGCCAACAGTCTTTGCTCTCCCGCCATTACCAGGCTATGGCTTTATTTATCAGGAAGCCGCAAAAACGCTTGATGGTGTTCGTTTGATCGCCTTTGACTTTATTGAAGCCGATCATCGAATTTCGCAATATGTTCAGCATATCCAGCACCTTCAGCCTGAAGGACCGCTGACTTTGATGGGATACTCTGGCGGGTGCTACCTAGCCTTTGAGCTTGTTCAATCGCTCGAACAAGCAGGGCGGACCGTCGAAAAGGTCATCATGATCGATTCCTATAAGAAAATAGGAGAAAGTGATTTAGAAGGACGATCCATTGATGACGATATAGCAGCGATCGTCCATCAGTCGCAGCAAAGTGAACTTGCCCAAGCGGAGCTCATCCAAGACGCGCTGGCTCAAAAAACGAGAGCCTACTATGAAACTTTTGTTAAGGGGGTGAACCAAGGAGAGATACAAGCAGACATTGACTTCATCCAATCCGAAGAGCAAATTGCGATACCAGACTGGATGGAAAATTGGGAAGCTGCGACGACCGGCGCTTATCGACAATATCAAGGCTATGGTCAGCACGCTGACATGTTCAAAAACAAAGAATGTGCCGCTCAAAATGCACAGCTGATCCAAAAGATAGTCCATCATAAAAATAGAGAAGCAGTCTTGTAAACTTTAGATTAGGCAGGGGTGCACACTGGCAGCCCTGCCTGACAAAAAAGGAAAGGAACTCATATGAAACCATCAACCATCAATCAATCGAATGTACATGAATCAATGGATACGATTTTACAAGATGTACAGAAAACCATTTTACAAACCAACGAAATCGAACGCTTCGCTGTTTTTTCTCGTGAAAAAACCATTCGACCTCGGCCATATCACCTCTCTCATTTATTTCTCGACCATCACATGGAGCAGGAGGCCGCAGTTGAATGGATACAGACGCAAATGGCTTCGCCTATTTTAGCGGACATGCCCCCAGCCATTTCCTATGGGGGGGATATAGATGTTAGTGCAGGAGCTCAAACCTTGCAGGACGCTCTAACTGAGGCAGCCAAAACGACAAACGGGCTGACTTATATCATCAATAGTGAAAATGAACTCACGCAATCCTACGCACAGTTAAAGGAGGATGCCGAACGGGTTCTGACGGGTTTAAGGGCACTAGGGCTTGAGCCAGGTGATCCTGTCTTCTTTCAATTTTCATCGAATCATGCGATGGTCACGGCCTTTTGGGCATGTGTGTTAGGCGGATTTGTCCCAACACTTGTATCGGCAGCCCCGACCTATCGGGAAATGAATGCCTCAGTGAAGAAGCTTCATCACGCTTGGAACCTGCTGGAACACCCGCTCATTCTCACGGATGACTCGCTGATTGATGAGGTGCAAGGCTTAGCTTTACTGTGGCATACAGATCAATTACGTGTGGCAGCCGTTGAACCGATGCTCACTTTAGAAAGAGATCTAGAAGCACATCCAGTCACGCCTGATGATTCAGTCTTTTTTATCTTAACGTCTGGAAGTACGGGGATGCCTAAATGCGTAGAGCATTCTCATAGAAGTGTGCTGGCGAATGTCAAAGGGACAGTGGCAGCCAATCAGTTTACACAAGAGGATGTCTCGTTAGACTGGATGCCATTAGATCATATTGGCGGCATTGTGATGTTCCACCTTGTCAATGTGTACACAGGCTGTGAACAGATTCGGGCAAGGACAGATGACTTCATCGCTCAGCCGCTGCGCTGGCTTGACTGGATGGAACGCTATCGTGCAACGAAGACGTGGGCACCTAACTTCGCATTTGCGATGATCAATGATTATGAGAAAGACATTTCTTCAGGATCCTGGGATCTTTCTGCCATGACGTGCATGATCAATGGGGCAGAAGCGGTCGTACCGAAGACAATTCACCGGTTTTTACACCTGCTCGCTCCGCACGGCTTAAAGGGAGACGTCATCAGACCGGCTTTCGGCATGTCTGAAATCTCATCAGCCGTTGTCTTCTCTTTTGCGATTGAGCGGGGAGATGAAAACAGCGGGGTTCTGACCTTTGAGGAAACGTCGCTGACAGAGCAGCTAAGACCAGCGGAGGCACGTGAGACAGGAACCGTCAGCTTTACAGAGCTGGGGAAACCGATTCCGGGTATCACGATTCGCATCGTCAACCATGAGCATGAGCTTCTTCCTGAAGATCATATTGGCAGCGTGCAAATCAAAGGGCCGACGACAATGAAGGGCTATTACAAGAATGACGAAGCGAATCAAGAGGTTTTTCAAACAGAGGGCTGGTTTCACACGGGTGATTTAGGTTTTCTGCACGAAGGAAGGCTGACATTAACCGGTAGAGAAAAAGACATGATCATCATCAACGGGAAAAATTATCACAACTATGAGATTGAAGCCATGGCTGAGGAAGTACCAGGCGTAGAAACGAGCTTTGTGGCTGCTTGCTCCGTTCGGATGGAGGCATCTGCATCCGATGAACTGATTCTCTTTTTTACACCGAAGCTGTATGAGCCTGCTTATATCATGAGGGCTAGCCAGCACATTAAAACCCATATTGCGACAAAAATGGGTCTGTCTGCATCAAAGGTTATCCCTGTCCAGAAGCATGCCTTTCCGAAAACAAGCTCTGGAAAAATAGAAAGGGCACAGCTCAAGACAAGGTGGCAGGAAGGTGAATTCGACGAAATCATCAAGGAACTGGACATCAGACTTGAAAATGAACACACCTTGCCTGATTGGAGTTATCAAAAGAAGTGGACACCTGCTCCGCTTCATGAAACTGAAAAGCAAACAGCAGGGGACATGGTGATCTTTGCAGATGCATTAGGGCTGGCAGATCAATTGAGATCCCTCTCAAACAATGAACAAACCTATATTACGGTTGAACCGGGTCAAGCATTCACACAACTCACACATACTCACTTCATCATCCACCCGAATCGGCCGTCAGACTACGAACAACTCTTTGAGACGCTCCGTTCGTATGGCGTTTCGGTGAAACAAATCATTCACCTTTGGAACTACACAAACAAGGAAGACACACTTCAAGCGGCAATGGCGAAGGAAGCGCAGAAAACTGGCAGCATGAGTACATTATATGTAACAAAAGCGATTGCCGCCTATGAGGAACCTGTAGAGATCACCTTTGTCTCAGCTCATGCGATGAATTTGCCAGAAGATCAAACGCATCATGTGGAAAAAGCAACGACAACAGGATTGATGACAGCTGTACAGCATGAATGGCCGTTTATCAAGGTGCGATGTCTTGATTTTTCTCTAACAGAACCGGCTGACCGTTCTCATGCATCAGCGATCATGACAGAGCTTACACATGACACAAGCCATCATATCGCTGCTTACCGCGAAGGTGTTCGTTATATTCCTCTTTTATCACCGCTGCATCTGGAAAAAGATCAAAAGAGGAAGAAACCGCCATTTGAATCATCTGGGCTTTACGTGATGACAGGAGGGCTTGGCGGCATTGGGCGGATGCTGAGTGAACACCTTCTGACGTCCTATCAAGCGCATCTTGTGCTGCTTGGAAGAAAAGCACGAAAGGCTTTATCTGCGGAGCAGCAAGACGTTTTGACCTCACTTGAGAAACAAGCGAAAGACCATGGCGGCACAGTTTTTTATGAAGAAGTGGACATGACGGACGCAAAAGACATTGAAGCGCTCATCTCAAGACAAGAGGCGGCTCAAGGAAAAAGGCTGCATGGCGTGATTCATTTCGCTGGCATCATTCAAGAGGAGCTGCTTGCTGACATGACGTCTGCGTCCTTACATGCGATGTACGAAGCGAAGGTATATGGCACGATTGCGCTTCATGAAGCGGCTTCTAAACGGCAGAACGTCTTATTTTTATCTAGCTCGTCAGCACGAACGTTAAAGGGCGGGATGACCGTCGGCGCTTATTGCGCTGCCAATGAGTTCGTTGAACAATTTGCTCATTATCAAAGGCTGACATCTACAGTGAAGCCGTATTGCTTTAGCTTTAGCATGTGGGATGAGGTCGGCATGAGCGAGGGTTCGATGATCAAAGGCATGTTAAAAGAAAGAGGCTATCTCCCGATTCCAAAGCGGGCGGGCTTCCAGACAATGCTGGCATGTTTGATGACAGATGCGCCACTCATTTATATAGGATTAGATCGGTCGAAGCAGGACATTCAAGAAATGAGCCAAGCGGAGAGGCAAACAGAGCAAGCCATGTATGTCTTTTTTAAAACCGACAAAACAAAGGCCATTGAAGAACGGCTGTATCAGTCCATTTATACGTGTTTGCAGTCTCATCTATCTGGTGAATATTCCGTACATCTATTTCCTGAGGAATACTGGAAAGAATCAGAGGATGGCATGCCGGATGAAGCGTATTTCAAAGCATTCATTGAGGAAAGTGGACAGGAGGCAGAGGACAGAGCGCCTCAAACGGAGACGGAGAAACTTTTGGCAAACATTTGGTCCGAGCTGCTTGATGTCTCAAATGTCAGCTGCGGTGATCATTTCTTTCTACTCGGGGGTCATTCGCTCAAGGCAACGCAAATGCTGTCTGCGGTGAGACAAAGAATGGGATTTGACGTGCCGCTCGCTGTTCTTTTTGAGCATACGAGACTTGGGGAATTAGCGGAATGGATCGATTCGCATGCAAAAGTGGATGAAGCGGTACAGGTGCGGAAAATGGAAAAGGGTCAGGAGATTCCGATGTCTTATGCCCAGCAAAGACAGTGGTTTCTCTATCAATTACAGCCCGATCTGCCATTTTATAATAATACAATTTCCTTTCGGATGAATGGACCTTTAGATGTGAAGGTGCTTCAGATGAGTCTGCAGCAAATGGTGCAAAGGCATGAATCGCTCAGAACTTCCTTTATCATGAGCGGCGATGAACCAGTGCAGATCATACATGAGCATATGACTCTTCCAGAGCTTGAAGTGGTGGATCTATCAGATCTGACAGCACAGAAAGAAAAAGAACAAAAAGCGGCTGAATGGGCAAAAAGAGAGGCGGGCACACCTTTCCGCTTAGAACATGATCCGCTTTTTCGAGTGAAACTGATTCGGCTGTCGGAAACAGATCATTTGCTGCTGATGTCCATTCATCACATTGTGTCAGATGGCTGGTCGGTTGGGATTGCCGCAAGAGAGCTGTCTGAGTGGTATACAGCGATGATTGACAAGAGAGCGCCTGATCTTTCGCCGCTGCCGATTCAATATGCGGATTACGCACTATGGCAGAAGGAGTATTTGACTGGAGAGACGCTGCATAAGCAGCTTTCCTATTGGAAGGAGCAATTTGCGGTTCCTGTAGAAGATTTGGTTTTGCCGTATGACTACCCGCGGCCAGCCGTTCAATCCTACAAGGGAAAAACGAAAAAATACCACTTGTCGAAGTCGCTATCTGAGCAGCTGGCTGCCCTTTCTAAAAAGACAGACAGCACCCTTTATATGACGTTAGTGACTGCCTTTTCTACCTTGCTGCATCGATTGTCTTCACAGGATGAGTTTGTGATTGGATCAGTCATTGCTGGGAGAAATCGGACGGAGATGGAGCATCTCATCGGATTTTTCGTAAATACGCTGGCACTTCGGATCGATCATAGCGGGAATCCTGCTTTCACTGAACTATTAGAGCGGGTGAAAGAAACAACAATGGGCGCCTATGCGCATCAGGATGTGCCGTTTGAGATGGTCGTAGATGAGCTGAATATTGTACGTGAGGCTGGCAAGCAGCCGCTGTTTCAGGTCATGTTCGTTTTGCAAAACCTGCCGCTTGAAGCTTCTCCGATGGGGGAGGCGACATCCGTTTTAGCCATTGAAGATAACGATACCGCCAAATTTGATCTATCCCTGTTTGTTTTTGAAGGGGCGGAGGGTCTTCAATTAAAACTGGAGTATGATGTGGACTTATTTTCTGACGACACGATGGATCGGTTCCTTCGGTACTACGAGCATCTGCTTGCGTGTATTTGTGAAAATCCAGCACAGCCGATCAGACAAATGAATTACCTGCCAGAGAAAGAAAAGCATCAGCTGCTCTATGAATGGAGCGGTAAAACCAATCAGCCTGCAGGCCCACTTCTCATCACGGAACGGTTTGAAGCGCAGGTGAGAAAGTCACCCGATGCCATTGCTCTCGAATTCGGGGAAGAGCAGTGGACGTATCGTGTGTTACAAGAGAAAGTCGACCGGCTTGCTGCTTCTCTGCAGCAGCGAGGTGTGACGCCGCATGAACCAGTAGGGCTGCTCATCGACAGGTCGCCTCAAATGATTCTTGGGGTGCTGGCGATTGTGAAAGCAGGAGGCGCCTACGTGCCAATTGATCCTGAATATCCAGATACACGGATTGATTATATGTTGAGGGATACAGGTATTAAGCTGTTACTGACAAAAAATGAATGGCTGAAAAAGGTGTCAATCAGTCAAACCGAACTCATTTGTCTTGATGAGGGATATGAAGAGTTTTTATCAGAAGCAGAACTCATACCTGCTGCCCTAAAACCTGATGGACTCGCTTATATCAATTACACGTCAGGATCAACTGGACAGCCGAAAGGGGTTTTGATCCCGCATCAAGCAGTCATCCGGCTTGTCTGTGAAACAGATTATGTCACCCTTGATGAACATACGCGCATTTTACAAATCGCCAGCTTCTCCTTTGATGCCTTTACGTATGAAATATGGGGAGCCCTGCTAAATGGGGGAAGGCTGATCCTGACCGATCGAAATACGATTTTATCAATGGATACGCTGGCTGAAACGCTGACATCATACAAGATCACAACAGGATTTCTGACGGTGCCGCTGTTCAACCGGTTAACAGAGGAACATCCTGAAGCCTTATCTGGATTCGATGCATTATTGGTTGGTGGTGATGCGCTCTCAGCTGCTCATATCCGCAAGGCACTGCCGTATTTACCTGAAGGGCTTTTAAACGGCTATGGACCAACTGAGAATACGACGTTCTCCTGTGTGCATCACATTCGCTCATTAGACGAAGGGCAGGCGACAGTTCCTATCGGTCAGCCAATTGCTTATTCACAAGCCTATGTATTAGACGACCAGCTGCAGCCGGTTCCGCAGGGTGTTATTGGAGAGATCTACGTTGGCGGAACAGGGCTGGCACTCGGTTACCTTGGAGATGAAGAAAAAACATCGCAATCATTTATCCCGCATCCTTTCCAAAAAGGAGCGCGTTTATATAAAACAGGCGATATGGGCCGCTGGCTCCCAAATGGCATCATCGACTGCATTGGAAGAATGGATCATCAAGTGAAAATACGCGGACATCGCGTCGAATGCGGCGAAATTGAAGCCGCTATGCTGAGTGTTGAAGACATCATAGAATGTGCGGTCATTCCGCATCAGCACGAGAGTGGTCATAAGCGCCTCATCGGTTACTTTGTCCAAAAAGGTGCATGGACCCAGCAAGACCTTCGCAGCGCCTTGAAAGACAAGCTGCCAGATTATATGGTACCAAGTCTATTCATAGAGCTAGAGGAACTGCCGCTCACGCCAAACGGCAAGGTAGACCAAAAGCGTCTCCCGCCGCCAGAGTGGAGACAGGAAGAAGCAGACAAACCAGCAGATAAGGCACTCAGTGAGGAAGAACGAGTGCTGGAAAAAGTGTGGACTCAGCTTCTTGGCACTCCTTCAATTGATGTACATGATAACTACTTTGAACTAGGCGGAGATTCCATTATTGTCATACAAATGGTGGCACGTCTAGCACAGGAAGGCTACATCATTCAGCCAAGAGATGTATTTGAAAAACAGACCATTTCGCAGCTGGCACGCGCTATGAAAAGAGCGGATGTGTCTGTGTCCTATGATCAATCGCCTGTTACAGGAGATGTTCGTCTGCTTCCAATCCAATCTTGGTTCCTTGAGCAATCGATGACAAACCAAGATTATTGGAATCTATCAGCGCATATGGAATTTAAACAATTTGTACAACCCGAACAGTTGACACAGGTTCTTTCGAAGCTTGTCGATCATCACGATATGCTGAGAGCCATTTATACAAAAGCAGCAGACGGCACATGGATTCAAACCATTCGTGCGCCTGGCATTACCCCTTGTGTCACATTCTTTGATTTGACGGATGTTTCTCACGAGGAAGCGCTAGAGCAAATTCGTTTGGAGACAAGCGCTTGTCAAGGAACATTGTCATTAGAGCGGGGAGAAGTGATCAAAGCCATTCTTTTTCAGACAAGTGATCGTACGTCTGAACTTTTTATCGCAGCCCACCATCTTGTGATGGATGGAATATCGTGGCGCATCATACAGGAAGATTTATTAAATGGATTGAAGCAGCTTGCGGCACGGCAGGAGATCGCGCTTGCAAAGAAAACCGCTTCCTATCAGCAGTGGGCAGATGCACTCTATGAATATGCACAAACCGATCAATTACAAGAGCAGGTTCCTTTTTGGCAAAAGATCATGGATCAAGAGGAAGAAGGTTCTCCTTTTCAAACACCTGCGCTTTTCAATATAGAAGAACATGCAGAGATCCTGACTGTTCAATTGACGAAGGATCAAACAGACATTTTACTAAGGCACGCATCACAAGCGTACCGAACTGAGGTTAACGATTTACTTTTATCAGGACTTGCGCAAGCCGTTGGAAAGCCAATATTGATCACGTTAGAAGGACACGGACGCGAGGATTTATTTGAACAGATGGATTTGTCACGGACAGTCGGCTGGTTTACAAGCTCTTATCCTATTTTTATTCCTTTTATTCAAACCGATGTGGAGAGACAAATCAAAGATGTCAAAGAAACCTTAAGAGCTGTGCCGCAAAAGGGGATCGGCTATGGCTTGCTTCAATACATGACAGTATCTCGCTTACTCAAAACGGCAGCGCCGCAGATGAGCTTTAATTACCTTGGACAGTTAGATCAAATAGATGGTGAGGCAAATCTGTATTTAGCAGATGAACGAAATGGACATGTACATGATCCAAAAGCAGAAAGACAGCATTTAATCGATGTGTACGGATACGTTGTCAGTGGTCAGCTTCAGATGAATTTTATGATCAATCGTGAACTGCTTCAGGAGGAAGAGGTGCGCCAGTTACCTGAACGGTTCAAAGAAAAAATGGAGGACATTCTGACGCATTGTATAGAGACAAAAGGCGGCTTTACGCCATCTGATTTTCCAATGGTTCAGCTGACGCAAAAGCAAATAGATGAGCTTCCAGATCATGTAGTGGATGTATATCCACTATCTCCGATGCAGCAAGGGATGCTGTTTCATGCACTGTTAGATCAAGCGTCACAGGCTTATTTTGGTCAGGTTCATATGACGCTCGAAGGCTTAACGGACGGCGAAGCCTATGAAAAAGCATGGAATCTGCTTGTAGAACGTCATTCGATTTTGCGGACAAGATTTGCTTGGGAGGGGCTAAAGGAGCCTGTCCAATTGATTCAATCAGAAGGAAGCATTCACCTCACTCAGCACGATGTGCGCCACCTGAGTGAAACGGATCAGAAGAAAACCATTGAGCGTTATTTACAATCCGATCGTTCAAAGGATTTCGAATTAGAGGATGCGGCTGAACCGCTCATTCGTATCGCTTTATTCCATCGTGACGAGAAAACATGCACGTTTGTTTTTAGCTTTCATCATATTTTAATCGATGGCTGGAGCCTGTTCGGCTTGATTGAGGAATCCTTTTCAATGTATCGCTCTCTTGTGGATGAACGAGAGATAAACCTTCCTGTTGTACGTCCGTATAAAGATTTTATCGAATGGCTGCAAAAGCAGGATCAAGAGAGGGCGCAAGAGTTCTGGAAACATTATATGTCAGGAGTGGAGGAAGCCACACCACTTCCTGGGGACGGAGAGCAGACTTCGAATGAAGGAGCAGGTATTGATCAATTTAGTATCAAACTGACGCCTGAAATGCAGCAGAAGCTGGAGAGGATGACAGGCACACAGAAGGTCACGATGAGCACACTGATTCAGGCGGCATGGGGGCTGCTCTTGCACCTTCATTCAGGCTCAGAGGATGTCGTGTTCGGTGTCACAGTATCTGGGCGGCCGGCGGACTTACCAGAGGTTGAAAGCATGACAGGGCTCTTTATTAACACCTTGCCGCTCCGTTTGCCGATCACACCAGACAGGACCATTGCCGAGCTGCTGGCACAGACGCAGGAAACGGTTTTTCACATGCGAGAATTTGAGTATACCGTACTGCCAGATATTCAGCAGATGACCCAAATCCCGAATGGAGAATCATTGTTTAACAGCATTGTCGTGTTTGAAAACTATCCGATTGAATCTGTAGAGCCGTATGGTGTACGGATATTAGACATTGCAAGTCATGAAGAAACAAACTATGACCTGACCCTTGTGGCTGTCCCAGGAGATACGCTGGAGCTTCGAGTCACATACCGCTTCAATCAATATACAGAAAAACAAATACAATCGCTGATGCAGCAGCTGGGCCACACACTTGAAGCCATGACAGAACAAGTGGAGACACCACTCTCTGATTTCACGATGGTAACAAATGAAGAAAAAGAGCGGATGATCACCGAGTGGGCGAAAAACGCACAAGTCAGCGTGCTGTACCCAGACCAAGAAGAGGTCTACTCAGGAGTGCACGATCCTTCCTGTGAGACGGAAATATTTGTGCTAAGCGAAGAGCATCAGCTCATGCCGATAGGATTTTCTGGAGATATTTTTATCGGCACGAAGGATATCAAAGCACTTTGCGGGGAGCTTGCTGATTGGATGGAGACGCATAAAATTCCGCATCCATTCAAACATCAAACAGGCGAATACCTCTATCCGACAGGGGATGTCGGCGTTTGGACTGAAAAAAACAAGATTCAGATTTTGGATTGGATGTAGGAGGAGAAGAACGATGTTAGTTAGTAGACGAAAAGGACATGCAGCAAATCATATCGTCAGAATCAACGGAAAACGAATCGATCTCAAAGCATTAGAGCAAGTCATGATGCTTCATTTTCCGCTAAAGGAATGTGTGTTAATCCCTAAGAAAAATCAAGAAGGCAGCCTCTCGCTTGTGCTATTTGCACAGGCGAAGGACCCTTCGCTAACAAGAGAGGACTTGATGAAAGGCCCGCTTCATCCCTATGAAGTACCAGCCGCTCTCGTCTTATTGCCTTCCTTGCCAAGGGCAGAAAGTGGAGCCATCGATACAGAAGCATTGCTTTCGATTGACATCATAGATGAAGAGGGTTTAAGAAAGATAGAAGAGCGTACGAAAGCCATAGATGGAGTGGAGGAAGCGGCCGCTCTCATTGAAAGTCAGACAGAAAAACAAATGCCTTATCACCTAGATGACCTGTTTCCTAATCGACAGCGTGCGCAAGGGAACGTATCGATCTCGAAGGATGAAGCGGGCGAAACAAAGCAAGCATCCGCTCATGAAAAGCCGCCAGCACTTGTGTATGGCGGGGATGTCATCAAAAAACCAGGCACACCTGTCACACTGACAGAGGTGCTGATTCGATCAGCCTTTATGTCACCTGACCGCGGGGTGACCTATATCAAAGAAGGCGGGCGCACATTGACCCAAACCTATCCTGAGTTACTCACAAACGCAGAACGGGTTCTGTCTGGTTTAAGGAAAGCAGGGCTGACAAATGGCGATCAAGTGTTACTTCAATTAAAAGATCATCATGATTTCATCACCGTGTTTTGGGGCTGTATTCTCGGTGGCATCATTCCGACTCCAGTCTCTGTTCCGCCTGTTTATGATGAGATGAATCAAGGAGTGAACAAGCTCAAGGGCGTGTTTCAGCTGCAAAATGAACCGTTTATTATTACAAAAGAAGCAAGTGCTGAAGACATTGCTGGGCTGCGTGAGACATTTGAGGCAAAAGAAATACCTATTTTAACAGTAGAAACATTGCTTACGTGTGAACCGGATGAACAGCATTATGAGCCAGAGCCGGATGAGCCTGTGCTTCAGCTGCTGTCTTCAGGAAGTACGGGTGTGCCTAAGTGTATCCGTCACAACCATCAAAGTATTTTATCTCGGATCATCTCCTTTGAGCAGACAAATGGCTTTACGCATGAGGATGTGTCGCTTAACTGGATGCCGCTTGATCATGTAGGAGGCATTGTCATGTTTCATGTGCATGACGTCTACCTTGGCTGCCAGCAGATTAGTCCATCCATCGATCAATTTATCGAGCGGCCGATGGTGTGGCTGGATTGGGTAGAAACATACGGCGTCACAAGGACATGGGCACCGAATTTTGCTTTTGCCATGATGAATGAATATGAGGACGACATTCGCAAGGGGAGCTGGGATCTCTCCACACTGACTTATATTATGAATGCAGCCGAAGCGGTTGTTCCAAAAGTGACGCAGCGCTTCATGCATATCATGGGTCAGCACAGATTAAGCCGCCATGCGATGGTGCCGGCGTACGGCATGTCTGAAACATCCTCAGCCATTGTTCAATCAAAGAAATTCATGCGGCATGATGATCAGGATGGACAGCTGACGATTGATCAGACCTCGTTAACAGGTGAAATTCAATACGTGACGCAAGATCATCCGCACAAGATGACGTTTACAGAAGTCGGCGTACCTATTCCGTCTGTATGGGTTCGGATTGTAGACGAGCATCATCATGTGCTGCCAGAAGATCAGGTCGGGCGCTTACAGGTGAAGAGTCCAACGATTATGATGGGCTATGATCAAAATGAGGAAGCCAATCAAGAGGTATTTGCGGAAAATGGCTGGTTTCACACGGGGGATTTAGGATTTATTCACGAAGGGCGTCTTGTTCTGACAGGTCGAGAAAAGGACATCATCGTCATCAACGGAGCCAACTATTTGAATTACGAAATTGAAGCGGTTGTGGAAGAGGTGGACGGGGTTGAAGTCACCTTTGCCGCTGCGTACGGCATTTACAATCCCGAATCAAGCAACGACACGCTTGCCGTCTTTTTTGTCTCGCAAAAAGATTCAATAGAGGAACAAATCACGATGATTCAGCAGATTAGAGAGGCCATCATCCGAAAAATCGGGATAGAGCCTGATCACATCATTCCGGTGAAAAAAGACCAATTTCCGAAAACAGAGAGTGGGAAAATCCAACGTGCCCAGTTAGGTGCAGCGCTAAAAGAGGGAGTATTCCGTGACATTGAAAGGGCACTGGATCTTGCTTCTGAAAATGAACAAACACTCCCAGATTGGTTTTTCAAACGCACTTGGGCAAAGGAGCATATTGGTCCGTCTCAGCCTTCTGCTGATCATGTACTCGTTTTCGAGGATGAAAAAGGGCTGTACCAATCACTTTACGCACAATTTGAACAAAGAAATCAGCCCTATGTTTCTGTGAAAAAAGGGCGTGAATTTTTGCGTTTGTCCAAAGGGATGTACCAGATGAATCCGAGAATCAAGGGGGATTACGTCAGGCTCGCTGCAGCACTTGAAGCAGATGAATTAAAGACAGGGCAGGTACTCCACCTGTGGAATGTGACAGACAAAGAAGCCATCGTTGAGCCTGCGCAGTTCAAAGAAATGCATGCGAGTACCAATCAATCTATTTTGTACTTGTATCAAGCTTGGAGGCAAGAAAACAAAGAGCCAGTCCGGCTTGTCGTGGTGACAAAGGGTGGTCAATTTGTAAGCCCTGAAGACGATCTTCATGTGGAGAAAACGTCGCTCGCTGGTTTATTAAAAACCATCCCGCAAGAATGGGAAGGAGCAGAGGTGTCCCATATTGATATTGAAGCGGAGCGTGTGGAACAGGATGCAAAGCACATTGCTGAAGAGCTGTCAGCGATTCATATAAAAGCAGAGGTGTCATACCGAAACGGGCACAGGTTCGTACCAAAGCTGGAAAAAGTCAATATGATGAAAGCACCTCAAACAGAAGGGTTTTTAGAATATGAAGGTCTTTATTTGCTGACTGGAGGTCTTGGCGGTATTGGATTTGAGCTGTCTAAACAGATGCTCCAATTTGGCCTAAAGCTCGTATTGATTGGAAGGACTTCTCTGGAAGACAGCCTGGAAAAGAAAGAGGCGTTCTCACAGCTAAAAGGCCTCGGTGATGTCATCTATGTACAAGCGGATGTGACCAATTTAGCTGACGTCGAGCGGGCGATTTACAAAGCAGAAAAACACTTTGGTCAATCCATCCGGGGCGTGCTGCATTTAGCCGGGGCAGGCAATGTGTCAGAGCATTTTCAGCATGCGGATAAGTATGCATTGGCTCATACGTCAGAAGAGGATTTCACAAAGGAGCTGTCAGGGAAAGCAGACGGAGCGTTTGTCCTGCAGGAAGCCTTCAAGCATGACCCGGCAGTACCACTCGTCTTTTTTGGATCGGTGAATGGCTTTTTTGGCGGCACAACATTCGGGGCATACTCTGCAGCCAACAGCTTTTTAGATGGACTTGCGCACGCTCTCACCTTTCAAGAAGGAAGACGGGCAATCTCTTTGAACTTCAGCATGTGGGATAATCTTGGTTTGTCTAAGGGACATACCGGCGCAGCGCTAACCGTCCGCAAGGGATTTCAATTGATTGGAAAGAAGCAAGGTCTCCATTCATTATGTCTAGGTGCCCGGCTGAATGAAGCGCATCTATTTATCGGACTAGACGGAGCCAATCCAGAAATCGCTGAGTATCTTCAGCCAGCACCAATTCCGACTTTTGAGAAAAAGCTTTTTTACACGGTTCAGTCTGGCAAAGAAGTGCATGTTGAAGATATCGCAGGCGTAACAAAAGGTGACTGGGATATTCAGCAAGTACAGGAAATACCGAAAAAACAAGATGGCTCTATTGATCATGAAGCCCTCAAGCTGAATCATCACAAAAATGGACAACCCCTTGAAAAACAATTGCCAGAAACGAAAACAGAGCAAATTCTTGCTGCCATATGGGAGGACATTTTAGACGTAGATCGTGTGTACAAAGAGGATCAATTCTTTGATCTTGGCGGGCATTCATTAAAGGCGACTCAAACTATTTCTCGGATCAATCATGAATGTTCAATCAAGGCGCCTTTAAAAATATTATTTGAAAGTAAGCATCTGGCCCATCTGGCGCAAATGGTTGATGACATCAAAGGGGCACCGGCTGTTCAGGAAGCCAAGATTCCAAAGCTTGAAAAGCGAACAAGCTATGAGCTGTCACATGCTCAGAAGCGCATTTGGTTCTTATCCACATTAGAAAAGAGCCATCATTACAATATATTAGGTGCTTGGAAGCTGACAGGACAACTGCACATTCAAGCGTTAACAAAAGCGATCGGTCTCTTAACGAAACGTCATGAAGCACTGCGTGCAACATTTAAATCGCTTGGGGGCAAGCCAGTTCAACTGATACGTGAAGACCTTCCGCCATCCGTCACAGTTGCGAATTTCTCATTATTTAATGAAAAAACGAGAACGAGAAGACTCAAGCAGCTTATTCAGCAAGAGGCAAACCGCGTCTATGATTTAGAAAGAGGACCTCTTTCACAGTGGACGATTGTGGATATGGGCAATGAGGAATTTTATCTTCTTTGCGCGCAGCACCACATCATTTCAGATGCATGGTCGCTCAGCCTGCTCATTCAGGAGTTAGAAGTGGCATATGACGGGCTTCTTTCAGATGAATCGCCGCAGCTCCCGGCGCTGGAAATCGAATGGACAGATTATGTTCATTGGGAAAATGAGCAACTAACGCATCATCAAGCAGACCAAACCTATTGGCTCGATACCTTACAAGGTGAACTTCCAGTGCTAGAGCTGCCGTTTGACCGCCCTCGTTCGCCGGTTCAAACATTTAACGGCGCTACAGAGCAAATCGTCTTGGAAGAACCGCTTATCCGCCGTTTGCAGGCTTTGTCCAAGCAGCAGGGCACAACGCTGTTCATGACGATGCTGTCAGCGTACTACGTCCTGCTTCACAAGCTGTCCGGACAGACAGATATCATCATTGGCTCGCCGATCGCAGGGCGAGATGCCAAACAATCAGAGAAGCTCGTTGGGATGTTTGTGAATACACTTGCGCTGAGGCAGGATATCTCCACAGCAGATACATTTGCTGATGTCATGGAAAACGTGAAAGAGATGACGTTAAAAGCATTTGAGCATCAGCGTTATCCATTTGACAAGCTTGTCGATGATCTTTCGTTGGATAGAGATTTAAGTCGATCGCCTATTTTCCAAGTGGCCATGGGGTATGTAACAGATTCGCTCAATGTAAATCTCAAAGGGCTGACAAGTGAACATGTGATGGTCCATCATACAGTGTCTAAATTTGATCTCACCCTGCATGTATTTGAACAGGGAGATCAGCTGTCGATCCATGTGGAATATAATACAGATTTATTTAATCAAGAGACCATCCATCGTTATATGAATTATTATCTTCATCTGCTAGATGGCATGACGGCTCAGCCTGAACGTACATTTTCTGACTATTGCTTAATGGACAAAGCGGAACAGGCCGCCATGATCATAGGGAAAAACCAAACGGCTACGTCATATCCAAAACGGACCCTTCAAGAGCTGTTTGAAGAACAGGTGCAGCGTGATCCGCACCGTATTGCCTTGTCCTATTTGGAAGAGCACATGACGTATCAAGAGTTGGATGAGAAGGCGACACAGCTTGCTGCTTACTTGCAGTCTAAAGGAGTTGGACCAGGTTCACTGGTACCGATGCTTTTTGATCGTTCCTTTGACATGATTGTCTCGGTGCTAGGTATCGTCAAGTCTGGTGCTGCGTATGTTCCGATGTCACCTGAATATCCAGATGCACGCATCCGCCTCATCGTTCGCGATACGCAAAGTGATGTGATCATCACTCAGTCTCATTTTGCGAGTCGTCTAGTAGACTTTACAGGTACAAAGATTAACATGGACAAGCCGTTATCAGAAACAGATGCAGTGTATCAAAGAGAACAATCGATCATAGGGGAAGCCCAGCTGGCCTATGTCAACTACACATCAGGCTCAACAGGTACACCAAAAGGCGTGATGCTCCCTCATGCAGGAGTTGTCCGCCTGGTTAGAGAAACAAACTATATTGAACTAGGTCCAGATGACAAGATGCTTCAGCTCTCAAACTATGCTTTTGATGCCTTTACATTTGAATTATGGGGAATGCTGCTGAATGGCGGTCAGCTGATTCTGATCCCAAAATATGCCGCACTGAATATGGATGAATTATCACGGTTGATCAAAACGCATCAAGTGACAGCCAACTGTCTGCCAACCGCATTATTCAATCGGCTGGTGGAGCACGATCCAAAAAGTGTAGCAGGCTACCGCACATTACTTGTTGGCGGAGAAGCGATGTCTAGTGAGCATGCACGAAAGGTACTCCCACATATGGAGGGTGTGCTCATCAATGCTTACGGTCCAACAGAAAACACGACCTTAGCAGCAACACATCAAGTCACGCACATGCCAGAGGGTGCAAGATCAGTTCCAATTGGTGTCCCGGTATCGAACTCAACTGTCGTCATTCTAGATGAAGCGCTCAACCCAGTGCCAGCAGGCGTCAAAGGAGAAATCTATATCGGCGGCACAGGGCTGGCAAAAGGATACCTTCATGATCCAGAGCGGACGCAGGAGCGTTTTATTGACAATCCATTTCCTGAACTAGAGGGAGACAAGCTGTATCGTTCAGGTGATCTTGGTACATGGCGTTCAGATGGCACCATTGAATATCTCGGCCGAAAAGACAACCTCGTGAAAATTAGAGGCTACCGGATTGAATGTGGGGAAATTGAAACAGCTCTCCTCAAGCATCCGCAAGTAAAGGAATGTACAGTCATCGCCAAAACGTATGGCAGCTCTAAACGGCTGGCAGCCTACCTTGTCACAGACGGGGAGAATCCTGTTCCGGGCTGGAAAGCATTTTTGCAGGAAAGCCTGCCAGGCTACATGATTCCAAGTTACTTTATTGTAATGGACGAAATGCCAGTCACAACGAACGGAAAGGTTGATCAAAAAGCACTGCCAGAGCCGACAGAAACGATCTCTCTTTCCCAGGGGGATGACAAACCAGTCACCGAAACGCAGGAACAAATTGTCACAGCTTTCAAGGAAGTGCTTGGTGTCAAACAAGTAGGCATGCATGACTCCTTCTTTGATTTAGGCGGCGATTCGATTATGAGTATCCAGGCTGTTGCCAAATTAAAAGAAAAGGGGATTCGTGTTGATCCAAAATGGATTTTCATGCATCCAGCACCTGCGCAGCTAGCCACACATGTGGACGCAATTCCAGAGGCCGGGGAGCATGTCGAAAGGTCTCCGAAGGACTATGTGATTGAGCTGAAAAAAGGCGATCCAGCTGAACCGAGAATATTCTTTGCACCGCCTGCCGGTGGAACGGTCATGGGCTATATCGATGTTGCTAAGCTGATGACACATCAAGGCGCTGTTTATGCCATGCAGTCTCCTGGCTTATATGAGGATGAAGAACCGCAATTCCTTCATTACACAGAGCTTGTCACCATTTTTATTGAAGCCATTGAGACCTTCTATCGACCAGGCATTGACTATCTAGCAGGGCATTCAATGGGCGGGCATCTTGCCTACGGAATGAATCAGCGGCTCTGCCATGCAGGAAAAGCGCCGAAAGGATTGATCATTTTAGATACGGTGCCAGTGCTAAGAGATGAGGCAGATCAGGCGCTCCATGCCGATATGAACGAAGAAGAAGTGAAAATGCTTGCGCTTGTCCTAGGAATGGGAAATCTCGTCGGCATCCAGCCAGAAGCATTACAAGGGCTGAGCTTCCAAGAAGTGAAACAGACAATACTCAAAGAGGCGGAAAAGGATGAAGTGGTTCATCAATTTATGAATGATCAATATTTAGATAAATATTTGCAAATGCAAACGCATAATACGATCATGTCACAAGCCATTGAATTAGAAAAAGAACCATTCCCTGTGCCGTTTTATATTGTACAAAGCAGTGATCACGCCATCGATTTCCAGAAGAAGTTCTCAGACTGGGAGGCTTATACGAAAGGGTCGTGCTCGTATTATCACATCAAAGGAGACCATGTCACCATGATGAAAAGGCCGCAGGCAGATGAACTGGCACGGATTCTTCAAACGATTATAAAGGGGTAAGGACGTATGAATCAGTTATTTAAAACCTTTGAAAAAAAATCAGACCTTATTCAGCTTATTTGTTTTCCTTTTGCAGGCGGTTATTCCGCCTCGTACCGCCCGCTCTTTGAACAGCTAAAAGGCTCTGCCGAAGTAACAGCAGCAGAGCCCCCAGGGCATGGAACCAATCTCATGCCGCTCGAAACGAGCATTGACCAATTGGCTGAGCTGTACAAAGAAGGGCTTACAGGCAACCTGAACCGCCCATTTATCCTGTTCGGACATTCCATGGGAGGACTTGTCGTGTATAGACTGACGCAGCTGCTAGAAAAGGAAGGGGTCTATCCTGCAGCAGTTGTGATCTCGGCCATTCAGCCGCCGCAAACAAAACGGCAGATCCTGACCCATTTATCCAATGAAGCAATTGTTCAGCATATTGCCGAAATGGGCGGGATTCCAAAGGAATTATTAGAGAACAAACCAATGATGGATTACTTTACGCCGTCCTTACGTGCAGACTACCAGGCACTGGAAACCTTCCAGCACAAAGATCAATCCGTCATCGAAACACCCGTTTATTTATTCAATGGAACACAAGATGAAAAATGCATGCAAGATGCAAACGGCTGGCTGCCATGGGCAAAGACCATCAAACGCACCAATTTCGATGGAGGCCACATGTACATCAACACACACCTCGAGCACTTCGCAGAACAGATGAGACATGTGATTGACCTTGCAGCCAAACAACAATTGATAAAGAAATAAGAAAAAACGGCCCATATTGGGTCGTTTTTTACTGAGGAAGAATACTTGAAAACGCTGATATGGCCAAAGAAAATAAGAATAATAATACGAATGGGATGTAAAATTTATAACTTCTATTTTCTTGATTTTTCACGTAGGAATAGCACCATACACTAAATGAGACTATAACAAAAATATTAATATTCCACAAAAATGGAATTGTGATCGTGTGTTCAGCATTAGGTACATTAAAGAGGTATAAAATAATGACAATCAAGTTACCTATTAAGATGAAATAATAAGATAATACCCCTCTTTTAAATATACTTTTATAGGAATCTTTTATTCCAAAAATTATAAAGCTTAGAAAAATGATTAATGAAAAAAATAAAACTTCTACTATAGGCTTGAATACTTCTCCAATAACAGCAAGAGAAATACCTATCCACTTACTAAATTCAATTATATCTTGATTTCCTTCAAGTTGCAGCTCAAGTAGATTTTTATTTATTTCATCCATTTTTAATATAGAAAGGATAAAAGCTATAATACCAGAGAGCATACATACTAATAAAATGTGTTTTTTCATAATAACACCCTTTAACAATATCAAATTTTTATGAAATAAAATTCAATAATAGAAGCAATAAATAAAAAGAAAACCCCGGTTATGAGCTGACTGAAATAGATTTTCCCTTTTGTTTTAAAAGAGATTTTGTCTTTAGATAGTATATACCGCATAATTTGCCTTGATATATCAAATGAGACAAAATAAAAAAGAAACAACCCGACAATTTCCACCGGAGAGTGGAAAATAATATAGTATAGTGCTATGTCAATTCCGTATATATACGTATACGATATGAAAAATGCACCTAGGAAAAACCCATTTAAAAAAATAATAATACTAGATAACAAGCCTAAACTAACTATTCCAGAAACTAATATAAGAAGTGACACAAAAAGGTTATTAAAGAAAATTTCTTGATAGCTGTCAATATTTATGTTGTTTTTAAAATCAATACTATCTATAAATGTTGAAGCAAAAACACTTAAACTAAAACCTCCTAAAAAAAATATAATAAAAACTAAAAAATTTTTAAGATAATTTTTCAAAAAATTTCTTTTCGAGTTGATCTTCATGAAAAGTCACTCCTGAAGATTTTTTTTCTGAGTGAATAATAGTACCATTATCAATAAAAAGGATTTCATCGCATAAGTCTGCTGCAAATTGAATGATATGAGTGGAGAGCAAAATGATTTTGTTGGCTTCTTTGAAATTTCTTAAATGTTTCTTCATGTCAGCCATGTTTGTAGGATCCAAACCTGTAAATGGCTCATCTAATAAAATAATGTTTGGATTATGTAATATTGTTAGAATAAAGGACATTCTTTGTCTCATTCCTCTTGAAAGAGAAGAGGAACGCCGATGTGTTTGCTCTTCTAATCCATAGTTACGCAACATCTCATTGATCTGGTCATTTTCTAAAGGTTGTTCTACAAGCATAGATTGATATTTTACCAATTCAAAACAAGTTAAGTTTTCAAATAGAGTTGGATCGTCTTCCATATATCCTATAGATGAGAAATTTTGCTTGCTATGATTTATCAATATTTGGCCTTCATCAGGTTGTATTAATCCAGCTATCATTTCTAGAATAGTAGTTTTTCCAGCACCGTTTTTACCTAATAAGCCAATTATTGAACCTTCTTTGAAATGCATCTCAGAAATCATAACTTTAAAGTTAGAATCTTTATATTCTTTAGTTAGATTATGAAGTGATAACATACAATCCCTCACTCAAATAATGTTTTAAATGATTTGTAGTTTTTATTTATTGTTCTATCCCAAAATCTAATTATTAAAAATATAATAATAAGTGAACTAGTGACCATAACGATATTTGTTACAATAAAATATACTGTGCTATAGGATGAAATTACTGATAAAGCTAAAATGAAACCATAACAAATATTTAAAGTCAATTTACTAAGGGAACTAGGAACTTGATAAACAAATTCCCACTTGAAATATGGAAATACGACAGTAGAACCTACAGTGCAAATAGCTACAAGTATACAGGTGTTTACTAAAGTGATTATCACGTATACAGGCTCATCTAGTTTTATTGTGAAACTTGAAAAAATGGTGTATAAAATACAAAACAACAAATGTAGTATGATAGATAAAATAACCTTATTTTTGATTTTATTTTTAACTAAGTTAGGTAATTTTCGTTTTAAAGGGAGAATGGGACCGTCAATATCAAAAGAAACATACGGTTGTATTGCATTTGATATAAAAATCATAGGAAAAATAACACTAAAAATAAATAAAAAATCATTTTCTATATTTAATGTTTCAAGTTGGTTCGTATTAACACCATAAAGAATTAGACCAAACAGTCCCCCGGATATTGTTAATATAAATAATAATACTGACCATTGAATAGGGGGATTTCTCATGAGGAGTGTAATTTCATAAAACAATATATGATTAAATTTTCTAGATGTCCCTTTTTGTTCTTTCGCTTTTTTCTGGAAATGGAAAATTGGCACATTACGAACGTTTCTTCTCCAATAAATCACTAAAAGTATACTAATGAATGTGAAGGCTAAAATAATATATATTGAATAACTAGATAAAGAACTTTTTAATAAATTGAATTTGAATACAGTGAATACCCAAAGTGCAATGAGACCTGTAGTTATATATCCAATAGTTGATGAAATTGCGAAAAATTTGGTGTTTGAAAGTAGTAACAATACATGCAATCTAAGTAGGTAACCTAAGATGAAAGAAGTGATGGCCAGAGCTGCTAGTGTTAAAGATCCTTGAAACCCATGTATACTTAAATTTGTTAAGTAAGAACCTAGAATGAAGAATAATAATCCAACCATAATACTAAAAAACTTACTCATATCTTTACCGAAAATATATTGATCTAGCTGGAGTTTTAAAATAGCCATCTGTTTTTTATCTGAAGAGAAAAGTATCCTCATTAAACTCTTATCAATATTTACTGTGAACATTAATATAAACAACGATAGATAGATTATTGATAAATTTTTAACTAAGTAAGTAGTTAATACACCTAGTAATAGGGGAGTAATTATGTATAAGAAAGAAAAAAATACAAAAATGAGAGCATTATTACGTTGATGTCTTCTTAAATCATTGATTAACAAGATTTTTGTGTATATTAAATATTTATGCATTTACAACACTTCCATTTTAAAGGTGTAAAGAGAAGGCGTTTACACCTTCTCTATAAAAATTCATTTTTTAGAAAGCAATAGCGTATTTAACCCCATATTTTCTAGCATAACTAATTACTAGAGAGGCAATAGCACCAAGTCCAAAAGTACCTAAGACAGCAGCAATAGCACCAACTGTACCAGCAGCATTTAGAATTGCACTAATAGAAGTTAATGCCCAAGTAGGTATTTGAGGATAGTTTGCTGCTAGATTTGCAAAAGGTGTGACTGGTTCAAGAGTCAATAAAATCATAGTTGTTAAAGTTAAAGTGAAAATAAGACTCAAGCCTAGGATTGCGAACAATCTATTTTTTAAACCCATTTCCATATTTAACACCTCCCCCCCTTGATTATATACCCATATTATACATAAAAAGGATTTTAGATAAATAGGTTTTTTATACTGTATTTTCCATTATAATGGAAAATTTAGATTTATTTTGATGAAATAACAGGACTGATGGCGAATTTATTCAGAAAATAACACCTCATAAACTTGTATTTTATTAATTTGATAATGATAATACTTCAGTAACTATCTATGAAGTGCGAAGTAAATAGAACCATTATGTAATTCTAACTATTTTGTTACAATATTTCTCGCTTGGATAAATAGAGGAAGGTGCATTGACCTGACAAGCAATCAACACTTCATCAGACATTAAAAAAAGCGGTCCTCGTTTGAGAGACCGCTTTTTCTTATGAATTCCGCTTCTTCACTACATTCCCGCCAATCACTCCGCCAATAACCAGCACACCTCCGATGAGATGATACCAATCGATTGTTTCATGTAAAATGAGAACCCCAGCGGCGACCGTAATAAACGCAGATAAATTGTTAAAGATGCTGACCTTTGCCGCTTCAAGCTGAGAGAGGGCATAGTTGGATAAATATGCCGTGAGAAGTGAAGAAAGAATGCCTAAAAAGAGCATTGACCATACAAAGGATGCTTGTGTAAATGGGCTGAAAAATTGCGGCATTGTCCCGTTGACCGAATGCCGAATGAGCGCAGCGGCATTGAAGAAGACAAACCCAAAGAATGTCATCACGAAGGTGAGTTCAATCACATGGAAGCGCCGTGTAATCACCCGGGCAAATACACTATATGCACTGGAGGATAAGGCTGAAAGCAATATCAGCACATAGCCGATCATGTGTGAATGCTTTACATCAATTCCTTTCATAACAAAGAGAAGCATCACCCCGCACACAGAAAGAATGGTAAACAGCACTTGTATCCATGTCGCGCGTTCCTTTAAAAACCACGCGGCCAGCACCATCGTCAGAATGGGAATCGTTGCCTGAATAATACCAGCCTCTGACGAAGAGGTATACATCAGCCCCCATACTTGAAAAGCAAAAAACAACACAGGGTAAAGCAAGGAAAACGGTACGATGTAGAGAAGATCACGCCATTGAATAGAGAGACGGTTCTTCTTTCGTAAAAATGGATACAGCAATAGTGCGGCTGCAAAAGAAATCGTAAAGCGGTGTGCCAATAAATCGATCGGATTTGCTGATTCTAATGCAATTTTGACAAACAAAAATGAAAAACCAATAATCGTGGCGTAGCCTATCGCGGCAGCATACGCTTTCTGTTTTGAAATGTTCACAAGTTGACTCCTTACACGAGCATGCATGCTTCAGATGAATTGACCGGTTCTGTTCTTCTATCGTAATCGGATCATCTAAGGTGTACAATAAGAGAACATGATATCTGTACCGGTACAAGGAGGAAGCGGTGTGAGGAAATATGATCAGCTTATTCTCAGCTTAAAAGAGAAAATGGCGTCTGGTGAATACAGTGCTGGCATGAAGATCCCTTCCATTCGCCATTTAGCAACTCAATATGCAGTGAGTAAAAGCACTGTCATCAAAGCGCTGGACACATTAGAACGTGAACATCTGCTGTATTCTGTAGAAAGAAGCGGCTATTATGTCGTGAAAACGAAGCAGTCGGCGGGCAAACAGGATAGCACATGGATTGATTTTGCTTCATCTGCACCTGATCCCGTTGTGTTTCCATATGTCGATTTTCAGCACTGCATCAACCAAGCGATTGATTTGTATCAAAATGACTTGTTTATTTATGGCACAGCCAACGGCTTACCATCGCTGCTGCCAGTCATTTCTAAGCGATTAATGGATTATCAAGTATTTGCAAATCCAGAACAGATCGTCATGACCTCTGGTATTCAGCTGGCGTTATCCATTTTAAGCACCATCCCTTTTCCGAATGGAAAACAGACCATACTAGTCGAACAGCCTGGCTATCACCTATATCTCCAATATTTAGAGAAAAATCAACTGCCTGTGCGGGGGATTCAGCGGACGGAAAAGGGAATTGATCTTCAGGAATTGGAGCGTATCTTTCGAGAAGAGGAGATTCGTTTTTTCTATACGATGCCAAGGTTTCAAAACCCGCTTGGAACGAGCTTGTCAAAACAGGAGAAAAGAGCGATTGCAGCCCTTGCTGAGAAATATGATGTCTATATCGTTGAAGATGATTATATAGCCGATTTAGAATTCGACGCAAAAAGAGACCCGATCTATTCGTATGATCAGGCGGGTAAGGTCATTTATTTAAAAAGCTTCTCCAAAATCATCTTTCCAGGACTTCGAACAGGAGCAGTCGTTTTACCTGAGGAACTGATTGGACCTTTTAGTGAACACAAACGGCTCATTGACATCGACAGCTCCATGCTGTCACAGGCAGCCTTAGAAATATATTTAAAAAGCGGGATGTTTGAACGGCATCGAGACAGAATGCAGACAACCTATCGCAACCGATCCAAACAGCTGGTGACTTGTCTGAAAAATGATCAAATCGCTTATCAACTGGGAGAAGAGGAGCCAGCTACCCATACACATCTTCGTGTCGATCGATCAATTCCGATGAATCAGCTCATTCAGCAGCTGAAAAAGGCATCTGTTTCCATTCAGTCAATCGGCCGCCACTACCTGTCGACCCATCAAAAAGACCCCATTCTTCAGCTGAACATCTGGCATGTGAAAGAAGACCAAATCACACGTGGAGTCGAATTGCTAAAGACAGCACTTCAGCAAATTGGGCGATATTAAAGACGGGACAGTACATCTTTGCAAGAGAGTATCTCAACACGTTCAGCCGCAGAAGGTTTTCGTGTGCACACCGCCATTTGGTAGGCAGGATCGAGTGAGTATGTTTGAACAAAGCAGGGCGCTTCATGATCAGGTAATGTCAACGTCGCCTGTCCATCCTCTGACAGACGGGCTGTAAAGGACGAAAGACCATAAGATAATCCCTTTCCAGTCAGCTTGATAAAGGCCTCCTTCATTGACCATAGATGAAAGAAGTAGGCTTCCTGCCGTTCTGCCGGTTGTGAAAGTAAATCCTCATACTCATCTGCTGAAAAAAATCGTTTAGCAATCGCTAGATCAATCGGTTTGATCTCCTCAATATCAATACCTACAGGTGCATCATCTATTGCGCATACGACCCAATCACCAGAGTGAGAAAGATTAAAGTGAAAAGAAGGAATGTGCCGGACGACAGGCTTGCCATTGCCCTCTGTTGCAAAAACGATTTGATCAATAGGCAGATCGTACATATCATGGATCATTTGACGAACCAGCACCTCACCTAACAGGGTCCTTCTTGCATCGACCAAAAAACGAAAGCGCTCAGCCGCAGCACGCTTTGCAGGTGATACAAAGGGTTTCAGGCAATCGATTTGTTGTCGTGCACCTATTTCATCTAAGTGTAGTAATTGGATAGCAAATATCTTCATAACGAACCTCAATTTTTTACATTGATTGTAACATTGGTGAGCGCCGTACAAAAGGGAAACAGCCTCCTTTTCACTGAAAGCCTAAAATGACAGATGTAGGCTTATTTCATCTTATGAATATAAGAAAAATCTGTTTATTTATTTCAGCACAAGAAAAGCCATTCTTTTTGTAGAATGGCTTGTTCTTATCTGATAAGCGTTTGAACAGGTTTCTCTGCTGTTTTAGTAATAAGCAGCTGCAGGAGCCGTGTAGACTGCGGCAAGGAGAAACGAAGGACGATACCTGTAAAAATAGCAGTCAGAATCGTGCCAATGCCAATCGGTCCGCCGAGCATCCATGCAAATAAAAGCACTGTTAACTCAATGCCATTTCGAACCCACTGCACGTTCAATCCTGTTTTCGCTGAGATGAGCAGCATTAATGAATCTCTTGGCCCGGCGCCAAGATTGGCTGAGACATAAATGCCAACACCATACCCTGATACCACAACGCCTGTAATAAACACATATAAAGCGGGTAAATACCCATGTGGTGCAGGCAATACCGCATTAAAGAAATCTATAAACACGCCAATCAGCACCATGTTCAATAATGCGCCGATCTTTGGAAATGATTTCGTAAAAACAGAAGTCAGTGTCACGATCAGTGCACCAATAATGATGGACCACTGTCCAATCGTGAGTCCAAAATGCTGAAACAGTCCGTAGTGGAAAGCGTCCCAAGGACCAATCCCAAGAATCTTTCCTTTCACTGTCAGCGATAATCCAAAAGCTAGTACGATCAATCCAACAAAATAAAAAAACCAACGTAAAAGATGTTCCCGCTTCAAAAGCATTCCCTTCTTTCTTAAACACTCGAATTCAATCGTAACATACTCCCACGCCCCTTTAAATGGCTTTGCTCAATTGTAATCGCTTACTTTTAAAAATATGAAAAAAGGCTGCTCTCATCACGTGAGAACAGCCTTTTTTCATCATACTGGATTCAAAATCCGGTTTAAGAATTGTTTTGTTCGTTCTTCCTTCGGTCGTTTGAAGATTTCTTCCGGAGGGCCTTGTTCGACGATGACGCCGCCATCAATAAAAATCACTTCGTCTGCCACTTCTTGGGCAAACTTGATTTCATGTGTGACAACTGCCATGGTCCAGCCTTCTTTCGCTAGATCCTTCATGACCTTTAAGACTTCCCCGACAAGCTCAGGGTCAAGTGCAGAGGTTGGTTCATCAAAAAGCATGAGCTCTGGCTGAATGGCAAGTGCACGGGCGATCCCGACACGCTGCTTTTGACCGCCTGAGAGCTGGAATGGATACAGATCCTTTTTATCTTCAAGACCGACCTTTTGCAAGAGCTGGATGGCTTCTTTTCGAACCGTTTCCTTTGGACGGCGCTGTACTTGAACAGGACCTTCCATCACATTTTCAAGCACTGTGCGGTGTGGAAACAGGTGATAATCCTGAAACACCATTCCTGATTTTCGGCGAAGCTTCAGCAGATCAGCTGATTTATTTTTTTTCGAAAAATCTATCGAGAAATCATCGAAGGTAAAGGAGCCGCCATTTGGTGTTTCAAGTGCATTTAAACAGCGAAGCATCGTTGTTTTTCCTGAACCTGATGGGCCAAGAATGGCTACAACCTGCCCTTTGTTGATCGTAAAATCTATTGACTTTAAAATCTCATTTTCACCAAAGGATTTCTTAAGACCTTTGACTGTTAGCATGTCGTTCCCTCCTTACCTTGCGACATATCGATCAAGTCGTTTTTCAATTTGATGCTGAACGAGCGATAGAATGAAGCAGAATACCCAATAGATCAGGGCTGCTTCCATATAAATGAACAATATCTGATCCAAGTTCGCTGCAGCAATTTCCTGAGACTTACGGAAAAGCTCTGCCACGAGGATTTGAGAGGCAAGAGATGTATCCTTCACCAAACTAATGAATGAATTAGATAGCGGCGGAATCGATACACGCACAGCCTGCGGTAAAATGACGCGGACGAGTGTTTTACGATGCGTCATCCCGATCGAATAACCAGCTTCCCATTGTCCTTTTGGAACAGACAGGACGGATGCACGAATAATTTCCGATGCATACGCACCTACGTTTAATGAAAAAGCAATAATGGCACTTGGATATGGATCCAGTGTGATATTAAATGTCGGAAAGAAATAGAAAATAATAAACAATTGCACAAAAAGCGGCGTTCCGCGAACGGCCGACACATAGATGGAGAAAATCCATCTGAGGGCTTTGATTTTAGACATTCTAGCAAGAGCTGTCACAAGCGCGATAAAAATACCAATGATAAAGGCAATGATGGCGAGGGGAATTGTATAATAAATCCCCTGCATCACCATTGGCCAAAAAGATTGCTGAAGAAGATCCCAAGGAATGACGACTCCTAGGGTATTACTTTGTAACATCTTCACCAAACCATTTCTTAGAAATCTTAGCAAGTGTACCGTCTTTTTTCATTTCTTTTAATGCGCCATTCACTTTGTCAACGACTTCGCCGCTGCCTTTTCTGAATGCAAAGTAAGTTTCTTGAGGATCTCCTGTTTCAAATGCAACTTTTAGGTTTTTGTTCCCGCTTGTTTTCAAGTAATTCAATACAGCCAGCTTGTCATTGAACGTCAGATCAGCACGTCCTTGCTGAATCAATTGAATCGATTGTGCAAGGCCTTCAACGCCTTCAATTTTAGCACCAGCATCTGTAGCTAGTTTATTGTAATTACTTGTTAAAGATTGTGCTGCTTTTTTGCCTTTTACATCAGATAGTTTCTTGATGTCGTTGTTATCTGATTTTGTCACAACAATGGCTTGAGACGTTGTGTATTTATCAGAGAACTCATATTGATTTTCACGTCCAGTTTTACCAACTTGGTTCGCTACCACGTCAAAACGTTTTGAATTCAGTCCAGCAAACATGCTGTCCCATTGTGTTTCTTTGAATTCAGGTTTTAAGTCAAGACGTTTTGCTACTTCTGTGATGACTTCTACATCGTAGCCAGTTAATTTATCTGTCTTTTTGTCATGGAATGTGAAAGGAGCATAAGTACCCTCTGTTCCGATCGTCAGAACACCTTTATCCTGAATGGATTTCCAAAGGTCACCTGATTCCTTAGACCCAGATTGTTTATTCGCGTTGTCGCTTGCACCAGATCCACATGCCGTGATCAATGCAACACAAGCGCCTAACATAATGGCAAAGAACATTTTTTTCATTTTATTCCCCACTTTTCTTGTTGGTATTTACAACATATGATCTTACAGAGAAGCAACCTAAAAGTAAAGCATTTGAAACTAGCTTGAGCGAATCTCACCAACTTTATGCCCGCAACCCATTTCTTTCAAACCTCTAACGTCTATAAAGCCTATCATCTTTTATTTGTGCGAACATTAGTAAAATAAAGACTTTGAGACAGTGACCATAGAAGGAAGAATATTTATTATAAAAGATGTATAATTAGTAGGTTGTTTTGAAAATGGAATGAATCACATGGAGACATGTTTTGATAACTGAGCATCTTAGAAGAAGGAGGGCATCATTGTGGATGTTGGACAAAATCAGCCCGAACAACTGAAAAGGGCGATGACCTCCCGCCATTTATTTATGATTTCACTTGGCGGTGTCATTGGGACAGGCTTTTTCTTAGGAACGGGCTATACGATTGGACAAGCAGGGCCAGTTGGAGCCGTTCTTTCTTATATTGTGGGCGGATTGATTATGTATTTAACCATGCTGTGTCTTGGAGAGTTGTCGGTCGCACTTCCTGTGTCGGGGTCGTTTCATACGTATGCGACGAAATTTGTCAGCCCTGCAGCGGGTTTTGCTGTCGGCTGGATTTATTGGCTTGGCTGGGCGGCAACGGTCGCCCTAGAATTCTTATCAGCAGGACAGCTGATGAGGCGCTGGCTCCCGCAAGTGGATGTGTGGATTTGGTGTCTCATATTTGGAATGTGTCTTTTCTTATTAAATGCCCGGTCGGCGAAAGCGTTCGGGGAGTCGGAGTTTTTCTTTTCAACCATTAAGATTATTGCGATTTTACTCTTTATAGGTGTAGGCGGAGCGGCGATGTTTGGTTTTATTGAAACAACGAGCGGTGAACCTGCCCCTTACTTCAGTCATTTTGTGAGTGATGGTTTGTTTCCAAATGGATTGCTCGCCGTTGTGGTCACGATGATCACCGTGAACTTTTCATTCCAAGGAACAGAGCTGATCGGGATTGCGGCAGGGGAAAGTGAAAACCCTGAAAAAACCGTTCCTCGTTCGATTCATCAGACGGTTTGGCGTACACTCGTCTTTTTCGTCTTATCCATCTTTGTCTTAGCGGGTATGGTGCCTTGGAAGGAAGCGAGTGTGCTGCAAAGTCCATTTGTTACTGTATTTGAGAGAACGGGAATTCCTTTTGCGGCAGACATCATGAACTTTGTCATTATCATCGCTTTATTATCTGTTGCCAACTCTGGCTTGTATGCATCGACGAGAATGCTGTATTCCTTATCGAAGGAAGGAATGGCAGGAAAAGCATTTAGACGTGTGAATCAGCGCGGTATTCCGATGAATGCCTTACTGCTCACGTTCCTGTTTACAGGGATTTCGCTATTATCCGGGTTCTTTGCAGAGAAAACAGTATTTGCCTGGATCGTGTCCATTGCCGGCATGAGTGCCCAGACTGGCTGGATCACCATTACATTATCACAGATGCTTTTCCGCAGAAGATATCTTAAAGCAGGCGGAAAGCTGGAAAACTTAAAATTTAAAACCCCTCTCTATCCGGTTCTGCCAATTATTGCGATTACACTCAACACAATCGTTTTAATCAGCCTTGCCTTTGATAAGGAACAGCGCATTGGGTTATATGTCGGCGTCCCTCTCATGATCATTGGGTATGTCGTCTATCACCGCTATGTGAAAAAGCATCAGGCGAAAAGTGAACCGCTTAAGCTGCAAATCCATGGAGATGATGAGATTCGGTTTTAAACCAGAAAAAGAAGCCAACCCAATCGGGAGGCTTCTTTTTTCATTTAATGAATGCCTTTCATTGCTTTCTTGATCACTGGTGTTAAGAGCAGCATCACACCGCATAAAACGATGGCAAGCATTCCGATGATACCGAAATAGACGGTTTCTGGCACTTTATCAAACAGTTTGACCACTTGCGCATTGATCGCCTGTGCCATCGCATTTGAAAGGAACCAAAGGCTCATCGTTTGCGCTGAGAAGGCAGCAGGTGCAAGCTTTGTTGTTGCTGACAGCCCAACTGGTGATAAGCAGAGCTCTCCGATCACGACAAGGAAGAAGCTCAGAACGAGCCATAATGGGCTCACAAGTGTATTCGGACCAGACATGTAGGCAGGAATGATCATGATGATGAAGGATAATCCTGCAAACAGAAGGCCAAGTGAGAACTTAATCGGGGTAGACGGCTGTTTCTTTCCAAGTCTAATCCACAACCAAGCAAACACAGGAGACAGCAGCACAATAAAGATTGGGTTCAATGATTGGAACCACGAAGAGGCAAGTGTCATCCCTAGGAAATTCAAGTTTGTTCGTTGATCTGCATATGTGGCTAAAATGTTTGAGCCTTGTTCTTGAATTGCCCAGAACATCACCGCAGCAAGGAACAATGGAATATAAGCGAGAACCCTGGATTGCTCCACTGAGCTCGTCTTTTTACTGAAATACATGACGATGAAATACACAATCGGAATGAGCACACCAAGCACACTGACAAACCAAGTGAATAGATTAATCGTGAGTGCGCCTGTTTGAATGCCAATGACAACAAAAACAGCGAGCACAATGATGATCAATGTTCCGAAAATTTTGAAGTTCTTGCGTTCAGCAGCTGATAACGGATTTGTCACATAAGTGCCGGCAAGACCAAGGTTCGGTTTTTTCGTGATTACAAATGTAATAAGTCCAACAAGCATCCCAACGGCAGCAAGTGAGAATCCGAGGTGGAAGTTCACTTTTTGACCGAGTGTTCCGACAATTAATGGGGAAATAAAACCACCCATGTTGATGCCCATGTAGAAAATACTAAAGCCAGAATCCCTGCGAGGGTCCGTTTTGGTATACAGGTCGCCAACAATGTTTGAAACGTTCGGCTTCAAAAGGCCCGTCCCAATAATAATCAGTCCCATACTAATAAAGAGCGCTGTTGCTCCGCTTGGCAAAGCTAAAATGACATGTCCAAGCATAATGAAAACCCCGCCATAAAAGACCGTACTGGACGAACCGAATACTCGATCGGCGAGCCATCCTCCAATAATGCCTGACATATAGACAAGCGCACCGTAGACAGACATGATCGAATTGGCTGTCGTCTGATCAAAACCAAGACCGCCTTTTGTCACCTCTGTGTACATATAATAAATAAGCAGTGCACGCATGCCGTAATAAGAGAAACGCTCCCAAAATTCAGTGAAAAACAGTGTGTAAAGTCCTTTAGGATGTCCAAAAAACCCTTTTTGAGGAACACTTTTAACAATTTTATCGTGGTCAATTGTAGACATGGCATAGATCCTTTCTTAAAAAAAGAGATATGAGAAAAATGATATTCTTGTATAGTTCTTGTGTCAATATAAAACTATTCTAAAACAGGAAAATGTTAGTTCAATAGGCGTAAAGACTCAAAAAAATGAAACATTCTTTCAAGTGAGAATGGTCAGAAAGTTATATCGGAAGAATTTACTTAAAATTTGAAGAATTGTACAAGCAAACCTTTTACACATGCATAGGATGACAAGAGGACTTGTGTGAAAAGGAGGGATTTAGGTTGGGGGAATTGAATGAATCTGATCTAAAAAAACCTGTTGTCAATGTACAAGATTTTGGTGTGATTGCGGATGGGGAAACGGACTGTACAGCGAGGCTCAATGAATGCTTAGAATGGACGAAAGCACAGGGGTATTCCCACGTCTGGCTGCCGAGCGGCACGTATGTAATCGATGCAGTGTACAGAGGTGATCGATTTTTTCCTTTCCGAGGTGCAGGCATACGGGTGCCAAGTCATATGTACATTGAGATGGCGCCGGATGCCGTGATTAAGGTAAAACCAAATGATTCGTGGGGGTATGCGGCCTTTTATATAGGAAAGGTTCAGCATGTGACCATCAGAGGCGGGCGAATCGAAGGGGATCGTCATGAGCATGTGTACAAGTCGCTTCCCCCTGAACGAAAAACCCATGAGTGGGGCTTTGGGATATGTATTGAAGGGGCCTCCCATGTGGAAGTGAATCGTGTGCAAATCAAGAATTGTACGGGAGACGGCATCATTGTAAGTCCCCACGGTTTATTATCACAAGCTGAATCGTACTCGCCTGCTTCATCTATTCATATTTCTGGCTGCCACATCACAGATTCAAGACGAAACAATATCTCGATTACAGGCTGTGATGGGGTCATTGTGGAGGACTGTCTGCTGGAGAGAGCAGGAGTAAACGGAGTCGAGCCGAGAATGGGTATTGATATTGAAGGCTACGGAGAAAACGCAGTTAATATGGAGGAACCGCTGAATATTCAAATTCGAAACAACATTGTAAGAGGTGGTGCTGCAAGTTCCATTTATAATTTCAACGGCTATGGTGTCATCATTGAAGGCAATCATACAGACAGCAGTATCTCCTATGGCTTTGCCACCGAAACAATCATTGCCAACAATTTGATCCGTGCAGTGGGAGGAGGCGTTACAAAAGCAGGAATTACGAGCTTAGGTGTCTCTCTTGGTCAAACGGAAAACAATGTGATCATTATTGGCAATATGATTGAGGGATTTGAAAAAGGGATTGATGTGAGGGGCGACAGCGTTCACATTACAGGAAATAAGATCAGTCTATTTGAAGATGCGGCTGTGTCCGTTTATATGGCGAATCGTATTCTAATAGAAGGAAATCATATTGAATCGGGGACGAATACAGGGCAAAGAAGCGCAGCGCTGCGTATCTATCAATCGGATAGCGTCGTCTTTTCAAACAATACAATCTACTCGGTGATCGATGGGGCGATGGTGAGAGGAACGAATATCCTGATCCAGCACAATCAATTCAAAGATTTCAGCAGAGGGATATGGGTGCAGGAAGGGGAAGCTGGAATCAATGGCAACCATTTTATTCAAGAAGGACACCCAGAGCTTGCGTCTTCGTATACGATCAGTATCACTGGGAATGCAAAGGCTTTCATCTGGCAGAATCGCTTTAAGCACTACCAAAATTACGCCTTATACAGCAGCACGACGGGTCCATTAGAAATTAAAGATAATTCCTTTGAAGAAACATCTTTATATGTGGTGATGTATATTAAAAATGGTTCACCGCAAATTGGAGATAACCGCTTTTATTTAAATCGTTCGTTCGGACAGCCGACGGCGATCTTTATCGATCAAGCCGCCTCAGCCCGTGTGCTGCGGAATAACATCATTAATTTATCTCCTCAAAAAGCGATTGCCGTCCGCACTATATCTTCCACTCATTCCGTGATCGCCCATAACATGCTGGAACGCAGCCAATTGGTGACACATACCACAGACCGGCTCATCGGAAATATTGAAATCGACACACCATGATGAACAGGTGAAATCCCTAATTTTGGAGGTTCAGAAGGCGGTTGACAATCCTGTAAAAAGGGCATATAGTAATAATTATTTTTCATTTTTCGCAACATTTGCCCTTTTTTTATTGATAAAACCGATTAATTCAATCAGAAAAATGTATCTTCTGAGGACTTCAGTTTGATACAGCAGGATATAGAAAGGATGAAGAACAAGTGTCACAGCCGAAAAGAAAGCTCAAGCTAGGCGTATTCATCGCAGGAACTGGACATCATGTTGCCTCTTGGAGACATCCGAACGCCGTATCAGATGCAGCCATGAACCTGGATTATTTCAAACAATTAGCGAAAAAGGCAGAGGAAGGAAAGCTGGATTTACTCTTTTTAGCTGACAGCTTATCCATTAACCAAACCTCTCATCCGAATGTATTGACGAGATTTGAACCGCTCACCCTGCTTTCGTCCATTGCTGAGTCTACTTCATCAATTGGTTTAGCAGCAACAGCATCCACTACATACAGTGAGCCTTTCCATATTGCAAGACAGTTTGCCTCCCTTGATCATTTATCAGGCGGAAGAGCGGCATGGAATGTGGTCACATCTTCTATTGAAGAAACAGCGAAAAATTTTAGCGGAGAAGAGCATTTAGCACACCATAAACGATACGAACGAGCAGAAGAGTTCGTCGAGGTCGTCAAAGGTCTGTGGGATTCTTGGGAGGAAGACGCCCTTGTCAGAAACAAGGAAACGGGAGAATTCTTTGAATCTAGTAAGCTTCATGAGCTCCAGCATAAAGGTGAGTTCTTCTCAGTACGGGGTCCTCTCAACGTATCACGCACGCCTCAAGGGCAGCCAGTGATCATTCAAGCAGGATCATCCGAGGATGGTCAAAAGCTTGCAGCGAAAACAGCTGAACTCATTTTCACTGCACAAAACGATCTCGAAAAAGCGAAGGAATTTTATCAAAGCTTGAAGGAGAAAGTAGTGGCTGCTGGCCGTGCTAGAGAGGACGTCAGCATCATGCCGGGTATCTTCCCAATCATTGCTGATACAGAGGAAGAAGCCAAAGCAAAATATGAAGAATTACAGGAGCTGATTGTTCCTGAGATTGGGCTGAGCATTCTGCAAAACTACTTAGGTGGGATTGATCTGTCTCAGTATCCTTTAGACGGACCGCTTCCAGAGATTGATCCAAGCACGTCAAATGCGGTGAAAAGCCGTTTTGATCTTGTGATGAATATGGCGAGAAAGGATAACCTGACCATTCGCCAGCTCTATCAATCGGTTGCCGGCTCTCGTGGTCATAATATTTTCATTGGCACACCTGAGCAGTTAGCAGATGTGATGGAAACATGGATCAATGAAGAAGCAGCAGACGGCTTTAACGTCATGCCGCCGCTCTTGCCAGAAGGGCTGGATGTGTTCGTAGACCGCGTCGTCCCAATCCTTCAGGAAAGAGGTCTATTCAAAACAGAATATACAGGACAAACCTTACGAGAAAATCTAGGATTAACACAGCCAAAAAATCGCTACACGACATAAGGGTGAGGTGACTAACGTTGGGATACACGTTTCGTCTGGCAACAGAAGCAGATATAGAGGCGCTGCTTGAACTGACAACAAGAGCCTATGAGCCAATTCGTGAGCTCGGCATCCAGTTTCAAGCAGCACATGCTGATTTCCCTCTCGTTCAGAAAAATGTACAAAAGAATCTTTGCTATGTGATGGAAGAAAACGGAGAACTTCTATCTACCTTGTCGCTCCGTATGCCTTGGGGAGAGCAGCCAGGACCGTTCGGCGTCCCTCACATTTGGTGGTTTGCTTCAGAGCCTTCCGCCAAAAAAGGGACAGGCTCTGTCTTGCTGGAATGGGTGGAAACTGAAGTGCTAAGGGATACCCTGAAGGTGCCATACGTATCTCTTGGTACAGCTGATAAGCATCCGTGGCTCATGGACATGTATGAGCGCAAAGGCTACGTCAGAGCAGGAGAAAAGGATTTAGGCAAGGGTCACATCACGGTTTATTTTAAAAAACAACTAAGGTCAGATATGACACAATTATAAGAAGAAAGAAGGGTTTACGAACATGAAAAACAAAAAGTGGCTAGTCGTTCTATTTGCAGCAATGCTGGCAGTTTTAGCAGCTTGCGGCGGCAACAATCAGAGTGAAGGCAAAGACGAAAAAGTGTTAAAAGTAGGCGCCACAGGACAAAGCTATCCGTTTGCTTATAAAGACAATGGCAAGCTTGTTGGCTTCGATGTCGAAGTAACTGAAGCCATCGCAAAAAAACTCGGCTACAAACTAGACTGGCAGTTGAGTGAATTCAGCGGACTGATGGGACAGCTGACATCTGGTAAGCTGGATACAGTGTCAAACCAAGTCGCAGTCACAAATGAGCGTAAACAAACGTTTAACTTTACAGATACGTACGCTTACGCAGGAACACAAATCATCGTGAAAAAGGACAACAACGACATCAAAGGTCTTGATGATTTAAAAGGAAAAACAGTGGCGGCGGTTCTTGGCTCTAACCACGCCAAAAACCTAGAGAGCAAAGACCCGGACAAAAAAATCAATATTAAAACATATGAAACGCAAGACGGTGTATTAAATGAAGTGGCAAATGGCCGCGTAGATGCTTATGTCAACGGACGCAGTGTATTACTTGCTCAAATTGAAAAAACAGGTCTGCCGCTCAAAATCGTTGGCAACCCAATTGTGTATGAAGAAGTAGGCTACCCATTTGCCAAAGATAAAAAGCATGACAAGCTAAGAGAAGAATTTAACAAAGCGATTAAAGAATTAAGAGAAGACGGGACACTGAAGAAATTGTCTGAGAAGTATTTCAAAGACGATGTCACGGTGCCAATTAAAAAATAACGACAGCGGCGGTGAAGAGCAGACATGAACAAAATTGATTGGCAGTATATGGTGACGGTTTTTCCGACATTGATTCAATACTTGCCGATAACGATCTTCATGGCGATTGTCTCCATGGTATTTGCCATTATCATTGGTGTGGTATTCGCTCTCATTACGAAAAACCGGATACCTGTTTTATACCAATTTGCCAAGCTGTATATTTCTTTTTTCAGAGCGGTTCCAACCTTGGTTCAGCTCTTTCTCATTTATTTTGGTCTTCCGCAGCTATTCCCTGCGATGACCTCAATGGATGCCCTAACAGCGGTCATTATCGGATTAAGTATTAAAAACTCAGCATACTTAGCAGAAATTTTCAGAGCGGCCCTCAATTCTGTAGATGAAGGGCAGCTAGAGGCATGTCTATCTGTCGGCATGACAAGATGGCAGTCTTACGTCAGAATTATTTTCCCGCAGGCAGTCAGAAATGCGATTCCAGCGACGGGGAATACCTTTATCGGTCTTTTAAAAGAAACATCTCTTGCCTTTACCATTGGGGTGGCAGAAATGTTTGCACAAGGGAAGATGATTGCGTCCGCGAACTATAAATACTTTGAAACCTATTTAGCCGTAGGGATTGTGTATTGGGTTATGACCATCATTTATAGCTTCCTTCAAGACCTATTTGAACGAAAAATCAGCAAACCTTACCGGAATTAAGGAGGTGTGGACATGATCAAGCTCACCAATTTGAAGAAATCATTCGGCGATCTTGTCGTCTTAGACGGAATCAATCTCGATGTGCAAAAAGGGCAGGTTGTGGCCATTATCGGACCTTCTGGCTCCGGTAAATCCACCTTGCTGCGCTGCTTAAATTTATTAGAAATACCAGATGAAGGCATGATTGAAATTGGCGATGCGAAGCTCGATGCGTCCAAGTATACACGTAAAGAAGCCCATCATCTGCGTCAACAAACGGCCATGGTGTTTCAAAACTATAATCTATTTAAAAACAAGACAGCACTGCAAAACATCACAGAATCACTGCTTGTGACGAAAAAAATGACGAAGCAGCAGGCAAATGAGATTGGGATGAAGCTGCTGAAGCAGGTAGGATTAGAGCAAAAGGCTGACAGCTATCCAGTCACGTTATCTGGCGGACAGCAGCAGCGAATCGGGATTGCCCGCGCATTAGCGGTTGATCCACATGCGATTTTACTCGATGAACCAACGTCAGCTCTTGATCCAGAGCTTGTCTCAGGTGTGCTTCAAGTGATTAAATCCATTGCAATCCAAGAAACAACGATGATCATCGTCACACATGAAATGGCGTTTGCAAGAGAAGTGGCAGACCATGTGATTTTCATGGCGGATGGTCATATTATTGAACAGGGCACACCAACTGAGCTATTTGATGAAACGAAGAATGAACGGACAAAACGATTTATCCAAAAAGAAGCAGCGGCTGAAGAAGCATAAGCTGCTTTTTAGTCTTTAGAGGGGGTGAGTATTAGTGAAAACAATAGGAAAAGAAGCTTTAAACAAACGTTTAATTAACATTCGCCGAGCGCTTCATGAGCATCCAGAGCTGGCGTTTGAAGAATATGAAACGACAAAGAAACTGCGCGGCTGGTTAGAAGAAGAAGGGATCACCGTACTCGATTTTCCAGCTCTTCAAACAGGTGTTGTCTGTGAAATCAAAGGAGAACAAGAGGGACCAACGATTGCCCTGAGGGCTGATATTGATGCACTTCCAATTGAAGAAGCATCAGGCGAACCATTTTCCTCAAAGATACCGGGGAAAATGCATGCTTGCGGTCATGATTTCCATACAGCTTCTATCTTTGGAGCGGCTCTTTTATTAAAAGAGCGGAAACACGAGATGAAAGGAACGGTCCGCATTTTGTTCCAGCCGGCTGAGGAAGTCGCCCAAGGAGCGAAACATGTCATAGAGGCAGGCGTATTAGATGGAGTGGATGCGATTTTTGGTATGCACAACAAACCTGATCTGCCAGTAGGCACCATTGGTATTAGAGAAAAAGCATTAATGGCAAGTGTTGACCGGTTTGAAATCGATATTAAAGGGACGGGTGGCCATGCAGGTATTCCGAATCACACGGTGGACCCGATTGCCATCAGCGGGCAGATCACAAGTGCTCTTCAGCAAATCGTCAGCCGCCGCATCAGCTCCTTACATCATGCAGTAGTCAGTATCACACGCATTCAAGGCGGTACATCATGGAATGTGATTCCTGATCGTGTTGAGATGGAAGGAACCGTTCGGACGTTTGAGCCTGAAGTGAGAGCGATGATTCCAGAGCTTATGAAACAAATCGTGAGTGGGATTGCCGAAGGATTTGGGGCAAAAGGCGAAGTGAAATGGCATCCGTATTTGCCTTCTGTGTTGAATGACGAGCGTTTGACAAAGGTGGTCGAAGAAACGGCAGATGCGCTGGATCTCACAGTAGTTCAGGCAGAGCAGTCACCGGGCGGAGAAGATTTTGCCCTTTATCAAGAACGCATTCCAGGCTTTTTCGTATGGATGGGGACAAGCGGTACCGAGGAATGGCATCACCCTGCCTTTACATTAAATGAAAAAGCACTCCCTGTTGCCGCTGCCTTCTTTTCCGAGCTTGCCGTTCGGGCATTGGAGTCACGATCATGGAACTAACAAAACAATTGGCAGAGGCTGTACTGTCTGCTAATCCACTTCAAGATCAGCGGGCGGTAGAAATGGCTCGAAATGGTCTGTTAGATGCTGCGGCGGCGGCGCTTGCTGCGAAAGAGGATGAAGGAATTCAAAAGCTCATGGCGCTTGTGGAACAAGAAGGCGGAGCCGCTCAAATTCCTGTCATTGGACAAGGGAAGAAGGTCAGCCGTCAATCAGCAGCGATGCTGAACGGCTACCTGATCCATGCCCTTGATTATGATGATGTGCATTCAGACGTGAGAGGACACCCAAGTGCGGTTATCATTCCAGCATTGCTATCACAGCTATCAGACGGCAAAGGGTTTGGCGATCGATTTTTAGCTGCCTACATCACAGGTGTTGAAGTGATGGCAAGGCTTGGCGAATCCATCGGCAAGGCGCATTATGAGCGGGGCTGGCATAATACCGGAACCCTCGGAGCCATTGCAGCAGTATGTGCCATTGGGTATTTAAAACAAGTCTCGCAGGAAGAGCTGGCGAAGGCAATCGGCTTTGCCGGAGCGCAATCAGCCGGAATGAGAAAGCAGTTTGGCTCTGATATGAAACCATTACAAGCCGGCTTAGCGGCTAAAACAGCCGTCTGGTCTATGGACTTAGCTTGTTCAGGTTTTGGCGGGAATGAATCGGTTCTTGATGGTACGCTTGGTTTCTTTTCTCTCTATGGAGATCAGGAGCGCGCGGAAAGTCGTTTACTAGAGGGATATGGTACAACGTGGCGTATTGTCTCGCCGGGGCTGTGGTTCAAAGTATACCCGTTCTGCTCAGCAGCGCATCATGCAGCAGATGCGATTCTGTCCTTAATGGAAGAGCATACTTTCTTTTCGGATCAGGTGAAACAAGTAGAGGTCATATTCCCGCCTGGCGGAGATGCAGCGCTTATTGAGCGGACACCTTTGACGGGCGAAGAAGGACGATTCAGTGTCGAATACGTCATCGCACTTGCCGTATTTGGACAGACGCTTACGCTGGATGCCTTTACGAAAAAAACCATTCCATCAGACATGCGCACATGGATGAAGCGGATGAGCAGAGAATATGATCAAACGACAGAACCCCATCCAGACGCTGTCCCAAAAGGTCGCTTTACGATTGTGAAGCTTACCTTATCTGATGGCACCACCATTAGCAAACGAGTCGATCTTCCGCGGGGCGCACCAGGCCATGCACTATCGAAAGAAGACATCATGCAAAAATTAAACAGTATCACAGACACATCGCATGCACAGCAGATTTTACAAGTTATTGAAGACGGAAACGATTCTTCTTATTTGCAGCTGCTTGCATGATTTAAAAAGAAGAAAAGGGCTAAAATTTATTTAGCCCTTTTTGTGTCTCATTTCTTATTCCATTTTAGTAAACGTCAAGCCAATATGAGCAAGTGCCTGCGGCAAGTCTTTCCGGATGGTGATGTCTTTAAATGAAATATTCGACTGAATCGCACTTAGAGCAAGATCTTGTTTAATCCCTGTTAAAACAGCCGAAATTCCTAAAAGTCTCAGCGTTTGTGCATAGCTGACCAGATATTGAATGCTCTGTTCATTCAGGCGTTTTGTTCCCGATACATCAATGACCAAATGAGAGAGCGACAGTCTGTAACTTTCCTGTAAAATGGTTTCTAAAATATGCTGAGCACGTGTCTCTTCGATATCACCTAGGAGAGGAAGCACGGCGACACCGTCAACAACTGGGACGATCGGTACAGATAATTGCTGAATCTGCCGGTTGGCACGGTCTAGTTCCAGGACGTAGCTTAATAGAGAAGCCATCGTTTCAAACATATGCACATGCTCTTCTGTGAATTGCTGTGGTCTTAGATCAAGCCCGCAAATCGTTCCGTAGTTTGTGCCATCAGTAAAATTAATCGGCACTCCGATGAATGATCCGCCTTGAAGACGTTTCGTGACTTCTAAGTATTTAGAACGATCATCCAATGATATATCAGGAATCACAAGCGTATCCTGATGATCGACCGCCAGTTTGCAAAATGTCTTCTCGTAAGGAATTTCTTCTCCTTCTTCAAGAAGCTGCTCATCATGATTCAGCACCTTGACAATCTGATTGGTGGTTTGATCGTTTTTAGCAATAAACAGTGTATTTACATCAGTGAATTGACTCATCATATTTAAAATACTCGTAGAAGCATCATGAAAATTGCGAAACTGTTTTAATAGTTGTTGACGAGGCATTGTTTTAGGACTCCTTGTAGCTCCGATCATAGGCCGGAACAATAGTTGGTTTGTCTCTATCATACAAAATCAAACGAGAAATAGATATACTTTAATATGTGAATCGGGCGAGAACAAAAAGGACTGCCGATCCTGAGATCTGGCAGTCTGCTGGTTAAAGGGAGACAGGGACGGTAGACATAGAGAAAAATTCTTCATACAACGCTTGAACGGCCTCTTTTTCTTGAGCCGCTTTGACGCCAAACATCATGCTGACCTCTGAAGAGCCTTGATTGATCATTTCAATATTGACCTTCGCTTTTGACAGCGCCTCTGCTGCTCTTGCTGTGGTGCCAACATTGTGACGCATCGCTTCTCCTACAACCATAATGAGTGAGAGAGTCGGCTCTAAAACGACCTCATCTGCATCAAGCACAAGCTTCAAGCGGTCGAGCAGCTCTTGTTCAATATGCTGCTCCTTCAGCTGATCCTGTCTTAAAATAATGTTCATATCGTCAATGCCAGAAGGAACGTGCTCATACGTAAGCCCATATTCCTCTAACGTTTGCAGCACCTTACGTCCAAAACCGACTTCTCTGTTCATCAAATACTTGCTAATATAAATGCTGCAAAATCCGCTGTCTGAGGCGATTCCGACAACTGGTCCATTTGTATGATCTCGCTGGTTCACAATTTTTGTGCCTTTTGCCGAGGGATTATTGGTGTTTTTAATTTGCACAGGAATGCCTGCACGGAAGGCTGGAATGAGTGCTTCATCGTGGAACACAGAAAAACCAGCATAGGACAGCTCGCGCATTTCCCGGTACGTCAGCTCTGTAATCTCCTTCGGCTCATGAACGATCGTTGGATTAACAGCGTAAACAGCATCCACATCTGTAAAGTTTTCATACACTTCTGCCTTCAAACCGTTTGCTAAAATGGAACCGGTAATATCGGAGCCGCTGCGAGAAAAGGTGACAATATCTCCCGATAGGCTAAAGCCAAAAAAGCCAGGGAATATGATGATGCCAGAGCGCTCTCTTAATTTGTACAAATGATCATATGACTCCGGAAGGACTTGCGCTTGGCCAGGCTCATCGCTCACAAATAAACCAGCTTCCTTTGGATTCACATAGTGAGCTTCGACACCTTGATGGCGGAAATAAGCGGCAATGAGCTTTGCGTTATTGTCTTCACCGCTTGCTTTGATGGCATCAAGATATCGCTCAGGACGAGACGAATCAGCCTGTAAGAGGGCTTCTAGATCTTGCCTGATGGTGTCAATCACGTCATGACTTAATCCGAGTTCATCCGCAATGGAGGCATACCGTTCGATGACGGCTTCCTGTAAATCCTCTGCTTCCCCTAAACGTAAATATTGCTCACCACAGCTAATTAATAGATCGGTGACCTTCGTATCCGTTGAATGCCGTTTTCCTGGTGCGGAAACAACGACTGCTTTTCGAGCTGGATCTGCTGTTACAATGTCAAATACCTTTTGCAGCTGCTTGCCAGATGCAAGTGAACTGCCACCAAATTTAACGACCTTCAATGCATACATCTCCTATAGTAAAAATTTTCTCACAAATTGAATAGTTCCTATTATCAACTCTTTTCTTCAAATTATCAAGGTTTTTCTTCTCTAGAAATACAAATGTATTTTTAGAGAGGACTGTATAGCGTGAGTATATGAAAAAAGAGCCGGCCATATGCCGAGCTCTTTTTCTTATGAAGAAGATGAGGAGGAAGATAGCTCCTGCTTCATCACTTTATTATTGCGTTTTTCCTTTAAGAAAAAGGAGAGGACGAGCCCAATGACCGCAATCAGACCAGAAATGAAGAATGACGTATTCATTCCATGAACGGCTGATTTTAATGGGCTGGCCAATTCTGCATTTGCGGCAGAGCTGCTCATGATGGAGACAAGCACAGCCGTCCCAATGGAACCGCCCATTTGTCTCATCGTGTTATTCATCGCTGTCCCATGCGGGATCAAATGAGGCGGTAAAGAGTTAATACCTGCGGTTGTCAGCGGCATCATGATCATCCCAACCCCGATTAAGCGAAGCGTGTAGGCGACCGTAATGAGGGCGATGGATGAATCAAGGGTGAGCAGCATAAATGGCAAGGTCGTAACGGTAAGTATCGTAAACCCGCCTAATGCCAGCCCTTTTCCACCGACTTTATCAAAAATTCGTCCAATAATTGGTGAGAGGAGCCCCATAAAGAGAGCACCAGGCAATAAGATCAGTCCTGTATCAAGAGCAGACAATCCTCTGACATTTTGCGTATAGAGCGGCAGAATCGTCTCTGTCCCAATCAATAAAGCAAAGACAAGCATCCCAAGAAAGGTCGTTAAGCTAAAGATTGCAAACTTAAAGACACCAAATTCAAGCATCGGTCTTGTCAAATTCGACTGGCGCAGAATAAAGAAGAACAAGCTCACAGCGCCGACAATCAGCGAAATGAGGACAGTCGCACTCGTCCAGCCATATGTTCCGACACTAGAAAATCCGTAAAGCAGCCCGCCGAAACCGAAGGACGACAAGATGACAGATAAAACATCAATTCGTGTCTCTCTTTGTTGCGTTACATTTTTCATTAAGAAGAAAGCAAGAATGAGATCAATGATACCGATTGGCAGTACAATATAGAACAAGAACTTCCAGCTGAAGGAATCGACAATCCAGCCGCCAAGTGTCGGTCCAAGAGCTGGTGCAAACGAAATGACAAGTCCGACCATACCCATTGCCTGACCACGTTTTTCTTTCGGGAAAATGGTTAAAAAGATCGTTTGCATCAGCGGCATTAAAATCCCTGCGCCGGCTGCCTGCACAATACGCGCTGCAAGTAATACAGGGAAATTCGTTGCAAACGCGGCAAGAATTGTACCGGCTGTAAAGATGCTAAGCGCCGTTAAAACTAAAGAACGGCTTGAAAATTTCTCGATTAAGAAAGCCGTGATCGGGATGAGAATCCCGTTTGTCAGCATAAAGGCTGTGGTGAGCCACTGTCCCTTGCTGACATCAATATTGAATTCCTCCATGATATGTGGGATCGCTGGAATGAGCAGTGTTTGGTTTAAAATTGCGACGAATGCCCCAACGAGGAAAATCCCCACAATCACAGATCGATTATACGATGTTGTTGATTGGTTCATGTTATCCCTTCTTTATCTATAGAATGATGCTTTTCAGCTGTGACACGTTTTGTGATAAAACGCTGTTTTTACCTAAATAATCGAGCAATGAGCTGATTAAAAAGGTTCTCGGTTGGTCCTTTGATAATTCTTGACTCAGCAGCTCAAACGCAGAGAGGAGATCGTCCTTTTCTTCTCCGTTTGGCAGTGCGTGAAGCTCTTGTTTGATCTTCGTTAAGGACGAGATGACAAGCTTTTCTTCATCATATTCGTCCTGTGAAGAAAGCAAATAAGAGTCCATCAGCTGATCTGTTAACACAGGCTCAATGGAACAAGGCTTTTTCGACACACGGTCCATCACGCCAATAATCATTTCGGCGGCATTTTCTAATTGGATGTTCTTATGCTCAATCGCCAGCATTAAGATGAATTCTCTCATTAATCCGTTGAGGACGATCACAAGATCCCAGACATAAGGAGCGACAGATTCACCATATGTGCTTAAAATAATGTCTCTGTGCCGCTGCATGATAATGGAGCGTGTCTCGCGTAAATGTTTAATGACAATGGGCGAATGCTGCGAAAAAGCTTCAAAGGACAGCATATTCAAAAATTTATGATTCTCTTTAAACTCTTCAAGCTCAAGTTTGATCTTCTTTGTGAATTTTTCCTTTTTGGACAGCGTCGTTTCTGAATGAATGATCTGAGAAATCTCTCTCATTTTGCACTGATTGTATTTAATCAGTTCTAATAGAAGAGCTTCCTTTGAATCAAACAGTTTATAAATAGACGCTTTTGATATTTTACAGGCATCGGCAATTGACTGCATGGAGACACTCATATAGCCTTTTTGAGAAAACAATTTCTTTGAAACCCGCAAAATCTCTTCTTGCTTTTCGTTCATCTACATAAGTCCTTTCCGAATCGGCAAAACCATATGGTCACAATGGAAACCGAGTGGTCACTTTTGCAATGATAACAAAACCAATGACCTATGACAAGAAAAGAAACTTAAAAAACACCTATCTTATGACAGGTATTTTATCCTTCCGCATGTGCGGCATATATGATGATCTGTCCGTTAAATTCGGCGATCAAAAGGTCTTTTCGCTCCTTTACAGAGTAAATCGCTGTCCCTTTTTTCAACTGGGAAGCTGTGCCGTGATCAAAATGTTCGGCAGCTGTTTTCTGAATGATACCTACTTGCTGATGTTTTGTGACGGTTAGTTGATGGGTCAAATCTACATTTGTTTGATAGACAGTTCCTTCCCTTCAAGACAGCTTTTATATAGTCATAGTCGTTTCCAAAGGATGTATCGTTACTTTGTATGAGGCGAGTCATGAGATTGTATGTTGGCACAAAATACGATACATTTATCGTATGAATAATCCAATCCATCCAACTCAAGAAGACATAAGACTGATTTCTGTGCTGCACGCATTGGCTGATCCAATCCGGTTAGAAATTGTCCGCTGCTTAGCAGAAGCGGGCGAGAGGACATGCGGTACGTATGAGATGAATATTGCCAAATCTACGCTTTCTCATCACTTCAAAGTGCTGAGGGAGGCAGGCGTCGTGAAAGTGAGAATTGACGGTAAACACCGCTACTATTCTTTAAGAAAAGAAGACATCGAGACCGCTTTTCCTGGACTCGTGTCATCCATTTTAGCCGTAGATAAAGAGCGGTGGTAAGCCAGCTGTCTAGTAAAGCAGCTGGCTGTTTTATTTCCCATAAATCGACTCATACAGTCTTTTCACCGCCGGCTCAATATCCTCTGGCCGCATATGAGAGAAGCCGAGGACGAGTGGAACAAAGCCTTCCTGATGCCCCGGCAATTGCTCATCAAGGGTAAAACGGTCCATCCCGTACATTTTAAGCTTTCTTTCTTTGGCTCGCTGTAAAATCTCATGCTGCGTGCGGTTTGAGCGGAACTCTGCGATAAAATGAAGTCCAGCATTTTCCCCAATAATCCGTACATTGTCAGTAAAAACCGTGTCGAGCTCTTCAATGAGCTGCTTCCGCTTTTCCTCATATAAACCATTCATTCTTTTAATATGCCGCTGATACGCCCCATCTTTTATAAAATGAAGAAGGGTGTATTGTGTAAAAAGGTTGGCTGTTTGAATGAAGAAGTGCTGTTCTTCCTTATAGCGTCTCAATAAATGCTGCGGGAGCACCATGTAGCTTAGTCTTAAGCCTGGCAGCAATGACTTTGAAAAGGTCCCCATATAAATGACTTTGTCATATCGATCCAAACTTTGCAGCGCTGGAATGCTGTCTGTACCATACTTGAATTCACTGTCATAATCATCCTCGATAATATAACGGCCGGGCTGATCGGCTGCCCAGTTTAAGAGTTGAATCCGCCGGGAAATCGGCATAATCACCCCTGTTGGGAATTGATGTGAAGGGGTAATGATTAAGACATTCGGCTGTTTTTTGTGAATGTCACTCATCCGCACCCCTTTTTGATCAATGCCAATCGTTTCAATTCGGTGATGATTGTTTTTCAGCATTTGATAGAGCCGGCGATAGCCAGGGTTTTCTAATCCGTATACTTGATCGGCTGGAAGAATGCTTGATAAAGAATGGATAAGTGATTGCGTGCCTGCGCTTAAAATGAGCTGTTCTGGGTAGCATTTGACCCCTCGCGCAAGCCCGATCAACCGGGCAATCGTTTCCCGAAGCTCGTACACACCTTGTGGATGCGGAAGCTCACCAAACGCTTCTTGATGGAGGCTGATCGCCTTTTGTTCACTTTTCAGCCAGCTTTTAAATGGAAAATTGGCTGTATCAACAGAGATATGTGAAAAGGAATACCAGTCGTCCCGTGCAATCGACTCCTCTTTTAAATCTGCTGGAAGGGACGAGGGTTTCAGCTGACCTGACTCATGAAACGTTTCTAATGACTCCACAAAAAAACCTTTGCGTTCGACCGAATATAAATATCCCTCAGCAAGCAGCTGCTGATACGCGCCATTCACTGAATTCACGCTGACGTTTAATGTATCTGCTAACTCTCGTTTAGAGGGTAATTGATCGTGCGGCTGAAGGTTTCGATTTAAAATTTCACCTTTAATTTTCGTATAAATTTGATGATAAATAAATCCGTTTGCCCCTGTTTGATCTAGTTGAATTGTCAGCATCTCGTCATTCCATCCTCTCTGGTACCATGAAAAAAATGATATTGGTACTTTCTATCATACCAAAAAATATTCAGAATAATAAAAAAGACATAAAGGGGATGGATGACAATGAGTCAAACGACAACAAACCGTTTTTCAACAGAAGAATGGCAGGGGAAAAGAGATCAATACGTCGCAAGAGGCGTGAGTAATGGCAACCGTCATCTTGCAGCGAAGGGGAAGGGTGCCGAGCTGTTCGATATCGATGGGAAACGTTTTATCGATTTTGCTGGCGCTATCGGTACTTTAAATGTAGGTCATTCACATCCAAAGGTTGTGGAGGCCGTCAAAGCACAGGCAGACAGTCTGATTCACCCAGGATTCAACGTCATGATGTACGAATCGTATATCGAATTGGCAGAAAAGCTATGCCGCCTCACACCAGGCGACCATGACAAGAAAGCCATTTTTCTCAATTCAGGTGCAGAAGCTGTTGAAAATGCGGTGAAAATTGCACGTAAATATACGAAAAGACAGGCCGTTGTGTCGTTTACAAGAGGCTTCCACGGCAGAACGAATATGACGATGAGCATGACGAGCAAGGTCAAGCCATATAAATTTGGGTTCGGACCATTTGCGTCAGAGGTGTATCAAGCACCATACCCTTATTACTATCAAAAGCCAGAAGGATTAAGCGATGCAGCCTACGATGAGTACATCATTGATCAATTCAATCAATTCTTTGTCGCAGCCGTTGCACCAGAAACCGTTGCTTGTGTGGTCATGGAACCAGTCCAAGGGGAGGGCGGATTTATTGTACCATCGAAGCGTTTTGTACAGCACGTTGCTTCATTCTGTCAGCAGCACGGGATTGTCTTTGTGGCAGATGAGATCCAAACAGGCTTTGCGAGAACAGGGAAATACTTTGCGATTGAGCACTTTGATGTGGTGCCGGACTTAATCACGGTTTCAAAATCTCTTGCGGCTGGATTACCACTGAGCGGTGTTATTGGCAGAAAAGAACTGCTTGATGCGGCAGATCCAGGTGAGCTCGGGGGGACATATGCAGGAAGTCCATTAGGCTGTGTGGCAGCACTAGCGGTTCTTGATATTATTGAAACGGAACAATTGAATCAACGATCTGAACACATTGGACAAGTCATTGAGGACAAAGCAAATGATTGGAGAACAACGTATCCATTCATTGGGGAAGTCCGCCGATTAGGGGCAATGGCGGCGATTGAAATTGTGGAAGATCAAAAAACGCGTACACCAGATAAGAAAACAGCCGCAGCGATTGCAGCATATGCAAATGAGCACGGGCTGCTCTTATTAACGGCAGGGATTAATGGGAATATTATTCGCTTCTTAACACCACTTGTCATCACAGATGAGCTGCTGAATGAAGGACTAGGGATCATCGAGGACGCCTTCAAAGCACGCTAAACAACAAAGGGGGATGGTTGTATGCAAAAACAACAAATGGCAAAAACCATGTCGCAGTCTGACGTACTGTTTTTATCCATTGGTGCAATGCTTGGATGGGGCTGGGTTGTACTTTCGGGAGATTGGATTTTAACAGCAGGATTTTTAGGCAGTGTCATCGCCTTTGTCATCGGCGGTATTCTCGTCATCTTTATTGGACTCACGTATGCTGAGCTTTCGTCTGCCATTCCAGAGACGGGAGGAGGGCTCGTCTTTGTCCAGCGGGCATTTGGGATGAAATCAGCGTTCGTCTCAGCATGGGGCGTATTGTTTGGTTATGTGTCCGTCATTACGTTTGAAGCTGTTGCCTTGCCAACTGTCATTGATTATGTCATTCCAACACAGCATGTTGGCTTCCTATGGAATATAGGGGGATGGGACGTTTATTTCACATGGGTGTTGATTGGATCTGGTGGTGCTTTATTTTTAACAGCGCTGAACTACATTGGCGCCAAGCCAGCTGCTATTTTTCAATCTGTTTTTACAGTGGCCATTATCCTGACAGGTTTTCTTCTTTTAGGCGGCGCAACATTTAACGGAAATGTAGCAAACCTTGAGCCGATGTTTCAAGGCGGAGTTGGCGGTCTCATGGCGGTTTTAGTGATGATTCCCTTTTTATTCGTTGGTTTTGATGTCATCCCGCAAGTGGCGGCGGAGATCAATGCACCGAAGAGAATTATCGGGAGAATTTTGATTATCTCCATCGTGAGTGCCGTTGTGTTTTATCTGCTCATTGTCTTTGGGGTAGCTGCTGGGCTGTCAAAAGGACAGCTTGAAGCCTCTTCATTGGCGACAGCAGATGCGATGGTGCAGCTGCTCGGTCATCAGGCGTTTGGAACAGTGCTTGTCATTGGCGGTGTAGCAGGAATTGTGACGAGCTGGAATGCTTTTATCATCGGTGCAAGCCGCATCTTATACGCTATGGCGGAAAGAGGCATGATTTCCAAATGGTTTGCGTATATTCATCCAAAGTATAAAACACCGACACATGCGATTTTATTTCTTGGTGCATTGGCCTTTTTCGCTCCATTATTAGGGCGTCCTGCCCTCGTGTGGATTGTCAATGCGGGCGGTGTCGGAATTATCGTAGGGTACTTAATAGTGTCCATTGCCTTTATGAGACTTCGCAAAGCAGAACCAGAGCTTGAGCGTCCATACCGCATTAAGTATTGGCGGACGACAGGCGTTTTAGCTATCGGGCTGAGTCTCCTTTTTCTTTCATTTTATTTTCCAGGAATGCCGGCCTCCTTATCATGGCCAGCTGAATGGATATTGCTTTTAGGTTGGGCACTCATTGGGTATATACTATATGTAATGAATCCAAGAACGAAGGAGACGGTAGAGCATGACAAACGAACTCAAAGTGTATAATCCTGCAACAGGAGAAGAAATTGCTTCAGTTGCTCAGCATACAAAAGAACAGATCGAAGACGCCATTACCCGCTCACACAAAGCATTCAAAGCATGGGCAAAAACGTCTGCGCATGAACGTGCCAATATCATTCGCAAGTGGTTTGATCTCATGATTGAACATAAAGAAAGGCTCGCGAAAATCATCACGGAAGAAAACGGGAAGCCGTATCAAGAAGCATTAGGCGAAATCGTCTATGCGGCTGGATACATTGAATGGTACGCAGAGGAAGCCAAACGGATATACGGCAGAACCATTCCGTCACATACGACGAACAAACGCCTTTTTGTCACAAAGCAGCCAGTTGGTCCTGTTGCGGCCATTACACCGTGGAATTTCCCAGCAGCCATGATCACGAGAAAGGCTGCACCAGCACTTGCAGCGGGCTGTACGTTTATTGTGAAACCTGCTGAAGACACGCCGCTGACGGCTATTGAACTTGTGAAATTAGGCCACGAAGCTGGAATTCCAGAGGATGCCCTGCAATGGGTGGTTGGAGATGGAAAAGAAGTCGGTGAAATATTCACAGATAGTCCATTGATTCGCAAAATCACGTTCACAGGCTCAACGCCAGTCGGAAAGCATCTGATCAAAAACAGTGCGAGTACAGTCAAGCACGTATCAATGGAGCTTGGCGGTCATGCTCCGCTCATCGTAGACAAAGATGCCAATCTTGAACTAGCTGTCAAACAAGCAGTGGCGTCTAAGTTCCGTAATGCAGGACAAACCTGTGTCTGTGCCAACCGCTTAATTGTGCATGAAGACATTCATGAAGCATTTGCTCAAGGCTTCAGCAAAGAAGTAGAAAAGCTAAAAGTGGGAAATGGCTTTGAAGAAGGCACATCCATCGGCCCAATTATCAACAAGCGCGGCTTTGATAAAATTGTCGGCCAAATTCAAGATGCAGTCGATAAAGGGGCGAAAATCCTTGTCGGCGGAGATACGCATTTCGATGATGAAAAGTCGTATTATTTTGTCCAGCCAACGGTTCTCACACATGTAGACCCTTCCATGAACATCATGCATGAAGAAACCTTTGGACCAGTGGCGCCGATTACGACGTTCAAAACGCTAGATGAAGCGATTGAATTAGCCAACGATACACCTTTTGGTCTTGCAGCTTATTTCTTTACAGAAAATTATCGAAACGGCCTCTACATCTCAGAGAATCTTGATTACGGGATCATTGGCTGGAATGATGGCGGCCCATCGGCTGTTCAAGCACCATTCGGAGGAATGAAAGAAAGCGGAATTGGCCGTGAAGGCGGCATCGAAGGGATCGAACCGTATTTAGAAACCAAATATGTATCCATTGGTTTAGACGAATAAACGTGAAAAAGACTGCCTGAGGAATCTTGGCAGTCTTTTTTATGTTAAACAGCCGGCGGAAAAAGCTGCTCCACCGTTTCTTTTGTTTCTTTCAGAATTTCGTGGATGTAATCTGCTGGTGCCTGCTCCATGCTGCTGAACAAAAGTCGTTCAACAGGCTCAACACCAATAAAATTGAAGACTTCTGTATCTGTTGTCATGCGATGGGAGGCGGAAATGATCCGCTTAGAGTCAAGAAAGGTCCTTGGAGCATCGTGCGTGTTGATAATGACACCTTTTTTGTGCCGAAGCAGGTTTTCAATAGCCCCCTGCTCATTGATTTGATAAGCGAAGCCCTCAGAAAAAACGCGTTCTACATAGCCCTTTAGCATAGCGGGTAAGCCTGTCCACCAAATGGGAAAAATAAACGTTAGGACATCTGCTTGCTGAATCAGCTTCTGCTCTGTTTGAATGGCAATTGGGACATCACCCCGTTTGATCGCAGCCTTTTCCAACATGCTTAGCTCTGGCGAAAAACCAAGAGCATAGACATCACGAACAGTCACTTCATGACCATTGTTCAAAAGAGTGCTGACAACAAGATCTAATAAGGTTTGATTTAAGCTTTGCTGAGGATGAGCAAATATAATTAGATGGTTCATCTTATAGCCTCCTAGGTGGTCATGTGTCTCATTATGGCATGCACCATTACCCTATTCAATCCTATGTTGGTAATAATAGGTTGGGAAAATGGAAGTTGATCGTCCTAGTTTGCAGGCAAAGCCTTGCATCTCGTGTTCAAATAAGGTGGATAGAAATGAAAGCGATCGTTTCCGTGAAAACGATCGCTTACGAATCAATTATTTCTTTCTAAAAGCAAGTCCCAGTGCAATCAGTGCTACGACTAGAGCAGCAATGGACAACCCTAGCACAAGTGGTGAGGAAGAGTTGGAGGCTGTTTCAGATGCCTTTTCTTCTTTTGGTTTTTCTTGTCCATGTGAATCCGTTACCGTATTAGATGCCACAATGTTTGTGATGGAATGCGGCTTATCAGCATCTTTATCGCCTGTCCATTCAACGACCGTTCCATCTTTATAATATTGATATGCATCCCATGCAGCTTCACCTGCTTTTTCAGGGTTTTTCGCTACAAAAACGAATTGCTGGAACTGTCCGGCAAGCACGCCTTTACCCGTTGCTTCCCAAGTCACTCTTGTCACCTTGCCATCTTTTTCTTCAGTTGACGTGTTCCATCCAGGGACTGGCTCATATTGCTGGAATTCTACACCTTTAGGTATTGTCACGACAACCTTAGTGGTTGGACTGTCACTCTCAGAAGGAACTTTTAACGTATAGGTTTCCCACGCATTTGTCGCAGACGTATCAGGCTTGACTGTGACATGAGCACTCACAGGAATCGCCAATAAAAATGAAGCGAGAAGCATTGGTAATAAAGCTTTAACGTATTTTTTCATATGGTATGAACTCCTTTTAGTTTCTTCTAATAAATGTGGTATCGATATTTTCAAAAGAACCAGTTAATGCATGGATTTCAATTTTCCAAGTACCTTTTTCATTTAACAAGAGGTTTTCAGCAGAGAAATGACCATTTTTTAATCGTTTCAGCTGAAATTCACTCGGTTTCTCTTCCCCGAATAAGGCGACTTTATGGATCTTGGCTGACACAGATTGAATATCTGTAATCGTTTGTCCATCCTTCTTCGTAAATGCGACCTCGAATGTGTTTTTCCCCGGAGCATTCGGGGTAATGCTCATGGACACAATGTCACGATGCTCCACTTGGTTTGCGCCGAAGAACGGCTCAGGTGCAGGCGGAGGAGGGCTCGGAATATTGGTGAACACAGCCGTTAATAACAAAATGGCGATTCCGATAATCCACTCAGCTCGTAACGAAACGTTTTGTTTCTGTTTCTTTTCCCATCTCAGCATCAAGTAATGGACAAGTCCTAGAAGGCCCATCAAGATAAATAAACCAAGCTTGATTAAAAAGGTTCGTCCATACGCTGATTCGAAAAGAGCATCAAACGATTGCAAAATGAAGATGGCATTCACAAATCCTGAAAACACAATGAGTCCAACAGAGAGCAGCGCCCAAGGGTGAAACGCTGTTAACGTACTCCGTATGAGCGGCTGATCTTCATTTGGCAGCTTCTTCAACAATAAAAGCACAATGGCTGTTAAACCACCGACCCAGATCGATGCAGAAACGAGATGGATGAAATCAAGTGACGTTGTCAGTATTTTATTATCGGTTGCTGCTGGATGTCCGATTTGTGCCTTCAGCCAGAGAAGCACTGCGAATAAGAGCAGTGGAAACAACCAGACCCGAAAAGATGTGAAATCCCCTTTTTTCATCGCGACTATGCTCCAAATGGTCAGAAGAACAAATGACACCATGAGCATCATCCACAAACTGCCGCCAGAAGTCGACGCAATGGTTTCTTGTAAGAGCGATGGTTGAAATGCCCCCAAAAATGACACGTCTGCCGCTGATTTTGTTTGAATCGGCAGCTGGAACACGAGTGCTCCGCCCATCATGATCAGTGACAAAGTCAAAAGCCTCTTCATTCGTTTCGCTAATACAAGTGAAATGGATGTTTTAAACCAAAACAGTCCAAATAAAATGGTCCCGAGAAATAAGCTAAACGATGTATAAAGTAAGGCTTTATCAATGGTCGAGGCTACATCGATGGATTCATTCGTTTGACCTTGATCTAATTGGTCAAAACCGCCATCCGCTTTGCCAATACTAAACGGGATCATGCCAGAGACAGAGTGTCCGTCTGCTGAAACCGCATTCCACTGAATGGTATAAATTCCTTTTGGTAAATCCTTTTTTAAAGCAGCTTCCATGATTTTTTGATCTTTAATGACCGTATCTCCTTTATCCACACGATCACCTTTTGCATTGAGCACCTTAATGGCATGAAATCCGCTTTCGATTCCTTCACTAAATGTGATAGAGACCGAAGGAGGCTGCTTCTCCAGCTCTTCATTTGCCTCTGGATTCGAGCTGACGACGTATGCATGAGCAAATGCTTCCTTTGGAATGAAAAAAGCCAACGTGACGATAAGGAGCAGAAGCCACTTACTATGTTTCAACAAGTGAATAACCGCCTTTCTACCTATGAAAATGTCTCATGTATCAGAAAGAAAGCGGCAGGAAACTGTGAGTCACAGAAAAAACCGCTCCTCCTATTGTGCCGCTCACTCTAAAAGGTAAACGAAACAAACAGCAAGATGGTTCACTTTTTCTGTGTCATGTCTGCGCAGACATTTCTTGATTGAATAGGTTTGATCATGTATAAGCCTAGTCGATTTATGAAGAGGAAACAAGAAGTGACTATTTGAAAGTTGTGAAATTCCAATGAATTTTGCATCAAAACCACGGCACGTCAACCTTTTTACTCCATTTGTCCTATGCTCTGACAGAGAATTCACATCATATTTCAATTTTGTCACACACTAAGTGACAAAGTGACATTTAGTTTCAATTGAAGGGAAAGTGAAAGCGTTTTACGATAAGGTTAAGGGCTTCACTGACACTTGTTCTTATATCTTTTGACCTATAAAGCCCTGAATAAAGGGAGAGAAGAAAGGAGTTTTCATAGATGCAGGAAAAAAGCGGATTCCGCGTAAAAGTACAGCGCTTTGGAAGCTATTTAAGCGGCATGATTATGCCGAATATTGGAGCATTTATCGCTTGGGGACTCATTACGGCATTGTTCATTCCGAGTGGCTATTTGCCAAATGAACAATTAGCTTCACTTGTTGGTCCAATGATCAACTACTTACTGCCGCTCTTAATCGGTTACACAGGCGGTAAGCTCGTATACGACCATCGAGGCGGGGTACTCGGTGCAACCGCGACGATTGGGGTCATTGTCGGTTCGGACATTCCAATGTTTTTAGGTGCCATGATCATGGGACCACTTGGCGGTTACTTGATTAAGAAAATTGATCAGCTGTTCAAAGATCGAATCAAATCGGGCTTTGAGATGCTTGTGAATAACTTTACGGCAGGGATTCTAGGTGCCATTCTTGTCGCGATTGCCTTCTACGCCATCGGCCCAGTGGTACTTGGTCTAAATAAAGCCCTTGCAGCAGGTGTAGATATCATTGTGAATGCACATTTGCTTCCGCTGGCAAGTATTTTCATTGAACCAGCGAAAGTCTTGTTCTTAAACAATGCGATTAACCAAGGAATTTTAGGTCCTTTAGGGGTGGAGCAAGCGGCAAAGACAGGGCAGTCCGTTCTGTTCTTGCTTGAAACAAACCCAGGACCAGGGTTAGGTGTTCTACTTGCGTACATGTTCTTTGGTAGAGGAAATGCGAAACAGTCTGCACCGGGTGCGATTGTCATTCAATTCTTAGGAGGAATTCATGAGATTTACTTCCCGTACATCTTAATGAAACCAAAGCTCATTTTGGCGGTTATTGCAGGGGGAGCAAGCGGCGTTCTGACCTTTTCCCTGTTAAATGCAGGCTTAAAGGCTGTGCCGTCACCAGGAAGTATTATCGCCCTCATGCTGATGTCACCAAAAGGCGGACACCTTGCTGTTCTTGCAGGTGTTGTCGTGGCAGCCGTCGTATCATTCCTTGTCGCTTCTGTGATTTTGAAGGCTTCAAAAGCTGTTGATGAGGATCTAACAGCAGCAACAGAAAAGATGCAGGACATGAAAGGGAAGAAAAGCGCTGCAGCCGCCGCTCTTACAGCTCAAAAAGAAGATGCTGAAGCAAATGAGCAAGCAGCATCTCCAAGTGATGTCAATCCAGATGACGTGAACAAAATCATCTTTGCCTGCGATGCAGGAATGGGCTCAAGTGCGATGGGCGCATCCATCTTAAAGAATAAAGTCAAAAAGGCAGAGCTTGATATTGATGTGACAAACACATCCATCAGCAACATCCCAGATGACGCCGATGTGGTCTTTACTCATAAAGATTTAACAGACAGAGCCAAGGCGAAACTGCCGGGCGCTGTGCATATCTCAGTTGATAATTTCTTAAACAGCCCGAAATACGATGAGCTGATTGAGAAATTGAAAAAATAACATGACGAAACGGGTTGAGTTCAATTTTTCTTTATTGAACTCCCCGTTTTGGTTGTTTTTCTGATTTTCCATTCTAAAAAAAGGTGTGTGATCATTCATGAAACAAGTACTTTCAAAAGACAATATTTTTCTAAACGAACAAGCAGGCTCAAAAGAAGAAGCCATTAAAAAAGCGGGCGAGGTCCTAGTGGCAAACGGCTATGTCACAAGTGATTATGTTGACAAAATGTTTGAAAGAGAAAATATCTCATCTACATTTATGGGCAACGGGATTGCGATTCCTCATGGAACAGAGGATGCGAAAGCGGCTGTCCTTCATTCTGGGATTTCCATCATTCAAATTCCAGAAGGTGTTGAATACGGAGAAGGAAATATCGCCAAAGTTGTCTTTGGCATCGCTGGTAAAAACAACGAACACCTCGATATTCTTTCTCAAATTGCGATTGTCTGTTCAGAAGAAGAAAATGTAGAACGCATCATCCATGCAAAGGATCAGGATGAACTGATCGCCATCTTTAACGAGGTGAACTAACATGAAGGCACTTCATTTTGGAGCAGGAAATATCGGCAGAGGGTTTATCGGATCTTTGTTAAAAACATCAGGCTTTGAGCTTGTCTTTACCGATGTAAATGAAGCGGTCATCAACGAGCTGAATGAAAGAGGAGAATACACGGTTGAACTCGCAGCGCCGGGTCAAAAACAAGAAGTGGTCGGCCCTGTGACAGCGATCAATTCTGCACAAGACACAGCGGCATTAACAGAGGCCGTCGCATCAGCCGATTTAATTACAACAGCTGTTGGACCAGCCGTTTTGAAGATCATAGCTTCATCGATTGCTGAAGGATTAAAAGAGAAAAAGCCTGACCATATCATCAACATCGTGGCATGTGAAAATATGATTGGAGGCAGCTCTCATTTAAAAGAAGCCGTTTTCTCTCATTTAACAGAAGAGGAACAAGAAGCGTTGTCACAAACAGTTGGTTTTCCAAACGCTGCTGTGGACCGCATTGTTCCGATTCAGCACCATGAGGACATTCTGAAAGTATCAGTCGAGCCTTTTTTCGAGTGGGTCATTGATGAGACTGGCTTTATTGGTGACGTTCCTCAGATTGAAGGAGCAACCTTTGTAAAAGATTTGACGCCGTATATTGAGCGCAAACTCTTTACTGTCAACACAGGGCATGCACTAGCTGCTTATGTCGGGTATCAGCAAGGCGTTCAAACGATTAAAGAAGCCGTCGATACACCAGAGATTCGCCGAGTTATTGAAGGAGCACTTCATGAAACAGGCAGTTATTTAATCGACACATATGGCTTTCAAAAAGAAGAACATGATGCGTATATTCAAAAAATCATCAAGCGATTCGAAAATGCTTTTATCTCCGACGAAGTCACTCGTGTCGCACGATCTCCTCTTAGAAAGCTGGGAGCAGACGACCGTTTAATCGGTCCAGCGAAAAAGATCAAACAGCCAGTGTACTTAATCAAAGGCATCGCTGCAGCTCTCGCTTATGACTTTGCCGAAGACGAAGAAGCGGTTCGTTTGCAGGCATTAAGAAAAGAAAAAGGCATTGAAGGTGTGCTGGAAGAAGTATGTGGCCTCACACCAACAGACGATCTCTATCAAGCCATTCTGAAAGAAACAGCTCGATAATCAGAAAATCCCTTTCCAACGAGTGAAAGGGATTTTTTTATGACTTTTTTAATAGTTTTCCCCGCTTGACGATATATGATGTAAGGGGGAATTTGTATATGAAAAAGAAAACGTTTGCGTCAAGAAGTGTCTTTTTTCAATTAATGTCTGCCATTATCGTGATCACGATCTTAACCGGCGGACTTGTAGGCACAACGGGGTATTTGTTAGCGAAACATGTCTTAATTGATGCCGGGAAAGCAGATTTAAAGCACATCGTCAGCGGAGCAATGGCTACACTTGCACAGTTGAATGATCGTGTAGAGAAAAAAGAACTGACGCTTGAACAGGCACAGGAACAAGCCCGTATTTACTTGAGCGGGCCTAAAAATGACAACAGGAAAGGGTACCAATTTCAAAAATCAGATTTTATTTATAAAAATAAAGGCTATCTCGTCGCATATGGAGCAGATTATTCCTCTCAAGTCCATCCTGTCAATGACATTGGCGTCATTCCAGATAATACGACCAATCGTGAAAAAATGGTCGCTGGAGCCAAATCAGAAGGCGAGGATGCACACTATGTGACCTATTTAGATAAGGACGATGCCACCGGGGAAGAAAAACAAAAGCTTGCCTATATGAGTCAGTTCACGCCCTGGAATTGGAGTATCGGTATCGCCGTCTTTCAGGATGAATTTTATAAAGAATTAGAGCAGATGAAGCTCTATATCATGCTCATTACAGCAGGTGTTGCTCTTCTCAGTCTTGGCGTCTTTTATTTAGCTGCTCGAGGAAAAGTCAGGCTGCTCAAGCAAGTCACTGCTGCTTCAAAAGAAATTGCGGCGGGGAATCTTGAACGCACGAGTTTAAAAGAAACAACAGATGAAATTGGACAGCTGGCAAAAGGCTTTAATCATATGTCAGGAGAACTCAGGACACTTGTGAGCGGTCTACAGGAAACGAGCAGCCAGCTTGTTGAATCAGCGACAGATTTATCGGCGATATCTGAAGAAACCTCAGCCAGCAGTGAAGAGATAGGCCGAGCGATTGGTGACATATCGACTGGAACGCTTCATCAGGCATCTGACCTTGATGCAGCCAATCAACAAATGACCCAGTTCAATCAATCCATCGAAAATGTCAAAGAACAAAGCGATCAAATTAAACGAATCTCTGACCAATCGAGTCAATCATCGCAGCAGGGCCAGAAAATTGTTCAGAAATTAAAACAATCAAATGAACAATCAATTCAGGCGTCTAAAGGTATTAGAACAGGAATCGACCAGTTAAGTATAAAAGTACAGGATATTTCTCAAATCACAGATACGATTGAAAGCATTTCAAATGAGACGAATTTACTTGCGCTGAATGCAAGCATTGAGGCTGCACGCGCAGGAGAGCACGGCAAAGGCTTCTCGGTTGTGGCGAGTGAAGTGCGGAATTTAGCTGAGCAGACAAAGCAATCAGCCGTTCAAATTCAGCAAATGGTACAAGGCATTAAAGAAGAAACGACGGTAACAGCCGGTATGATGTCGAGCACAATGGATCGTTTTGCTGAGTTAGATGAAGCGGTACATGCAACAGAACATGAATTCAATGCCATCTCTGCGTCAATTTCACAAACCATCGTTGAAACAGATGCAATGGCAAAAGAGCTGAATGCATTGCTGGAGCAAAACGATCTCATCACAAAAGCGATGCAAGGCGCCGCCCATATTTCTCAAGAAAATGCCGCTGCGATCGAAGAGATCACCGCATCCACAGATGAACAAGTGACAGCCATCTCCAATGTGGCAAAAGCAGCAGAAAGACTCAATGAGCTGAGTATGCGATTGAATCAGGATATTGCACGTTATCGTCTATAAATCATTTTGACTACGTGTCTCCAGTAAGGTAGTATGAAGTAAATGAAACCCTGCTCACAGGATAAAAAAAGGAGTGTTTCGGTCATGAAAAAGAAGATATTGATGTTCTTACCTTGTGGCTATGGATACTCCACTGCTGTTTTCTTTTAGAATAGATAGAAATTGGTGAAGTCTGTCTACATGAGGAAGAATCTAGCAGAAAAATCAAAGTGAGTGAGGGATATAACATGGAAAAAATCACGAGAAAAAACCCAGAAAGTATGCCGAAGCCCGTTGGCAGCTATAGTCATATCACAAGAGTACCAAAGGGCGCGGGATTATTTGTTACATCGGGTCAAGTCGGAACAGATATGGATGGACAGGTCCCATCAAGTTTAAACGACCAAGTAACCAATACATTTGAAAATATTAAAAAAATCCTTGAATCAGAAGGATTGAATGAAGAGCATGTCATCAAGGTCAATATATGGGCAACGGAAGAAATCGACTGGGATCATCTATATCCTCAGTGGGATACGATCTTTAAAACAGCTTATCCATCAATGACGGTTGCTTATGTATCAGCTTTAGGATGGCCTGAGCTGAAAATTGAAATTGAGCTATGGTGCGCCGATATATGAACCAAAAAAGAACAGTGCAAACTGTTCTTTTTTACTTGAGCTACTTTTGTAATCCATGCAGCAATAAACGTAAAGACGGTGTAGATGATGACCCAAATGAGAAAGGATTCATCCCCGCCAATGTATGTGTACATGAGAATGACGCTTGCTAACAGGACAATCAAAGTCGGCATCCAAACATTCTTCAAAAGCATTGTGCCAAAAATGCCAATCAGCACGGAAATAATGGGAAAGCCAAATACAACGAATAAGACAAACAGCCGTATCACGAATTCCTTTTAACAAGTGTTTACATCAAAACATAAAAGATCAACACTGCCATGTGCGGAAGTGCAAAGATCATAATGAGAAAGGCCGTATCAAGACGCCATATGCGGTGCTCTTTTGTTTCAGAATGATAGGCTGCCCGCGTTTCTTCCCCGCTTGTCCAAGCCCCCATTAGAAGTCCAGACATCATGACGCCAATAATAGAGATTCCACCACTGATCCACCCTATCCACTCATGGTGCTGCAAAATAATAGCGGCACTGCAAATCACAATCATTGAGCAAACACCGGCGATAAAGGCATGTTTTTTTCTCATGCTGATTCACTTCCTTCAAAGAAGATTAGGAGATGGCATCACATATTTCAATGAAATGCCCATCAGGATCAGCGACATAAGCGACGGTTTGACCCCATGGTTTCTTTGCAGGTTCTTTGATGATCGGAACCCCTTTTTCCTTCATTGATGCAATGGTTTGATCCACGTCATCCACAACAAACCCTATCTCAAACGTTTGAGAGGATTGATTTGCTTCAGGGACAGGTAATCCAAGTGCATCTTTGACATCCTGGCGTGAATTAATTGATAATGTCACGTCCCCCGTGTCAAACTCAACATAGGATTCAACCCTGAGTTTCATAGGAAAGCCAAGTACATGTTGATAGAAATGAATACTTGCCTCAACATCGTTTACATATAGAATGGTATATTTCATTTTCATGTGAAAAACTCCTCTTTTCATATACGTGTCAAAAACGGAAAGGTTTCCCACTCATTGTACCACATAGGAGATAAAGCACATTTTATTCCAAAAAAATCATTTTTTTTAGCGCAATAGTCTTGAAAAACAAAAAGTGGTGACATATGATAAAAATGTAAAAATAGAAAAAATAGGGGGATCATACATGTTGAAAAAAATCATGGTGGCTGTCTTGTCATTAGGTCTTTTACTAAGCTTTACACAAGTCGACACCCACACTGCAGATGCAAAAACGGTCAAGTCCTACAAAAACTGCAAAGCACTGAACAAAGTCTATAAAGGCGGCGTGGCAAAAAGCAAAAACACGAAAAACAAAGGCGGCAAAACAAAGTACAAGCCGTATGTGTCAAAAGCACTTTACCAAAAAAATATGCGACTTGACCGTGATAAAGACGGCATTGCGTGTGAACGCTAAGCCAATGCAAAGAGACCTGTAACAAGGTCTTTTTTCTATGGGATCAAACTCGTCCCTTTGTGCCAGCTTCCTCTTTATATTAAAATAAAGATAGTTACAAAAAATGATACAAAGTGGGGTACTCAATTTGTCCATACAAGCTGATAAGAAAGACATCCGATTGATTGCCATTGATATGGATGGCACGCTGTTAAACAGTGAACACGTCATTCCAGAGGAAAATAAACAAGCCATTAAAGATGCTGAAGCAAAAGGGGTCCATGTGGTCATTAGCACAGGGCGGACGCTGATGACATGCCGAGAGCTGGTTGAGCCGCTTAAGCTGTCTTCTTACCTTGTGACAGCAAATGGAAGTGAAATCTGGGATTCAAACTTCCAGCTGATCGAACGAGATCTGCTGCATCCTGATCACGTCCAAATGATGTGGGATCTAAAAAATAGGTTCGAAACCGATTACTGGGCTTCCACTGTGGAGAAAGTGTGGAGAGGTGAATTCCCAGAACGAATTCATGACTATGAATGGTTGAAATTTGGCTTTGATATTCATGATGATGACGTTCGTGAGGAAGTACTTAATACATTGAAAGCAAATGAGCATCTAGAGATCACAAATTCAAGTCCGACCAATATCGAAGTCAATGCAGCAGGAATTAACAAAGCTGCGGCTCTTGCGAAGGTAGCAGAACGCATTGGCTGTACGATGGACAATGTCATGTCACTTGGCGACAGCCTAAATGATATGGCCATGATTCAAGAAGCCGGATTAGGAATTGCGATGGGAAATGCGCAAGAAGTGGTGAAAGAAGCCGCTGATTGGATTACAGCTCCTAACACAGAACACGGTGTAGCAAAAGCCATCCAACATTGGGTGCTATCTAAATAAAGAACAAGATGAAAAAGCGAGAGGCGATATCCTCTCGCTTTTTTAATTTCTCCTAGTTCTATTGTTATGTTTTCTGACAATGTCATGTGCAATCTATCCAAAATTGTTATAATCAATATAAATTCGAATATTCGGACTTTATATTCCGTTATTCGGAACAACAAGGAGGGATCCTATGTATCAAGTGGATATCAACTGTGATTTGGGAGAAAGCTTTGGTCAATACACAATCGGTGCGGACGAACAAATTCTTGAATATGTCACGTCAGCCAACATTGCTTGCGGTTTTCATGCAGGAGATCCAACGGTCATGAGAAAAACGGTCAGAATGGCGCTGGATAAAGGGGTCCAAATTGGTGCGCATCCAGGTTTGCAAGATTTGGTCGGCTTTGGCAGACGTCCAATGGCGATCTCGGCAGAGGAAGCCTATGATCTCGTCGTCTATCAAATTGGCGCTCTATCAGCCTTTCTCAAGGCAGAAGGCGGCACGATGCAGCATGTCAAGCCGCACGGCGCCCTTTACAACATGGCGGCTAAAAATACTGAATTATCTGAATCAATTGCAAAGGCTGTGTATCATGTCGATCCAAGTCTTGTGTTATTCGGTCTCTCAGGCAGTGAACTTGCGTTAGCAGGTGAGAGAATTGGCCTTCAAGTGGCTCATGAAGTATTTTCTGATCGGACCTATCAAGCAGACGGGACGCTGACATCCCGCCGCGAACCACATGCACTCATTGAAGATGATGAACGGGCCGTTCAGCAGGTCGTTCGTATGGTGCGAGAAGGGAAGGTTCGTACCGTTCAAGGGGAAGATATTTCGCTTAAAGCAGATACGGTCTGTATTCACGGAGACGGCAGTCATGCGCTTCAATTTGCCAAAACCATTACATCAAAACTAAAAGAAGCGAGCATTCATCTCAAAGCCTTTCAATAAAAATCGTCATCAAAGGGGGAAACAGCATGAAAAAAGAGGTAGTCAAGCACACGAAGGCACCAAAGGGGAATCGTTCTATGCTGATGGGCGCAGCCTTTTTAATGGCGACGTCCGCAATAGGACCGGGATTTTTAACACAAACGACTGTCTTCACACAGCAGCTTGCGGCTAGCTTTGGGTTTGTCATTCTCATCTCTATTTTGTTGGATATTTTTGCACAAACGAATGTATGGCGCATCATCGCCGTGTCAGAAAAGCGAGGTCAGGATATTGCGAATATGGTTCTGCCGGGGCTCGGTTATGTGCTGGCCTTTTTGATTGTCATTGGGGGACTTGCCTTTAACATCGGAAATATCGCTGGTGCTGGTCTCGGTTTTCAGGTCATCTTCGGAGTCGATCCGCGAATCGGAGCAGGGGTCAGTGCTGTCATTGCCATTCTGATCTTTGTGATCAAAGAGGCTGGAAAAGCGATGGACCGTTTCACACAGGTAGCAGGCTTTGTCATGATCGGCCTGATGCTGTATGTGGCGATTTCAACAGCGCCGCCCGTTGGGGAAGCAGCACTCAGAACATTTGTCCCAGAAGAAATTGATATTCTATCGATTGTGACACTTGTCGGGGGGACAGTTGGCGGCTATATCGTTTTTGCTGGCGGACATCGTCTATTGGATGCTGGAATTAAAGGGAAGGATGCACTTCCTCAAGTGACAAAAAGCTCTGTTTTCGGCATCCTGATTACATCTGTGATGCGTGTCGCTTTATTTTTAGCCGTGCTAGGAGTGGTCTCAAAGGGTTTACAGATTGATCCAGCGAATCCGCCTGCTTCTGTATTCCAGTTAGCGTCTGGAAATGTTGGATATAAAATGTTCGGGATCATTATGTGGGCTGCGGCGATTACATCGGTTATTGGAGCGGCTTACACATCTGTTTCTTTCTTTAAAACCTTCTCGCCAAAAATTGAGCAAAATCAACGTGGCATTATCATCGGCTTTATTGCCCTCTCTACTATTTGTTTTATTACGATCGGACGACCTGTGAACATATTAGTTTTAGTTGGGGCGATCAATGCATTGATTTTACCTCTCGCACTTGGCACCTTGCTGGTTGCGGCCTATAAGAAAGAAATTGTCGGCGATTACCGTCATCCATTCTTTTTGACAGCGTCAGGTGCATTGGTTGTCATCATCATGGCTTTGATGGGCGGATATACCATTATGACTGAAATCCCGAAACTATGGAGTTGATTTGAATGAGTATTGATCAAACATATGAGCCTTCACAGATCAGAGAGTTGATTCGTAAAAAAGAAATCACAGGACCAACGGCGGGTTTAGCAGAGGGATATGCTCAAGCCAATTTAATGATCGTTAAAAAGGAACTTGCCTTTGACTTTCTTTTGTTTTGTCAGCGCAATCCGGCTGCATGCCCCTTACTTGATGTACTGGAGCCGGGTGATCCAGTGCCGAGACGGTCGGCACCCCAAGCAGATATTCGTACGGACTTTCCTAAATACCGTATTTACCGAAAAGGGATTCTTCAAGAAGAGGTTTCAGATATCTCTGCTTATTGGGAGGATGATATGGTTGCCTTTCTCATCGGTTGCAGTTTTACGTTTGAGCATGCGCTCATGCTGAATGATATCCCTGTTCGCCATATTGAAAACGGTCATAACGTTCCGATGTATCAAACGAATATCTCTTGTGAAAGAGCAGGGGTATTTCATGGCCCGATGGTTGTCAGCATGAGGCCCATTCCGGCGCATCAAATTACAAGAAGTGTACAAGTGACGTCTAGATTCCCGTCAGTTCATGGCGGCCCCATCCATATAGGCGACCCAGCGATGATTGGAATTGCCAATGTGGATCAGCCGGACTTTGGAGAACCATCTGTGATCAAAGAAGGAGAAGTCCCGGTGTTTTGGGCATGTGGTGTGACGCCGCAGGCCGTTGTCATGCATACAAAACCAGACATTGCGATTACCCATGCACCTGGGCATATGTTCATCACAGATCAAAGAGATCAACAGCTCGGTGTGCTTTAGAAAGAGAGGGATCCTCAAGTGGCATTTTCAACGATAAAAGATTTTATCACCTTCCACCCGCTAGGAGATGCAGCGATCGTTATCCAAGCAGGAGCAGACATATGTGAAGAGATTCACGAGCGTGTTGTGCAGCTGTTTTCGTGTATTGAGCAGCATCCATTTGCCGGATATGTGGAAGCTGTTCAAGCCTTTACAAACGTGACTGTTTTTTACGAGCCATATACCGTTTATCAATCTGCCCACCTTCAAAAAATGGACTTGTCTCCGTATGAATGGGTGAAAAACTATATTGAAACACTTCTTGAAGAGAAATGGCAGGAGGGGGTTCAGTCGAAGCGCCGCATCGTCGATATTCCAGTCTGCTACGGGGGAGAGCTGGGACCTGATTTAGAAGAAGTCGCCCGGATCAATCGTTTAACGACTGAGGAAGTCGTGCGTATTCACACTGCAGGGACGTATCTTGTCTATATGATTGGATTTGCCCCGGGGTTTCCATTTTTAGGCGGGCTGTCTGAAAAGATCGCAGCCCCGCGCAGGGAAACACCGAGAATGTCCATTCCAAAAGGATCTGTCGGCATTGCGGGAAAGCAGACCGGCGTTTACCCCATTTCCACACCCGGCGGCTGGCAGCTCATTGGACAAACCCCGCTGCCACTCTTTTACCCAGACGAGAAAGTCCCAAGTCTATTGAGAGCAGGGGACGAGGTCAGATTTGTCCAAATGTCTGAAAAGGAATTTTTCAGCATGAAGGAGGCAGAACGTTGAGTATTCATGTCATCAAGTCAGGAATGTTCACAACCATTCAAGATAAAGGTCGGAAAGGCTATCAAAAGTATGGCGTCTTAACGAGCGGCGGCATGGACCCGCTCTCACTTAGAATTGCCAACATTCTCACAGGCAACGAGGAAAACGAAGCCGTACTGGAAATAACTTTAATGGGGCCGGGTCCTGTGTTGACGTGTCAAAAGGATGAGCTTATTGCAGTGACTGGCGCTGACGTGGAAATCGACATCGATGGAGAGCCAGCCCCTTTATGGAAGCCGCTCTTTGTTCGATCAGGAAGCACGATCACCTTTGGTCCTTGTAAGAGAGGCTGCCGCGCTTACCTTGCTGTGGCAGGTGGATTCGATGTGGAGCCGGTCATGCAGAGCAAAAGCACCTATGTGAGAGCAGGAATAGGTGGACTGAACGGACGTCCGCTTGAAAAAGGAGACGTCCTGTCCATTGGAAAGCCTTCAATCGTAGCGGATCGATTGTCTGATAGGCTCAAAAGCGAAGTGAAACAGGCGGCGTACAGCGCACCCGATTGGACTGTAAGTCATACGCATTTTTTGCCGCTGCGGAAATCGCCCGTGATTCGGGTGCTGCCAGGGAGACACCTTTCTTTTTTTCAAGAAATATCTCAACACACCTTTTTCGAACAGCCTTACCAAGTCACGCCTCAATCAGATCGCATGGGCTGCCGCTTGAAGGGGGAGCCGGTTCATTTAAAAGAAAAGCTTGAATTGATTTCAGAGGCGGTTGCCTTTGGTTCTATTCAAATTCCTCCTGACGGCCAGCCGATTATTCTGCTGGCAGATCGGCAAACAACAGGAGGATACCCGCGTATTGGAGAAGTAGCGACGGTCGATCTGCCGCTCATTGCACAAGCGATGCCTGGGGCGAATCTGTATTTTAAGCGAATCGATCATCAGGACGCAGAGCAGGCGCTATTTAAGCAAGAAGCAGAATTGAAGGAGCTGGCTGCCAGAATCAAGCTGGAAGCATTCGTTTAGAAAAGGGGATGGACATGCAAAATACAAATAAAACCGTGGTGAAATCAATGGAGATTTTGCGGCTGTTTATCGCTCGTGACCAATTAACGTTAAATGAAATGATCGAGCTCTCCGGCATGCCGAAAACGTCTGTGCACCGCATGGCGAGCTCGTTAGCCGATATGGGATTATTAGAAAAACATGATTCAGGTGTTTATCGTTTAGGCCTGATGTTTCTTGAATACGGTCAGCTTGTGGCGGACCGCCTTGATATTCGGAGAATTGCAAGACCATTTATGGAAGGCTTGCGGGATGAAGTGGGAGAAGCTGTACAGCTCATCGTTCGTGAAGGAGACGAAGCCATTTACGTGGATAAAATCGAAGGGACGCAGCCTGTTCGTCTCTACACCGCCGTCGGCAGGCGCTCTCCCCTATATGCGGGTGCTTGTGCAAGAAGTATTCTCTCCTTTTTGCCAGAGCACGAGAGAATCGCTTATATTGATTCGATTGAGCTAGGGAAAATCGGAATCGGGACCATTACAGATAAAGAGGTTCTTCGAAACATACTGGATAAATCAAATGAAAGGGGCTATACGTTAAGCTATTCGGAGCTTGAAAACTATACCGCTGCGGTTGGAGCCCCTATTTTCAATCACCTTGGAGAAGTCGCAGCAGGTATTAGCATTGCAGGGTTTGAAGCAGGCTATCAAAAGGAACGCCTTCCATATTTAATTGAGCAGGTCAAAAAAGCCGCGAGTGGTATCTCTAGAGAGTTAGGCTTTCATCTAAACAAATAAAAAGCCAATGACCGTTAAGATCATTGGCTTTTCGCGTTCAGTTTATTAGAAAGTTTTTCCTAAAGCTTTTGCACGTTCGATCGCATCTGCTTTAATTTGCTCTGCTTTCGCAGGTTCAGCATTGTGACCTTCAACGATAAGACCTTCGAAGGAAGGAATTCCGAAGAAGCTCGCAATTGTACCAAGGTAACGGTGGCCTGCTTCAAGTTCAGCAGCAGGACCTTCAGAGTAGTATCCGCCACGTGCTTGGATGTGTAGAGCTTTTTTGTCTGTTAATAATCCAACAGGACCTTGCTCAGTGTATTTGAATGTTTTACCAGCTACAGCAACAGAGTCGATGTATGCTTTAAGAACTGGTGGGAATGAGAAGTTCCAAAGTGGTGAAACAAATACATATTTGTCAGCAGAAACGAATTGATCGCTTAATTCGTTTAGGCGAGCAACTTTTGCTTGCTCTTCAGCTGAAAGTGTATCGAAGCCAGCACCTGATTGCAGCTTGCCCCAGCCAGCGAATACATCTGCATCAATGTGAGGGATGTTTTCTTTGTACAAATCGATATGTACAACCTCGTCACTTGGGTTTGCTTCCTTATAAGATTCGATAAATGCTTTAGCAGTAGCCATACTGTAAGAAACTGTTTCATCATGCGGATGTGCAGTGATGTATAAAACTTTTGCCATGTTCATTCAATCCTTTCTGTTTCAGTGTTTTTTTTAGTGTATCCCAAAGATACACTGAATATGTGGCATCTTTAATCATATTGGAATGCTATGAAAAAGATGTAACAAGCACAGTTACATAAAAACTGATATTTTCATTGTAATCACAATGTAGTTTGAAGTCAAGGTATAAAGTCTCGAAATCAAGATAAAAAGTTTGTAAATTTTTCTGAAACGCTTGGAGATACGGATTTCATCATAAAAAACCTACTCCTATTGAACAAAAAAACAGTCGATCTCACAAGTAAAGAGTTTGTAAAGACGTCTCACGAAAAAAAGATGAATGCCCCTAAGCCATCTGCTACAAGCATCTGTTCTCCGATTTCGTATATATAAGAGAAGGCAGGAGAGAGTGAGGGATAAGAGTGGGACGATCCTATGTTGCGACTGGAGATTCCTTAACAGTGGGAGAGGGGGCACGTTTATTTGGCGGAGGCTTCGTTGAGCGGTATCAATGGATGCTTGAAAAAAAGACACAGGCGTCAGTCGAGCTGTCCGTATTTGCAAAGTCAGGGTTAACGACGGATCAGATTTTACAGCTGTTCAAACGATCTGATGTGAGGCTTGCTATTGCACCAGCTGACATCATCACCATCACAGGCTGCGGGAATGACCTTGTTCAAGCGATTCAGCAGTATGAAAAGGGTGAAGATGAAAAGAAACTGCTGCAAGCGACGCTGCATTGCCAAGCAAATTTCAGCAAAATGATTCAAGAAATCGCTCAGATCAAAAGAGGGCAGAAGCAGCCCTATTGCGTGTATCTCATGAATTTATATAATCCTTTTCCGCAAATACCAATAGCCGGGCGGTGGCTTCAGCAATACAATCATCAGCTTTGCTCGCTTGCGACAAATCCGCATGTAGAAGTTGTGGATGTGTACCGGGCGTTTGAAGGACATGAAAGAGAGTATTTATCGATTGATCAATTTCATCCAAACCATAAAGGATATGAAGCGATGGCAAAAGCATTGTTTCAACAATCCTGTAAACAACTGTAATCCGTTGGGGTTGCAGTTTTTTTCATCCTTTTCAATAAATGACGGTTTCGATATGATAAAAGAAACGAAGGCGAAAGAGGTGTGCAGGCATGGAGGAGATCAGTGCATATTTTCATGAAATGACAGGAACCGCTTATGAAGTAGGAAAGCAGCAGGCTGTCTGGCTTAAGGAGAACCCGTTGCTACAGACACAATATATTCGAACAGAACCGCTAGAAAAAGAGGCTGTGAAGGAAACGAAGCAGCTGATGCGCCCTTATCTTCCTCAGTTAGAAGAAGAGATAGCTGGATTTTGTGATGAACTGCAATTAGATGAGCGTTATTTGACCTTTTTCTATTCATCTCATCTTCAGCCAGGCTGTTCCCACTGCGTGAGGCAGGGGAATATGGCGGCCGGTCAACAAACGGTCATGCTGCGTAACTATGATTTCTCCCCGATATTTGATGATATGCGTCTTGTGACGACACATGTGAAGGGCTTGGCATGTCATACAGGCTCGTCGCTGCTCTTGTTTGGCAGATCTGATGGGATGAATGAGCATGGTCTTTCTGTCACATTCTCTGCTTGTGGTCCGCCGGTTGGAAATGAAGCCGGTTTAAAGGTTCCAGCAGTTGCCGGTTTGCAAGTGTATCATGTGATTCGATCTGTTCTGGAAAACTGTAGAACGGTTGAGGAAGCCATTCACTCTATTCAGGAAATGCCCGTTGCCTCAAATGTTCACCTCATGCTTGCCGATCGAAAAGGAGAAGCGGCTGTGATTGAAATCATTGATGGTCGCAAAATGGTCAGAAGACCGGAGGCAGGTTATATTGCAGCCACAAATCATCCGATTGCTGATCAAACAGCAAAAGGGATGACAAAACATCATTCTATTGTCAGATACGACATGTTGATGAAGGCTTTAGAACAACGACGACCAAGTGATTCTCTTGCTAAGCTGTTCCAGACAGAATATCCTGATGGTCTGGCTGTGCACAATTATGAGGAGCTGTTCGGAACAATGCGAACCGTCATCTTCCGCCCGGAGGAAGGAACGATGGATTATTGCTTTGGCTCTCCAGTATACAACCCGACGTATTCTTTAAAAGCTGGGGGTTCACTGCCTTTTCATGAACAAAAGGTTCAATTTCATCAAAAGGATCATGGACCGTCATTTTGGAGAAACGTATGATCGGACGTTGTATTTAATTTTGTCACAGCCCATTTGCCAAAGTCAGATCAACTTAAGATTGCATCGTTTGTTGAAAGCGTTTTATATTAAGGTGTGACAATAGACCTATTTTTGCAGAAGGAGGCATTTCATGTACATAACGGCACGAGAACAGAAGATCATCAAATACATCATTCAGCAAAATCGTTATGTCACCATTCGTGAGATAGCCGATTCTGTTCAGGTGAGCACAAGAACCATTCATAGAGAACTAAAATCGATTAAGCCCATATTAAAGAATTATGATCTTTCACTAGATAAACAGCCGGGGAAAGGCTTGAAGGCAGTCGGTGAACAAGAGGATAAACAGCGGCTTCTTGCTCATATGTCAAATGAGGATCAAATTGAATATAGCTCTGACGAACGGAAGCTCTTAATATTATGTGCCCTGCTTGAAGCAAAGGAACCGGTGAAATTATATACACTCGCAGCCGATTTGCAGGTAACAAATGCGACCATCAGCTATGACTTAGATGAACTGACGGAGTGGATCGCTCCTTACGGTTTGCAGCTGATCCGAAAACGCGGGTATGGCATTGAATTAAAAGGACCGGAAGAAGCAAAACGAAAGATTGTCGGGAACCTCATTGTTGACCGGCTGGATATTCAATTATTTTTAGAAACAATTGAAATGAATATCAAACATCGAACGAAAGCGACGGAAAAGGTGTTTGGCGTTGTCAGCAGAGGGCAGCTGCTTAAGGTAGAAAGACTGCTCTTTCATTTGAAAAATAGACTGTCACTCTCCTTATCTGATAGTGCCTATATTGCCCTTGTCGTTCACTTAACCTATGCCATTGAACGGATTCAGCTTGGTGAAACCATTCGAATGGAAGAGGAAGAGCTGCTTGAACTAAAGCGGACGAAAGAATTTGAATCATCTCAGCGAATCGCAAGAGCACTTGAACGCATGTTTAATGTGGAGATCCCTGAAGCAGAGGTCGGATATATGACCATCCACCTGCGCAGTGCCAATCGCAGCTTTGGGGCAGAATACCGTATTGATGAGATCGAGCTGGATATAGCGATCAGAACGAAGAAGCTCATTGATTTTATTTCAAATAAAACCGGCTACCATTTAAATGAGAATGATTCATTGTATGAGGGACTCGTGTCTCATCTTGAACCTGCCATGAACCGTTTAAAGGAAAAGATGAGAATCTATAATCCGCTCACACAACAAATAAAAAAAGACTACTTTTTGCTTTTCATGGCGATTGAAGAAGGAGTCGAGCGTTTCTTTCCAGAGATTGAATTTCCAGAGGATGAAATTGCCTTTATAGTGCTTCACTTTGGCTCAGTGCTTGAAATCAAAAAAGAAGAAACAAACATTCATGCACTAGTCGTTTGTTCAAGCGGGATTGGTTCCTCCAAAATGCTCGCCTCGCGGCTAAAAAAAGAATTACCGGAGATCGCCAAATTCGATTTATCCTCCTTAATGGAGCTAAAGGAAATTGATGCATCGAGCTATGACATGATTGTATCGACTGTTCCGATCCCATATGACCATATCGATTACATCATGGTCAGTCCGCTCCTAAACGAGGATGACGCCATGCGTGTGAAAGCTCATATTAAACGGAAGATCCCTTATATGATCGAGAAAAAAAGAACAAAAGAAGCTGTTAAAGAATCTGTGCAAGAAACGGTTGATATGATGGCGGTTGCAGAGCAGGTGACGAATTATATGTCTGTGATTCGCAGCATCTTGTCCCATTTTACCATCGAAAATAGAGAGACGCTGCCGCAGCATGAGGCAACAATCAGACAGCTGCTTCGTCAGCTTGAAGAAGAAGGATCTATCACACATGCGGATGATGTAGCGAGCGGCTTACTGGAACGTGAACAGCAAGGCGGTTTAGGCATACCTGGTACCGAGTTTGCTCTTTTTCATTTAAAGCATGAATTCATCAAGGAACCAATCTTTCATATTTACGATCTTGATCAGGCATACGAGGTGAAAAGCATGGACGGCGGGCAGCAAATGATGTCACGAATGCTTATGATGCTGGCGCCGCAAAAGCTTGGCAAGGAAGGGTCTGAAATGTTTAGTCTGATCAGTTCATCCATCATCGAAAGTGAGGAAAGCATGGTGCTTTATGGACAGGGATCAAAGGAAGAGATTGAACAGAAATTGCATCAGCTGTTCTATCAATTTGTAAAAGAAGCAAAATGGTAAGAAAAAAAGCCGAGAGCTTATTCGCTTCTCGGCTTTTTGGCTGTGACACAGACAGCAAGTGTTGGACGAATTTCCTCATACTCAACAGAAAAATGGTCAAACCCCGCAAACTGTAAGTCATTCAATATGTTTTCACCCATCTCTTTTGTCCGGCTCGCATCAGCACCTTTTTCTCTTGGCTGCATCACAATGACGAGTTTTCCGCCTGGTTTCAACGTGTGATAAAGGTTGAGTAGGCCAGTCTTTGGATCATCCCAAATCGTAAAGTTGTTGACAGACAGTACTTTGTCATACTGCTCTCCGGGCAAGCGTGTTTTCTCGATTTTCCCTACATACAGCCGGACCTGTTTGTCTTTTGACCGTTTGCTGACGCGGGACTGTGCTTGCTCCTGCATGGTGGCGGAGGCATCTAGACCATCAATGTGAAGATCTTCATAATGCTTAAGCATATGTTTGATGCTGTAGCCGGGCCCATAGCCGATTTCCAAAATGTTTTCACTATCTGTCAGATCTAAGTGCTGGATGGCCCACTGATTCAATGCTTTATTTTCATTTGCCATAATGAAGCCTGCGATGCTTCCGAGCCAGCCTTTTGGTCTGCTAAAGGTTTTCGAAATGGTTGACAGCATTTGAGAACGCTCCTTTTTAATGATCATGTAACCGATTTTTCCCATCTTGAAACATGCCAATTTACAAAACGCATCTGTGCAGTTTAGGGATGTTTGAGTAAAAAAAAGAGGTGGTAATGAAAGGATACATCAACAAATCAAGGAGGAGCTTACACATGGATTTACGTGAATACTTAACAAATGGCATTCCGCGCCAAACACAGGATCAGCAGCCAGGCAGTGAAAGAGAAATGAATCCTGCGCCGATCTTTGAGGATGAATCATATCAAGGATCTGGCAAGCTCAAAGGGAAAGTCGCACTGATTACAGGCGGAGATAGTGGAATTGGACGTGCTGTATCTGTTGCCTATGCAAAAGAAGGTGCACACGTCGCCATTGTGTACTTAAATGAACATGAGGATGCAAAGGATACGCAAAAGCGCGTAGAACAGGAAGGCGTTAAATGTTTAACGATTGCAGGAGATGTCGGTGACGAAGCCTTTTGCGAGAAAGCGGTAGAAAAAACAGTTGAAGCCTTTGGGCAATTAGATATTTTAGTGAATAATGCGGCTGAACAGCATCCGAAAGAACGGATTCAAGATATTTCTAGTGAACAGCTTCACCAAACCTTTAGAACCAACTTCTATTCTTATTTTTATTTTACGAAGAAAGCACTGGATTACTTAAAACCGGGAAGTACAATTATTAATACAACATCCATTAACCCATATCGAGGCAACAAAGTGCTGATTGATTATACGGCGACAAAAGGGGCCATCAACGGCTTTACGCGTTCTATGGCACAGTCGCTTGTGAAAGATGGGATTCGGGTGAATGGTGTAGCGCCAGGTCCAATTTGGACGCCGCTCATTCCATCTACATTTGATGAGGATAGTGTGGAAAGCTTCGGGGCAGAAACCCCAATGGGAAGACCAGGACAGCCTGTAGAGCATGTCGGCTGCTATGTGCTGCTTGCTTCTGACGAATCGTCTTATATGACAGGACAAACACTTCACGTCAACGGCGGTTCCTTTATGAATACATGATCAATAGCGCCACCGCCCAGCTTTGATTGGGCGGTGTGTTTAGTATTTCTTGCGATTCTTCTGCACAGATGAGACAGACCATACGATAATGCCCACAACAACTGCCGCAATGACAAGTGAACTCAAATGGAACATCGTTTCATGATGCATGTTCAACTTCTCCCTTCATTGAGCCTGTTTTCTATAGCATCAGCCAGAAGATCTCTTTTTATGAAAAACACATTTCTTTGTTTAATGAATGGATTGTCGTGGAAACCTAAGAGTACGGATGAAATTTGAAGGAGTGAAACGATATGTCACAAGAAGAATTAAAACAAAAGGTACTCAACCTATTAGATGAACAAAAGGTCGGAACACTGGCGACCGTTGAACAGGATAAGCCGCATACCCGCTACATGACTTTTTTCCATGAAGGGCTGACATTATATACACCAACGAGCAAAGAAACACATAAAGCAGACGAAATTGAAAAAAACCCGAATGTCCATATTCTCATTGGTTATTCAGGTGAAGGATTCGGTGACACGTATGCAGAAATCGCAGGTACCGCAACATTAACCGATGATCCAGAACTGATCGACCGCCTTTGGTCTGAGGAGATGGAGAAATGGTTTAAAGGAAAAGATGATCCGAATCTAGTGATTCTGAAGATTGATCCAACCTCCATTCGTTACATGAATGAAGGAAGCCGTACGCCAGCAGAATTATCACTTTAACACTTGCGTAAGCTGGGGGTATGTGTTATAGTTTTATATTAAGTGTTGAAATAAGCAAATAAATAAAGAAAGTAAACTTTCTTTTTTCTATGACATAATGAGAAGCAATAGAGCTTCTACTTGATAAGAACGAGACGCTGTCAAAGCGAACAACTTATTCTTTTCCTTCTGCACCCGCCCCCTATAAAAGCGGAAGAGTGGAAAAAAGACGTTTTGATTTACAATTCACACTGGCACGGCTTCGGAGCCGTAAGGACGAATGAGAGGTAGGGCTTTCGTTGTCTTGTTATCCAGAACTTCCATGGCGTTTACTTTCAAACGTAGGTTCACTCGGAACACATATGACACACTGATATGATCGAATCTTAATTCATACACTCCGTAACGGAGATCACACATTGATTATTTATTTGCATGAAAAGAGCAAGGAAAAGGCTGCCATCTATTTGGCAGCCTTTTTCATTGGGTTCATTTCATGATCACTCACTTCTTCCTTTCTTCTGATAATGCCAAATCCGCCCGATAAAAAAGAACATCACTGCAAACAAAATAGAAAAGACGAACATGTCCAAGAGTGTCACGCCACTATTTGGGTGCACAATGCCAAACCAAACCCATTGCAGAACAAAAGAGATAGCAAAATAACTGATGAATGCTTTCATGATTTTCCCCATTTCACTTATTTTTTTGACCTTTTAGCCACAACATCCAAATGAAGAAGGAAGCAATGACACACGTAAGCAAAGTGATGGGCGGCAAGGTATGCCAGCTAGTCAGCCCCTTTACAAAACACATATAAAAAAAGAAAATGGAAATGGATACGAGCACCCATTGCTTGAACCAACGAGGAACACGCAGCCAAGCCGCTAGAAAGATAGAAGATAGCTTATCCAATGAGAAAAACTCCTTTTTTGAATCTGATTGGATTTTATCGCAAACAACGAAGTTTGTAAAATATGGAATTCGGAGGCTGGAATGGTATTCTTCTAGCACGAAACATTCTCGCTGCACTAACGTATAAGGTAAAGGAACCTCATGAAAGGAAGCGATCAAGTGAAAAGAATACCAGTGATTTCCCTCAGATATATTGTCTTCTTTATTCCAGCGATCATTATCAGTTTCATGGTGTGGAACCATTACCAAGATGATTTGTCGGATGGGAAAGTAACAGAGTATGACGTCAAACGAATTTTTACATTTGATGAAGGAAAACGAGTGGTGAGTGCTGTATCAAAAGACCAACAACTCCATTTTGGAATGTATGATCCTCAATCAGGAAAAAGAATCAGTGAATGGACCACGGAAAGCGATACGTTTAATGAAATGTTTCCATCCATTCAAGGTAACAATCTCTTACTTGCTTTAAAAAATAAAGAGGGGCAGCTGTTGATCGAGAAAATAACGCCAAGCGGAGAAAAGAAAGAGCTCGTTAAGCAAAATCTACTGATCCCCTCATTTTTAAAAACGAATACATATCAATGGAATGGACAGCTCGTGTTTACAGGAGAAATGGAAGGCGCCGCTGCAGTCCTCGGTGAGCTAAAGAATGGTCAGTTTCATGTGCACAATCTCAACGAGCTAAAGCTGCCAGCAAGGCCAGTCTCCATGGATGTCGTCATGAATTCCTTTAGAGGGCAGACGCCTATTCCTATATTTGAATTGACTTTGAAAAATGACCAGAAGGCATATGTTAGCGGTATCTCAAACGAGAAGCATCAGCTTGGTGTCTATGTCTCCAAAAACGCTGATCCGTTTAGCCTCATTGAAGATACAGTTGAGCAGAGGCTGCAAAAAAAGATTGGATCATCACAAAACTTTGCTGTCGCCGTAGAATCGAATTATCCAAAAAGGGCAAGGAAAGTGAATGCAGAGGGAAGGCTTGGGGAAGTCGTCCCAACACCAAAACCAATTTATCAAACCTATATCTACCAGCTTAATGAAGAAGAAGTTCTTATTGCAGGCTCTACTGCAAAGGACGAAGCAAAAGGCAAACTGACTGGATATATTTATAACCATCGCACGAATAAGGCGACGTCTGCCAGCAAGCTTTTTCAATCGTTGTCATATGAATCCTTACAAAGAGAAGAGCTCACTTTCAATAAAAATGTGAAGAGCGATTGGATCTATTATTCATTCGACAATCAATTAACGGGTGCATATGAGACGACGAGCAGCCAGCTAAAGGAATTTCCTTTGAAAAAAATCATCTCAATCGAAAACGCCAGTCCTGCTCACCAAACGTCTGTTGACACCTTTATGCAATATGTCATGAAAGGCGGGCCACTCATTCTCAACTGGGCGATATGGCTGTTTATTCCACTACTGTTATTTGTACTAGCCATCTTCCTGCCGCCGATTTTGAGACTGGTGAGAAACAACAAGATTAAAGACAGTGTCACATTAGAAGCCAATATTGTATCTGTCAAAGAAACGGGCACCTACATCAACGAACAGCCGCTTGTCAAAATGCAGCTGCAATTTCAATATGATGGGGAAAACATCGAGAAGACGGTTAAAACAGTTGTATCTTACACCCAGATACCGCAACCGGGTCAGCGTATCGTCATTCTCTATCATCAGAAGAAGAAAAAGGCAATGCTCTTAAAAGAGGGTGATTTATCGAAGCCAAGCGAGCCAAAGATCATCAAAGGCGCTGTTTTAAGAAATATAGAATCATATGAAACCGTAGGACGAGGCACTGTCTTATCGCTTACATTTGAAGCAGATCAGAAAAGGTATACCATTCCGATGATTCAAGCCGCTGGTTTTGAATTTAGAAAAGGAGAAAAAGCCGATCTCGTCGCCATCAGCGGTCAGTTGAAAATGGCAGCCTATGGCCATGAAGTGCGGAATCGATCGGGGAAAGATGTGACGTTAACAGGAACCATTCAGCGAGTGAAGCAATATCCAGTCACGATTCATGGACAAAAGCCTGTCATGCTGGATGTGACGGTTTCAAGCGGAGATCAGTCTATTACAAAAACGGTCAGCCAATTCATCCCTGATCATATGCAGGTCGCACCAGGAACTCCAATCACGATCCAGACAAAGAAAGAAGAGCTGGATAGAGAAATCGGTCTCATGCAAGAGAAACAAGGAAGTGCAAAAGTGACCCATGTCGCATTTGCTGGCGTCATCGGCAACCAGCCGCTAGCAATCATTCAGATTGAGAGAGATGGCATGCTGTATGAAGTGAAACAGCCAATCGATCCAATGACTAGTGTACTGCCAGGTGATGAATTATGGGTGGCGTATGACGAAATGACGCGTCAAGCAGCCATTGTGAAATATGCATCAATTTAAAAAAGCGTTCCTTTAACAGAACGCTTCAGCGTGTAGACAAAGGGCTAAAACGACATTCGATTTAGCCCTTTTTTGATTAAGCCTTTGTATCATACTGGCGGAGCACCTTATCATAGGCGAAGTTGCCGAAAGGAATGAACGCTGCAAAAAAACCAGCGATGGACCATTTCAAATGCCAGCGAACTTTAAAAGTCACATATGCCAAAACAAGCATATAGATGACAAACAATGCGCCATGAAGAGAGCCTACAATGGTGACTGCCATCGGAATATCCGCAAAATATTTCAGAGGCATGGCAATTAAAAGAAGGGTTAAAAGAGACATACCCTCAATAAAACCCGCCTGTCGAAGACGGCTAATACTTGTATGCATATACAAATCCTCCTGTATAAAAGCTAGTTTCTCATCTTCTAATATAAACGAAAGATCGTCTGGACATGCTAAAATCTACGAAAAATTCAAAATATGTTCATGTAATGCTTAAAAAATGGGAAAAAGGAAAAATCACTTAATCCTTGTTTGTTTCAGAGAGTACTTGCTTTAAGTGCATCACATCATGTAATAAATGATCCGTCATCGCTTGAACGGCTTCTGTGGAGCGGCGCTCTTTCATTTCAGAATAAATGGCAGCATGCTCTTTTTGAATCGTCTCAGCACGCGCTCCGCCGCTAAAATGAAAGATACGGCAAAAATGAATGAGTGCATTCACATGATTCAATTGTTTACATAAGCGGTGATTGTGACTCGCTAGAATAATTTTTTGATGAAAGGCTTCATGTAACTGGACGATTTCTTTAGATGGCAGCTGCTGCTTGATTGCTCCGTCTGCCTGCTTGAGGACCTGCTCAATATCATCCAGCTCTCTTTGCGCGGCTTCCTTGCATGCAAGCTCAACAGCTAGCGTTTCTAGGGCGATTCGAACTTGATAAAGCTCCTCGACATCTTTTTCCGTTAACGTATAGACAGAGTAGCCTGACCGATGATCAGCGATCAAGAGCTCATCTTTTTCTAAAAGCCTCATCGCCTCTCTAACCGGTGATCGGCTTACACCAAATTGTTTGGCAAGCTGTGTCTCATTGATGCGTTCCCCTGGCTGAAACTGCCCATCAAATATCATTTGCTTCAGCTGTTCATAAAATTGCATATGGTATGGTGCTGGTCTTTTCATCTCGAATGAATTCATCCCGTCATTCCCTCATTTACACATCATCTTTTGTCTCATGTTATCCAAGTTTTTCCCTCTAGGCAAGCCTGCATCGGAAAAGTCAATATCGTACAATTCAAGAGAAAAAGGGTGTGCTACACTAATGATCAGTTCAGTGAAAGAGGGGATCGACATGAAAACACAAGAAGAACGAACGGTACATTTTGATCAGGACTTGCAATTAGAGGCGTATCGCTTTCATGGCATCATGCAAAAGTTCCCGAATCATTTTCATACATACTATGTGATTGGATTTATTGAGGACGGTCAAAGACGTTTGATCTGCCAAAATGAAGAATACATCATTGAAAAGGGAGACATCCTTCTTTTCAATCCATATGACAATCACGCATGCGAGCAGATTGATCACAGGACACTAGATTATCGTTGTTTAAATATAGAAGCAGATGTCATAGAGAAAATGTTTCAGCACAAGCCACATTTTAAAGCCCCTGTGTTTTCACAAAGTGAACTGACAAAGCCATTATATGATCTTCATCAAATGATCACAGAAGAAGCTCCAGCTTTGAATAAACAGGAAACGTTTTATTTCTTTATGAAGCAGCTGATTGAAGCCTATGCTGATACATCAGAGGAAAAAGCGTCAGCAGCGCATGCCGCCGAACAGAAAGTCCAAGATGTACAGCAATATATTGAAACATACCGCACGGAAAATATTTCGTTAGACGACTTAGGAGAGCTTGTGTCTATGAACAAATACTCCCTTCTTCGTGCTTTTACAAAATACAGAGGGATCACGCCGTATCGTTATTTACAGACAGTGAGAGTGAACTATGCGAAGGAGCTTCTCGCCCAAGGAGTGAAGCCTGTAGATGCGGCAGTCTCCGCTGGTTTTTCTGATCAAAGTCACTTGAGTCATTTCTTTTCAGAATTTATTGGGCTCACCCCAGGGCAATATCAGCAAATTTTTGCAAAGCAGGTAACAGCAGATGAAAAATAAACAGCTGCTTGGTCATCTAGCGGCCATGTTCACTATTTTTCTATGGGGCTCGACCTTTATCTCAACCAAAATATTATTAACTGCTTTTTCTCCCACAGAGATATTATTTTTTCGCTTTTTTATTGGGTATCTGGCTCTGATGATGATCTATCCGGTCACCATGAAGGTGCAGCGTAAAAAGCATGAAGCGATGTTTGCGCTCGCAGGATTATGCGGTGTGGTCTTATACTATTTTTTAGAAAATGTCGCACTCACCTATACGTTCGCTTCGAATGCAGGTGTCATCAGTTCAGTTGTGCCATTCTTCTCATTTTTATTGGCTTATTTTTTATTGAAAGATGAGCCGCTGCATCGCCGATTTTTCATAGGCTTTTTTATCGCGATGACAGGAATTGTGCTGATTAGCTTTAATGGAATGACGACGTTCCAATTGAATCCACTAGGTGATGTGCTAGCATTAACGGCGACCATTGTCTGGGCCTTCTATTCTATTTTATCGAAAATGATCAACCAATATGGATACCATATCATTCAAGTGACGAGGCGTGTCTTTTTTTACGGCTTGCTTTGGATGCTTCCCCTGATCTGGCATTTTAAGATTCGTTTAGACTGGGAGCGATTGATGAACCCGTCGTTTGCCTTTCACTTGCTGTTTTTAGGCCTGTTCGCATCTGCCATTTGTTTTCTAACATGGAGCTTTTCGGTGAAAACGCTCGGTGTGGTGAAATCGAGTGTGTATATTTATGGCGTTCCTATTATTACGATGGTCATTTCAATGATCGTTCTTCATGAGAGATTGACCCTCATGTCTGTACTCGGAACGGCACTGACCTTAGGAGGACTGCTGCTTTCAGATAAAAAAGATGCGGGGAGGAAGAAACAGAAACCCTCGATGCTTTTCCAGGATAAACAGGCGCTTTGATCAAAAAAGCGTCTTTTGTCCATTGAAAGAACATGAACTCTCTAGTAAACTCAAATTTAAACGGTCGACGGTCGACCGACGATAAAGGGGGAGAAATGAATGAAGCATGTTTCAATTGCGGCGATACCAGGTGACGGGGTTGGGAAGGAAGTTGTACCTGAAGCCATACGAGTATTGAAAGCGGTGTCAGAATTACATGGCGGTTTGTCTTTTACCTTTCAGGATTTTCCGTGGAGCTGTGAATATTATTTAGAGCATAGCGAGATGATGCCAAAGGATGGATTACATCAACTGAAAACCTTTGACAGCATTTTCTTAGGGGCTGTCGGAGATGCCAATTTAGTGCCGGATCACGTATCGCTTTGGGGACTGCTTATTAAGATTAGGCGGGAATTTGAACAGGTGATAAACGTCAGACCTGCAAAACAGCTGAGCGGCATTCGCTCACCGCTTACGCAGCCAAAGGATTTCGATCTTCTAGTTGTCAGAGAAAACGGTGAAGGTGAATATAGTGAAATTGGAGGCCGTATTTATCAAGGAGAAGATCAGCTTGCTGTTCAAAATGCAGTGTTCTCAAGAAAAGGGGCAGAGCGTGCGATGCGTTTTGCCTTTCAATTAGCAGAAAAAAGACGAAAGCATGTGACGAGTGCAACCAAATCGAATGGGATCGTCCATACCATGCCTTTTTGGGATGAAGTGTTTCAAGACGTAGCAAAGGATTATCCAGAGGTGGCAGCAGACTCTCAGCACATTGATGCGCTCTCAGCCTTCTTTGTAACAAGACCAGAAAAATTCGATGTGATTGTGGCCAGTAATTTGTTTGGTGATATTTTGACGGATCTTGGGGCAGCCATTATGGGGAGTATTGGCGTGGCGCCTGCCGCCAACATCAATGTAAATGGCAAATACCCATCCATGTTTGAGCCTGTACACGGATCAGCTCCAGACATTGCGGGAAAAGGAATCGCCAACCCAATCGGTCAAATTTGGACCGCTAAACTGATGCTTGATCATTTCGGAGAAGAAGAGCTGGGTACGCACCTTCTCAGCACCATCGAATCAGTCACAGCAGACGGCTTTTTAACGGCAGACATCGGCGGCGTCTATCAAACTCAAGAAGTCACAAACGAAATCATCAAACGATTGAAGAAATAACGTATTAATTATAAATATAGGCAAGTATTATCTATAACTCGCCCTTAGACTTTATTTTTTTTGAAAGTGTGTTATATAGTAACCAAGCGATTTTATCTCCTGCATAGAAAAAATATTTTTTGCTTTGGATATCTTCATTTTTATAACAAATACCTAAGTGAATACATTCACTTAAAATTTTCGAGGATTTTTTCTTAGCTAGATTTTTCTTCAAATCCAAAAAGAAATTTGTAACTAAAAGTGCAACGATGTAAGGTGTAAATAAAATTGTAGCGAGATTAATAAGATTAGCTTTTGAAAAATTCTTTATATATATATTTATCTCATTGAAATTTATTTTTTCTTTTTCTGCTAATTTCAATGCAACTTGTTTTTGTTCTAATAATGAAGGTCCAGAGAAATTAATACTTACATGAAAAAAAATAGAGATAGATACTAATGAAATGATAATATTACTTAATTTAAGTACATTGCTTAATTGATCCAGTTGATATGGTGGATGAAATATAATAATTATTAAAAGAAATATTACAGAATATATAGTTATTATAATAAAAACAAAAATATATTTCTCATTAAGAATATAAGAAACAATAATAAGGTTTTCATTTTTGAAAGTTGATATGAATTTTATAAGGTGATTATATGCATTATTGTTTGTGGAAAATGAAAAAAGAGTTATAACCAACGTTAAAACTGAAAGGATTAAAAAAATCAAACCGAAAAATCCCAAAAATGTAGTGCTAATAATCCCTAAAAATCTAATGTAAAAATTATTGCGATATATTGATAAACCGATTAGAAATAAGCAAAAACTAAAAGAAAGCAAAGAAATTCCATGGATACTATTCCAAAAATGATAAAATATATTGAAATTCAAACCAATGGTTATTTCTACTAAAATAAAAATTATAGATATTAACATTATAATTTGACCTCGGATTTGACGGTCTACTTTAAAGTTCTCATCAGTAATATCTAGGTGCTTAAGTTTAAGTGTTGATATATATATAGATATGGTTTTTAAAATCCAAAATAATGGGATGAGAGAAAATGATAGTTTAAATATCATAATATGTATGGAACTAAGTAAACTTATCAAAATATAATACCCTAAAGATAAATTCAAACCTTTTTTTATACTAACTTTAGTGATGTAGGTCCAAACAGTTTGCATTCGTTCTCCTTAATTTTTTCTTTTTATACTAATTATAACATTTGTGAAGGTGTGTACCAATAGCTATATAGGACAATCTAAAATGAAATCATCACACAGTTGAAGAAATAATCCGTCATTAGAACCGCATCTCTACGTCTGCTATAATAAAAGGATGGATAGAAGAAAGAGATGTGAAATCTAGTGTCAAAAACAGTTGTATTAGCAGAGAAACCTTCGGTCGGACGTGATCTTGCACGTGTGCTGAAGTGTCATAAAAAAGGAAATGGCTTTTTAGAAGGAGATCAATACATTGTGACGTGGGCGCTTGGCCATTTGGTCACACTGGCTGATCCAGAAGGCTACGGAAAAGAATTTCAATCCTGGCGTTTAGAGGATTTACCGATCATTCCAGAGCCGCTTAAGCTTGTGGTGATGAAAAAGACAGGCAAACAATTCCAAGCAGTGAAAGCGCAGCTTGCGAGAAAAGATGTCAAAGACATTGTCATTGCAACAGATGCTGGACGTGAAGGGGAGCTTGTCGCAAGATGGATTCTTGAAAAAGCACATGTGAAAAAGCCCTTGAAACGACTATGGATCTCATCTGTCACGGACAAAGCCATTCAAGAAGGCTTCAAACGATTAAAAGACGGCAGAGAATACGATAACCTGTATCGCTCGGCAGTTGCACGTGCAGAAGCAGACTGGATTGTCGGCATCAACGCAACAAGAGCGCTGACAACCAAGTTCAATGCACAGCTTTCCTGCGGACGGGTGCAAACACCAACGATTGCCATGATCGCCAAACGAGAAGAAGACATTCAGCAATTTCAGCCGAAGCCGTTCTATGGATTGACTGCACAAGTAGATGGACTGACTTTGACCTGGCAGGATGCTAAAACAAAGCAAAACCGTACCTTCCAAGAGAATGTGATCAAAGAGCGCGTGGCAGCATGCGAAGGAAAACCAGCAGTGGTTGATGCGTTGAAAAAAACAGCTAAAAAAGCTTTTGCGCCGGGACTGTACGATCTGACTGAATTGCAGCGTGATGCGCATAAACGCTATGGCTTCTCAGCAAAAGAAACATTATCTACACTTCAGCGATTGTATGAGCAGCATAAGCTCGTGACATATCCACGTACAGATTCAAGGTTTATTTCAGCGGATATCGTTCCCACATTAAAAGACCGATTAAAAGGAATGAACGTCAGACCATACGCGCAGCATGTGAACCGGATTTTACAATCAGGTGTAAAAGCGCACAAAGGCTTCGTCAATGATGCAAAAGTGTCAGATCACCATGCGATCATTCCAACCGAGGAAGAGCTGTATCCAGGTGCATTAAGTGATAAAGAGCGTAAATTATATGACCTTATTGCCAAACGATTCCTTGCGGTACTCATGAATCCTTTTGAGTACGAAGAAACAACGGTTATCGCCAAAATAGGCAGTGAAACGTTCACAGCAAAAGGGAAAATCGTGCAATCAGCTGGCTGGAAAGCCGTGTACGATGATTCCTATGAAGAAGAGGAATCAGCCGAGGTGGATCAACATTTGCCGCTGCTTTCAGAAGGACAGTCACTAGACGTACGACAGCTGAAAGAAACAAGAGGAGAAACGAAACCTCCTGCACGTTTTAATGAAGCGACCCTATTATCTGCCATGGAAAACCCAGCGGCATTTATGCAGAAAGAGGAAAAAGACTTAGTGAAAACCCTTGGTGAAACAGGTGGTCTAGGGACAGTAGCAACAAGAGCAGATATTATTGAAAAGCTGTTCAATAGCTTCCTAATCGAGAAAAAGGGCAAAGACATCTTCATCACATCGAAAGGAAAGCAGCTGCTCTCTTTAGTGCCTGAAGACTTAAAGTCTCCTGCGTTAACAGCGGAATGGGAACAAAAGCTTTCTAAAATCGCAAAAGGGCAATTGAAAGCTTCTCAATTCATGAGTGAAATGAAATTATATGCGAAACAAGCCGTATCTGAAATCAAACAGACGAACCAGACCTTTAAGCATGACAATGTCACTGGCACCCATTGCCCAGACTGCGGAAAACTGATGCTGAAAGTGAATGGAAAACATGGAACGATGCTTGTTTGCCAGGACCGGGAATGCGGCCATCGTAAAAATGTGGCGAAGAAAACAAACGCACGCTGCCCGAACTGTCATAAAAAGCTCGAGCTGCGCGGAGAAGGCGATGGCAAAATCTTTGCTTGTGTGTGCGGCCATAGAGAAAAACTGTCTGTCTTCGAAAAACGCAAATCTCAATCCAATCAAAAGAAAGCCAGTAAGCACGATGTGTCTAAATATTTGAAGAAACAAAAGAAAGTGGAAGAACCAATTAATAATGCACTAGCTGAACAATTAAAGAAACTAAAATTAGATCAATAGTTGTGTAAAAACCCGTGCGGAAACGCATGGGTTTTTCAGTGTTCTCAAGCATATCGACATATTGTTTTTCTGAAAATGGGAATAAATATGCGAAAAGACTCGTAATTTGGTATAAAATATTTATTTAAATTTAAACAAAAACGCTCTATAATAAATCGTTAGATGCTTAGAGAACGGGGAGTTGAAAGGGGACACGAATGCATACACGCATATATCGTACAGCAATTGTTTTACTCATTGTCATTCTACTAGGCGGATGTACCTGGAAGCAGCAGAAAGAATCAGCTGATCCAGTATCGCCACAGCCTGTATTGCCTGGAGAATATTTTATCACTCACCACTTAATGACAGATCAAGGCTTGATTCGTACCTCTTTTGCAGAGCAGCACATCTACTTATCTGAATCACTCGGACTTTGGATGGATTATCTTGTTCGAAAAAAAGATCAAAATTTATTTGACCAACAGTTGGGTGTTCTACAAGATCAATTTTTACTAGACCATCATCTTCTCAGCTGGCAAATTGAATCTGAGCAAAAAAGTAAGGCCAATGCTTTAGTTGATGATTTACGTGTAGTGGCGGCACTTCAAAAGGCAAATCGTTTGTGGAAGAAGTCAGCGTATCAAACGACAGCAAAAGAAATCGCTCAAGCGTTAAAAGAAAAAAACATGTTCAAAGGCATATTGTCCGATTATTATGATGCATCAACAAATCGAACTTCACACACAATCACACTCTCTTATATAGACCCAAAAGCAATCAAAGAATTGGAATCCCTCAAAATATTCACGAAACAAATGACCAGTAACCAATTAGCCATTCTAAAACAAGCACCGAGAAAAAAAGGATTCTTTCCTAAATCCTATGACATAAAGAAAAAAACCTATTCGTTTGATCGAGAAATCAATATGATCGATCAACTCTATACGGCTCTACATGCCCATCATGCAAAGGTTAATACGTCTGCGATCATGAAATGGCTTAAAACGACTTTTAAACAAGAAGGAAAACTGTACGGGAGATATAAGCTGAGCACATTGCAGCCATCTGTGACGTATGAATCGCCTTCGGTATATGCACTTGTCCTATTGTATGCCCTTAAACAAAACGAGCTTGAATTTGCAAAGGCTGTTTATCACCGCATGAAAGAATTACAAACCCAAGATCCTCTCAAGCCTTATTACGGAGGATATATGAACGAAAAAGACACACACTCATTTGATAACTTATTGCCTCTGATTGCAGAAAGGGAGCTTCTAAATGAATCGGTTGTTCAGTAACACGTATCGCTTGTACTATTCTCTGCTCCTCACGTTTGCAGGCCTTATTTTGTTTATGGGCTATCTCAACGTACAAGATGCGGAGAGCTTTATGATCATCGCACTGACATTTGTCGTGTTAGGCTGCGGTATTTTATTTGGTATCCTACCAGCATTAATTTTCACCTTGCTTATTTTGTTCTTTATAGGAAGCGCCATGTTCTTTACAGAGTTTGGTCATGAAAATCCCCTTTTTTCAAATCAAACATTGCAAGATGTAGTGATTTGGGGCGTAGCACTTCTTTTTTTTGCTATTTCAGCGGGAAGCTTGCATGAACGGATCAAGATGCTGCGTCACACCATTGAACAACAAAAGCAGGCCATCAAACAATTTGTGGCGATTGATTCGACAACAGGATTTGACAATGCTGAGCGGATGAAGCTCGAATTGTCCGAGGAAATGAAACGGGCAGAACGGTACAAACAGCCATTTGTCTTTATTCTTCTTCATATGAATTACGCAGCGGAATTCAAATCGTTATATGGAAAAAAAGAAATGCAGCACCTATTTCAGCAATTAAGTCTCAAGATCCGCGAAAGCGTAAGAGAAACCGATAAGAAATTTCGATTATCCGAAGATCGAATGGGCTTGCTGCTAACTCACACACCAGAAGAAAACGTGTCAGTTGTCCTTGATAAGCTAAAGAATAAACTGCAACCGCATGTCCTGTTAAACGGTCGTGAAGTGACCTTGACATTTCTTGTCTGTCATTTAACAAGCAGCTCGGATTATCGAACGCCAGAGCAATTTTTAGAAGAACTAGAAAAAGAGATGATGATGAATGAACTTTAATTCTTTGATGAAATGTTGTTTGATGATCGCGCTTTTTTCGATTCTTTCGTTTAAACACATGGCTTCAGCCGATGCTCTTGTCACGCAGCCAAATACCCTGATCGTTTATTCCACACAATCGGATGAAGTGACTCCAGCCGTTCATATGCTGGATCTACTCGCCGGTCATTTTTCTAAACAGACGACGATTGTATCCGATGAACATTTGGCTGAAAAGAGGATCAATGAATTTCAGCAAGTCATTTATCTCGGTGAAATAAAGAGAACCTTGCCAAAACAAACCATTCGTGCGATGAACGAATCACAGCAGGTCATCGCCATTGGATACAATGCGGAACAGCTTCGCCCATTCTCCAAGCTTACTTTTCACAAACAAGATCATACCAGTCAAATGAAACATACACATGATCAGACATACCGTCAGCTAGAGAGAAGTATCAGTGCGTTAACGGTTCGAGGGGCAGCCCTGCATAGTGAACTTTTATTGAAGAATCATCAAGCTGATCTGCCATTTGTGATTCAAACAAAAGAAGGTGCGGCATATATCGGAATCTTAGATGTCGTGCAGCACAACAAAATTCTTGCAGAAGTGCTAGAAAAATACATGCCTTCTTCTGTGCAAATGACGACAAAATACTTAATGCTCGGGAACATCAGTCCAGCAAGTGACGAGAAGAAGCTGCTTGAACTTGGACAATACGTATCCGCACGGCATATTCCTTTTCAGATCGCAGTGACTCCTGTTTGGATGGATCGAGAAACAGGTGATGAAGTCACACTGAGTGACCGCCCGAAGCTCGTGAATGTGTTAAAACAATTGCAAGGCAATGGAGCGAGTATCATTCTTCATGGCTTTAGCCGTACGTATCGAACGGAGGAATCTGGTCAGAGCTTTGAGTTCTGGGATGCAAAGTATGATCAGTCCATCACGTCAAATGATCCCAAAAAAACTGAGAAGAAACGGAGTAAAAGTCAGTTCCCAAATGAAAAAGACTTTAATGCTTATACCAGATCGAATCAGCAGCAAGAAACCGCCTATACAGAAGAAAAACTGACAAAGGGCATCGAGCTTCTTGCCCAGCAAGGTCTATATCCTCTTGCGTTCGAGGTGCCGCATGATGCCATATCTCAACAAGGTTATGAAGTGATTTCAAGGCATGTGTCAAGTCTATTTGGACAGGTGCAGCTGTCAGACCGCACTTGGAAAACAGTCGGTGCACCGCCGCTGGTGACGTCTCCTGCCATGTTACATGGAATGACCCTATATCCTCAGCGACCAGTAGAGACAGCGTCTGACCAAGAAGATTCAAATGTTTTAACTGAACAGACGATTCAATCCATGCAGCATCTTCAATCAGCCGCAATCGGACTGTCCTATGATGTAGAATCAGGAATAGCCGGATTACAGGAGCTGATAACACAGATGGAGGCAATCCCTTCTAGTGAATGGCTGGATTTAAAGAAAACAAAACAGACGGTCCAAACTGCACATGTAAAAATCCAAACATCAGGGAATGGACATATTCAAGTAGAGCAATCCGACATAGCCGAAACAAAAACAGTCAAACGAAGCGGCATAGAAAATATGCTGCGAATTCTTACAGTCGTGGTGATGCTATTTATTGCGGCATTTGCTTTATACACATTGTATTTAAGACTGACAATGAAAAAACGAATTTTTAAGGAGAGAAAATTAGGTGGCTGATGTCTTATTTTATCTTTCATTACTACTGATTTGGACTATGCTCCTATACCACATGTTTCTCATGCAGGGCGGCTTTCAGCATTACCTCACCTATGAAAAAGTGCTGCCTAAATGGACAAAACAAGGGAAAGAGCTGCCAACCGTCAGTATCCTGATTCCTGCTCATAATGAAGAAATTGTCATTCGGCAGACGTTAAAAGCGATGGTCCAGCTATCTTATCCTAAACACCTCCTTGAAATCATTGTGATTAATGACAATTCCTCTGATCGCACAGGAGATATTGTGCAATCATTCAGTGAGCAATATGATCATGTCCATATGATTGAAACGAAGCCGCCATTTGCAGGGAAGGGAAAATCTACTGCACTGAATGAAGGATTGAAGGCTTCGACAGGAGAAGTGATTTGCGTATACGATGCAGATAACATGCCGGAACAAAAGGCTGTCTATCATTTGGTTCTTGGGTTATTGAATGATCCAAAAGCAGGCGCCGTTGTCGGGAAATTCAGAGTGATCAATGCAGCCCAAAATTTGCTGACCAAATTTATTAATATTGAGACCATCTGCTTCCAATGGATGGCGCAGGGCGGGAGATGGAAGTGGTTTGGGATTGCGACAATACCAGGCACCAACTTCGCCATCCGCCGGCACATTTTAGAAGAACTCGGCGGCTGGGATGTCCAAGCTTTGGCCGAGGACACCGAATTAACGATCCGTGTGTATAACCTTGGGTATGTGATTCGATTTTTCCCAGCTGCGATCACATGGGAACAAGAGCCTGAGACATGGAAGGTCTGGTGGCGGCAAAGAACGCGCTGGGCTAGAGGTAATCAATATGTTGTACTCAAATTTTTAAGACAGTTTATGAAGCTGAAACGAAAACGAATGATTTTCGATTTGTTTTATTTCTTCTTTACGTATTTCTTATTTTTCTTCGGTGTTCTGCTCTCAAATGGCATCTTTATTGTGAACCTATTTGTTGACCTTCACTTATCTGTAGGGACTGTCGCACTGATCCTGTGGGGATTAGCCTTCTTCCTCTTTCTAACAGAAGTGATGATTACATTAAGTATTGAGAAAACAGAGCTCACCAAACAAAACATTCTCATTGTGGTCCTCATGTACTTCACCTATTCTCAAGTATGGATTGCGCTTGTCGTGTACTCCTTATGTGTAGAGGTGAAGAGCCGATTATTGAAACAAGAAGTGAAATGGTACAAAACGGAGCGTTACGATCAACAACAAAAGAAAAGCGGGTGACAAATTGAAATCGGTCAAATGGATGATTTTTATATTAGCGCTATCCCTTGCTATTCAGCCTTTTTTCATGGCAAGTCAAGCAATGGCGCAATCCAATCGAGTACAAGTGAAAGACGATTGGGTTCGCTCATCAAAAGGAAGTCAAACAGAAACGCAGCATCTATCAGAAGATGTGGTGACTTTGTATGGACAAGAAGACCGCACTGAATTTTCCTATCAAATGGAGAAAGAAAAAGTAGAGTCTAGCACTCTTACATTAAATATAGAGGCTTCACCATTACTCATTTCGCCATCGTCTTTCACAGTGATGATCGATGGAGAGATTGAAAAGACAATCCCTGTATCAGGGAAAAACCAAAAAAAATCGATTCAAATCAAATTGAACAAAGCGCAATTGAAAAAAGGATCTCATCAAATTCAGCTCGCATTTTATGGTGTGTTAAAAGAAGGTGTGTGTATCAACCAAGAGACACCTGCCAATTGGCTGAAAGTATATCCTGAAAGTGAGCTGGCGTTCAAAGGAGCTCAAACGAAAGACGTGACGTTAGACAGCTTCCCTTCACCTTTTATTCCATCAGGTGAGCAGAAAGAACAAACAGATATTGTGATTCCAAATACACCGGAAGCGGCTGAATTAGAAGCGGCTATGAAAATCTATCGTACGTTGAAAAACAAAGACCGTCTAGCAGACCTCAAACTCGTTCAAGAAAAGGACCTCAAGCAAATTGCGCATCCAACCATTGCTGTGGGAGCAAAAGGAAGCTGGAAAGGACGAATGAAATCAATCGAGCAAGCGGCTGGAATTAAAACAGAAAGCAATCAACTTACGTTAGCGGTGAGAACCCTGACAGCAAAGAAAAAAGAACAGCCCATTTTATTTGTCTCTGCTAAGCAGCCAAAGACAATTGCTGAAAAAATCAGTGTCCTGACTCAACCTGAACTGACGGGTCAGCTCACTGGTACCGACCTGCTGCTGCAAAAGGTGACAGCTAATGCTTCTAAGCCATCGCATCATATTCGTTTAATAGATTTTGGCGGAGATGATGTCACAGTTGGAACCAAAAAGACGGCATCTGATCACTACTATTATCCGAAAGCATTAATCGCTCAACAAAAATCAGGTGCAAAACTAAATCTATCATTTAAAAAATCGGATCCAGCGAACAAAGCGGAACGTCTAACAGTGATGATCAATAACGAACCGTACGACATACCGTTAACAAAACTAGGAAACAAAGATGAGAATGGATTCTATCATGTGTCCATTCCAGTAGACTCGCAAGTGCTTCAAAAGAACGAGTATGTGGACTTGCAATTTGTCACAACGGGTTTTAAAAGCATGGAATCGTGCAGACATACGGATGAAGAAGGCTGGATTTACATTGACAAGAACAGCTCTCTTCAAATACCAGAAGGAACAAATAGTGATACACCGGATTTAGCCGCATGGCCGCTTCCTTACACTTCAAAAACACAGCAAGGAAACACATTGATCATCATGCCAGATCAAATCAAGCAAGCAACGATCAATCAAATGGCGATGCTGACAGAATCATTTAGTCAGCCGGAAGCTGCTCAATATCATTTGATCAAAGCATCGAATGTGACAAATGAACAATTGAAAAAGAACTCTCTCATTTTCATCGGGGGCATCCAGACATTCTCTCTTTTAAAAGAAAAAGCAGACGATCTCATCGTTCCAGCGAAAAAGGGTCAATATGATGTATCCTCATTTGGCATGATCAACGAAACCACAGCTCGTATTGTATGGACGCAGCCATCTGTATGGAATAAAGAACAAACAATGACCGTTTTTGCAGGAATGACGGCAGCTGACGCTGATGTTTCAAATGATATGATACGTTTCCTTCAAACAAATACGGAGACCGCAACAGTTGCAATAGAAAGCAAAAACAAAGAGATGTTCTCTAATCATCAAACAGTCACCAGCACAACAAATGATCTGAAAAAAGGTGAAAAGCAAGGCGATGGTGAGTCTTGGATTTACTTTGCGTGTATCGCTGTACTGATCATTTTTGTGGTGATGATGATTGTTTATTTCGTACGAAAAAATCGCAAAAAAACTGAGTGATAAACGGTCAAAAGACCTTGAAAAAATCTCTTTACTTTGGTGTCAAACGGGAGTATGATCTCTTTTATAAAAGACCAATCGCTGAATCATTTCGATGAGCGGGGGAACCAATTGTGGTGGAAAGCACCACGTGGGGTGAATCCTTTTTAGGTAGGGCAAAGTCTCATGCGCCCGAATCCGTCAGCTAACCTCGTAAGCGTTAAAGAGAGCAAAGACCAACCTGTGATCTAAACAATAGGCACAGGGGCATTCTATTGCCTCTGTGTCTTTTTGGCGATCCATCTTTTGTAATTTAAATCGTTTGACACTAAAGGAGCGGGCATCACATGTACAGTTTGATGAAGCGTATTTTAATTGGTAAACCATTAAAATCACAGGCAGCAGGAGAACAAAAACTATCAAAAATCAAAGCGTTGGCATTATTGTCATCAGACGCATTGTCATCAGTTGCATACGGTACAGAACAAATTTTAATTGTTCTTTCCGTGGTTAGTGCAGCAGCATTTTGGTACTCACTCCCGATTGCAGGTTGCGTATTAATTCTTTTAATGGCATTAATTCTATCTTACCGCCAGATCATTTATGCTTATCCAGAAGGCGGAGGGGCATATGTTGTCTCTAGCAGAAACCTAGGTGAAAAACCAGGATTGATCGCTGGTGGGTCATTGCTTGTAGACTATATTTTGACTGTAGCAGTGAGCATATCAGCGGGTACTGATGCCATCACATCGGCTTTTCCAGCACTATATCCATATCATGTTTTGATCTCAATTGTATTGGTCATCGTGATTATGGTGCTCAACCTTCGTGGATTGACAGAATCGGCATCTATCCTGGCTTATCCTGTATACTTGTTTGTATTTTCACTCCTTATCTTAATTGGAGTAGGTGGCTTCAAATTATTAACAGGAGGCGTACCGCCAGCACCTGAGCATGCAGCGGTAGGCACACACGTACAAGGCATTACATTATTTCTGTTATTAAAAGCTTTTTCATCTGGCTGTTCTGCTCTGACTGGAGTAGAAGCCATTTCAAATACCATTCCATCCTTTAAAAAACCAGCTGCTCAAAATGCAGCAAGAACATTATTGATGATGGGTGGATTACTAGCCGTTTTATTTGTGGGAGTCACATTGCTTGCATTTGGTTTTGGCATCTCACCAAAGCCAGAAGAAACGGTTGTATCACAAATTGCATCAGACACTTTTGGACGTACGTTTTTCTATTACGTGATTCAGGCTGTCACAGCGCTAATCTTAATATTAGCGGCAAATACCGGCTTTTCAGCCTTTCCTTTATTGGCTGTCAATTTAGCAAAGGATAAATATATGCCGCGTATGTTTACTGTAAGAGGAGACCGGCTTGGTTACTCCAATGGCATTATCTTTTTAGGCGTAGCCTCTATGCTGCTCATTTGGTTGTTTGATGGGAAAACAGAACACCTCATCCCGCTATATGCTGTCGGTGTGTTCATTCCATTTACCCTGTCGCAGACCGGCATGTGTGTGAAGTGGATTCGAGAAAAACCGCAGGGCTGGAAAACGAAAATGCCAATCAATATAGTCGGAGCACTGATTTCTTTTACAGTTTTCATGATACTCATTTTGACCAAGTTCCATCTCGTATGGCCAGTATTTGTTTTCATGCCTATTGTTCTATTTATCTTTCATTCCATTAAAAAGCATTACCTGTCTGTTGGAGAACAACTGCGTTTATTGAATGAAACAGAGCCTGTTGAGATTAAAGGGAATGTGGTCATCGTACCGATAGCAGGTGTAACACGTGTCGTCGAACAATCTGTCCAATATGCAAGGTCTTTGTCAGATCAAGTCATAGCGGTTCATGTATCCTTTGATAAAGAAAAGGATAAGAAAATTGAAGAGGATTGGGAAAAACTAAACAGCGGTGTACGGCTTGTGATGCTGCATTCTTCCTATCGAAGCCTCATTCACCCGCTTGATAAATTTCTTGAAACCATTGAGGCAAAAGCAAATGCGCATCAATATAAAGTGATGGTGCTCGTGCCTCAATTTATCCCGAAAAAAAGATGGCACACCATTTTGCATAATCAATCTGCCTTTTTATTAAGATTCCGCCTTTTATGGAAGCGTGATATTGTGGTGGCGACCCTCCCATATCATTTTAAAAAGTAGCAAAAGCAAGTTGAAACGTTTGATTAAAAGGATGCGGTGGTATGGAGTAAGAAAAAAGGAGTTTTCTCACATGCCGCAAAGAACCGCAGGAAAAGAAGTAACAGCGCTACTGGAAGAGTGGGGCGTGAAACATATTTATGGAATGCCCGGCGACAGCATAAACGAATTGATTGAAGAACTTAGGCATGAATCAAGCCAAATACAATTTATACAAACGAGACATGAAGAAGTGGCAGCACTTTCAGCGGCGGCTGATGCCAAACTAACAGGTAAACTCGGTGTCTGCTTATCAATCGCTGGACCGGGTGCTGTCCACTTATTAAATGGACTATATGATGCAAAAGCAGATGGTGCACCAGTTTTAGCAATTGCAGGACAGGTTGCTTCGGCCGAAGTAGGAAGAGACGCATTCCAAGAAATCAAATTAGAGCGGATGTTTGATGATGTCGCTGTCTTTAATCAGCAGGTACAGACGGCAGAAGCGCTGCCTGACTTATTGAATCAAGCCATCAAAGCAGCTTATACCCATAAAGGTGTGGCAGTTCTCACCGTATCGGATGACTTATTTTCTCAAAAAATTAAGCGTAAACCCATTTATACATCTCCTCTTTATGTTGAGGGAGAAGTACGGCCAAAGAAAGATCAACTGCTAAAGGCAGCTCAGCTGATTAACAATGCGAAGAAGCCAGTCATCTTAGCAGGTAAAGGATTAAGAAATGCAAAAGAAGAGCTTCTTTCATTTGCAGAAAAGGCAGCTGCTCCTATCGTCATCACACTCCCTGCAAAAGGGGTTGTGCCAGACAGGCATCCATACTTTTTAGGTAACCTAGGTCAAATTGGAACGAAGCCGGCATATGAAGCGATGGAAGAATGTGATCTCTTAATTATGCTTGGAACCTCCTTTCCATATAGAGACTACTTACCAGAGGACACGCCAGCCATTCAACTGGATATTAAACCAGATCAAATCGGTAAAAGATATCCAGTAGATGTGGGAATCGTGAGCGACAGCAAGAGTGGTTTGCATGAACTGACTTCCTACATTGAATATAAAGAGCAGCGTGGTTTTCTTGAAGCTTGTACAGAGCATATGATGAAGTGGCGAGAAGAAATGGATAAGGAAAAATCCGTTGCTACTTCACCGATTAAACCACAGCAAGTCATTGCTAGATTAGAAGAAGCAGTCGAAGACGACGCTATTCTTTCAGTTGATGTTGGTAATGTGACGGTCTGGATGGCACGTCATTTCGAAATGAAACAGCAGGATTTCATTATCTCCAGCTGGCTTGCCACAATGGGCTGTGGTTTACCTGGTGCGATTTCGGCTAAGTTAAATGAACCGAACCGACAAGCCATTGCTGTCTGTGGTGATGGAGGCTTCACAATGGTCATGCAAGACTTTGTGACAGCTGTAAAATATAAGCTGCCGATCGTTGTCGTGATCTTAAACAACAACAACCTGGGAATGATTGAATATGAACAACAGGTAAAAGGAAACATCAATTATGGTATAGAGCTAGAGGATATTGATTTTGCTAAGTTTGCAGAAGCATGTGGCGGCAAAGGAATCTCCGTGTCATCACATGAAGAACTAGCTCCAGCCTTTGATACAGCCCTTCAATCGGATAAACCAGTCATTATTGATGTCACTGTCGCCAATGAACCCCCGTTACCTGGAAAAATCACGTACACCCAAGCAGCAGGCTTCAGTAAATATTTATTGAAAAAATTCTTTGAAAAAGGTGAGCTGGATATCCCTCCACTCAAGAAAAGCCTCAAACGCTTTTTCTAAACACAAGGTAGTCGGTCTTCTGAAAAGAAGGCTGACTTTTTTTTGTGATGATTAGGGAAATCATTTCAATTGTCACTTGCCTTCATCTCTATTAAAATATTTGGAAATTAATTTTGTAACTTAAAGCCTATTTTTCCAATTCGATGAGAAAGGTAAAATAGACTTTATGATCAATAATGGAGGGAGTGACTTCTTCTGGGCAAGATACTTGATGCAAAAGCACTAACAAGTGCCATGGACGCAAGGGCAAAACACTACCAGGAACTCCGCGAACAAATGGTAGATTTAAAAAAAGCATTACAAGGTGTTTCTAATCTCGGTGACGACTTCACTGGGAAAGGTGCCGATAACATTAAAAGCTTCTACAAAGAGCTCGCTGGAAATGTAGACATGTTTATCAGCTTCATTGATAAGCAAAAAGCCTTTCATGAAGGTGTTTCTGGGACACTCGATGATACAAACTTTGGCGGCGATACCTTCGTAGAAGAACACTTTTTAGACAACGCTGTACATATGGGCATCAAAAATGCCAAAAGCATTGTAAAGGATCAAAAAAAGGCACTCAAAACGATTTTTCAAGACATCGACGACCTCATTTCTCTAGAGGTATTTGACAGCAAAACCTTTGATGAAAAAATTGCAAATGCAGAAGATGAACGAAAAAAGACAGTAAAAGACCTAAGAGAGCTTGATCAAAATTTAAAAGATGAATATGCTTTGTCAGAAACGGAGCAGCAAGCTACAATGGCATTGTACGCAGAAATGATGAATGCGACAAATGATGGAAAAGCCATTTCGCCGATGAATTTTGACAAGAAAGCGTATCAAAATAGCGAAATCTACAAGGCAAAAAGCGATATTGAGAAGCAAACTGCTGAATATCTCAAAATTAAAAAAGAACAAGAAGAAGCTAGAGAAATCGCAAAGGAACAAGAAGCACTCGCCAACCGCCCTTGGTATGAAAAAGCACTTGATTATGGTGGAAATATCGTGAATGAACTGACTGGAGTAAACGATGCAAAACGCGCCGCAACGGGCGTTGACCCGATCACAGGCGAAGAACTTACCGCAGGACAGCGCGTCGCCGCAGGCGGCATGGCAGCGGCAGGCTACATTCCAATAGTCGGCTGGGCAGGGCGCATTTTCAAAGGCGGAAAGGCTGTCTATAAAACGACTCAAGCCACATCAGCCGCAGTCAAGGCAGTCGACGTCTACAAGACGTCACAAAAGTCCTTTGACGCCTTAAAAACATCACAAAAAGGTTTATATGGCATCACCGCCACCAACGGTTTCAGCGAAGCGATTACGGGGCGAGATATGTTTGGAAATAAGGTCTCGAAAGAACAGCAGGAAGCGAGCATGAACGCAGCGCTTGGAATGCTTTTGCCGTTTGGGGCGAAAGGGTTTCATGGGAAGATGGGGGTTAAAAGTACTGCTAAAAATGTAGATAATGGTACAGTGTGGAGGAATATAAAAGTTACTCAACCACTTTATGAAGGTACAAAAATCCCAAAATCTTTTGAATTAGCAACAGCAGATGGAAAGTTCTGGGTGCATCCAAATGGAACAAAACATATGGTTGAGTATATAACAAGAGATGCTACTACACATGGTATGCCGATAAATAGTCAAACTTTATTGTCGAGTTTCCAAAGCTCTGTTAACAATGCTGCTAAGCAAGGAATTAAATATGAAGAAATTATGAAGGTAGGTAATTGGGAATTAATATTTAGTAAACCCCGGGGAGACGGATTACTACCAGTAATAAAGCATGCTGTGTATATGCCTTAAAAGGAGAAATGATGATGTTAAAAGTAATAGATTATAAAGACAGTCAACCTATAAACATTGAATATGATCTTTATACACCGATTAATATAGAATTTGGTAGTTGGAATATATCAAAAGAGCCAACGATATATTGGAGAACTGGAGATTTCAAGAAATCTTTAATTGAAATAGGTTTAGGGAAATATACAGGTAATATTCGTTCAATTACACTAACGTTAAGTGAAAATGTACACAAAATGGAAAGTTTGAAATTAGATATGGAAGATATAAATATGGTTAAAGGTGTACCGAGTTTTCAGATAGAAGAATCTAATGATAATACCTATATAGACGAAAAAGGTAAATTAGACGTATATATAGGGAAGGATAGGGTATTAATTTCATTCTCAGAAAATGTTGCAGTGTCTATTTTACAAAATGATACAGTAGGATTTGTTTTGGATAAAGAAGAAGTAGTTTGTGGTATTATCATAAGTGGTATGTTAGAACATGAAAAGAAAACATTAGAAGATGCATTGAATTAAAGTATTATGAAATACAAAAACCTTGATGGCTAAATGTCTTTAAAGGTTTTTTGTGTTGATCGAAGTTTAGAAAATTATTTGATAGTGATGAATATGGTGAAAGAATTTTTAATTATCAAGAAAGTGCTAGAAGCCACCTCATGATCAAGTGAAAACGGATTATATAATTATTTATAGCTGTTTTTTGTTTTGTCCAAACTTAGAAACTGAAAGGGTTTTTAATATTGAATGATATATTGACAAAGAAGTTAGTTATAGAAAGTGGTATTGAGTTTGAAAAGTCTCTAGAGTATGGGGGACCCTACGAACTAGCGATTGTAGAATATACTCAAGGAGGGAAAGAAAAACTATTTACTGGACTAGCCTATGATATGTACGAAAACGGACATATTGAAAGTTATTTCTATGTAGAGAAAGGTATTAAACAGGGGAAGTATGTGGAGTTTTACTCAAATGGCAGTGTGAAAAAAATAGGGTATATGAGGAAGAACGCTACAGAGGGATATCAAGTTGAGTTTTTTGAGAATGGAAATAAAAAGTATGAATGTGAATGTATTGCTGGCCGAGAGATGACTTACATAAAATATGATAAAGAGGGTAATGTGAAAGAGCATAAGGCAGAACCTAGTGAATCAGATTTAATATATGCTGAAAAATTCAATGATTGATCAATGGTCACATGAATTATCAGTTAAAAAAGCTTAAAATGAGAAGAAATCAAGTAGAAATCATTACAAATTGAAAAGGAGAATAAAAACCATGCTATGGATCCTCACACAAAACCAGCAAACTCTAATTCATGTCCAAGAAGTCTCAGTAAGCGGGAAAAAAATTGAAGGGATGATCTTGGGAAGTACTTCTTGGGCAAAGATGCTCGGCAAGTATGACTCAAATGATCGCGCAGCAGAGATTCTTCAAGACATGATGAAGACGATTGAAGAACATCCAAATGCCACGATGACATACCGAATGCCACTTCAATAAAAAAGAAACCACCTTTTCATCGTGAAAAGGTGGTTTTTGTTTAGGATGGTGTTTTTCCAAAGGCTAAGAATAAAGGGATGCCTGTGCCGACAAGGGTTGTGGCAAATAGGAACATACCGCAAATAAATAGAAAATGGCTGGCTGAAAAGACGAGTGCCAGAATGAGAAAAACGATGCTGAGTCCTACCATGCTATAGGATGGGACAAAGCGGCGTTTGTAGGTGGCTTTCTTTGTTAGGAATGAGAAGAAAATACCAAATACCAAAGGGACAATCCATAAGTAAAATAAAATAATAAGAGACATACATCATACCTCGATTTTTCCTTCTATTTTATCAGATGCCGATCACAACGGATACTACAAAGCTTCACTTTGTAAAATAATTCATGCAATCGACACAATTAAGTAGGCTGATTCATCGAATACGTTTTTTGTTTCATATATTCAGGCTGTAAAAGGGCGTACACACAATGATCGGTAAAGCGATTGCCCAGCCATTCACATTGCCTTAATATTCCCTCAAGCGAAAAGGATAATCTCTCTGCAATGCGTCTGCTTTTCTGATTGTCGACAGCAGCCCTAATCTCAATACGGTGCAGTCCGCACTCTTCAAATAAATAGCGAATGACCGCTTGGCAGGCTTTTGTCATGATGCCTTTTCCTTGATAGCCTTCTCCGAGCCAATAGCCGATTGAAACGGTCCTATTGATCCAATGAATTTGATGGGTGCCAATGATGCCGACGAGTTCTCCATGTGACCAGATGCCCGCTTGAAAACCGTTGTTCTGCATCGCTTGCTGCATGGCGCCTTGGATAAACGCCATACTGTCTTCCTCTGTCTGCGTTGAATCCACCCAAAGCATCCATTCACGTAAATGCTCTCTCGACCGCTGAATGAGCAAATACAGACTTCTTGCGTCTCTTGGCTCAAGCAGCCGCATGGATATCTCTTGATCCTGATAAACAAACATGAACCCACATCCTCTCAGGGGAATTCTACCATAACCAAATGGAAAGAAAAAGACAGCTCAACACTGTCTTTTACATAAACGTATCTACAATTAAGAAAAGATTAAGTGCTACAACAAGAGCTGCTATCACCCAAGATATTCCTGTCACCCAGCGGGCATTCGTTAATTCGCCCATAATTCGCTTTTTACTTGTAAATAAAATGAGCGGAATTAAAGCAAAGGCAATACCAAAGGATAAGACGACCTGACTCATCACAAGCGCGGAGGTCGGGTTCACCCCAGATGCAATGATCGCAATAGGGGGAATGATGGTAATCAGCCGGCGGACATATAGCGGGATTCGGTATTGAATAAAGCCCTGCATAATGATATCGCCTGACAGTGTACCAACAGAAGAGCTGGATAGTCCGGCTACAAGCAGACCTACACCAAATAAGATGGCTGATACAGGCCCTGCGAGTGTATCAAAATGCTGAAACGCAACATCCAGATCTTCAACAAAGAGACCATTTTTATAAAATAAAGCGGCTGCCACAATCAACATGCTGGCATTGATGGCCCCGGCGACTATCATCGCAATGAGGATATCTAAAAACTCAAAGCGGAAAATCTGCTTTTTCTCCTTTTCCGTTCTGCCGACGACTCTTCTTTGGGTTAAAGCTGAATGTAAGTAGATTGCGTGAGGCATCACAGTGGCGCCTAAAATTCCAGCTGCAAGCAGCACGCTGTCTGCGCCATCAAATTTTGGAATGAACAGTCCGCCAGCGACACTTGCGATATCTGGTTTGGCGACAAAGGTTTGCACAGCGAAAGCGATCACGACAACGAACAGCATGCCTGTAATACCTGCTTCTAATGCTCGATAGCCTCGTCTTTGCAGCTCTAATATCGCAAATGAACCGATAGCGGCGATAATAGATGCTTCAAGCAGAGGGATTCGAAAAAGCAAGTATAAACCAAGTGCCGCCCCGATAAACTCAGCTAAATCCGTAGCAATAATGACGAGCTCTCCCTGAATCCATAAACCGATTGAAACGGGTTTTGGAAACTCTTCACGTGCGATTTCAGGTAAGTTTTTACCTGTCGCGATTCCAAGCTTTGCGGATAAGGACTGGATGAGCAAAGCCATGAGATTTGATATGAGAATGACCCATAAAAGGAGATATCCGTATTTGGAGCCAGCCGCAATGTTGGTAGCGAAATTTCCTGGATCAATATATGCAATGGCTGCGATAAAAGCAGGGCCGAGAAAAGGAAGGAGCCTTCTAAATCCTTTGACCTTTCCTTCAAGTGCACGTTCAGCTGCCGCTGACATGTGTGCCTGTGCCTCGATGTATTTGTTTGTCATATGTCATCACCTAGATTCTACAAAAGTTTTGCTTTGGCACAAAAAGTTTCCTTGATGCAATTTTTAATCATCATATGCCCATCTTCATGAAAAGTCAACTATCTGAACTAATAGGTTTGTTTATCATATGTAAGTGAAAAAAATAGATACCTTGTCAATCCATCACATAAAAAACACCGCCTCTTAGACGGTGTCCCTACTGCTTCCTCTGTTATTCGTTTTTTTTAAGATACCCTTGATCCCACACTACGGAAGATCAGGCTTAAGATAATGACAAAGATCGCTGCTCCTAAGATTGCTGGAAAGATCGCAAAGCCTGCCAGACTAGGACCCCACGTTCCAAGTAATCCATGACCAATCCAAGCACCTGCAAGCCCGGCAATCATTGAACCGATCCATCCTCCTGGTACACTACCTCCAGCGAGTGCACTGCCAATAAGGCCGATGACAATCGCCACAACTAATGAAATCAGAAATCCTAACATGTTGATCACTCCTCTTTTTGTTTGTGTATTAAGCAATAACCGTTTTGAAAAAGTTTCAAACCTTTCGAAACCGCTTCAATGTTCTATACGTATGATGAACAAGGATTGTGTATAATAACAAACAAATACTTGAGCGGCATCTAAGGAGGCAAATGGCATGGAGGAAAGAGAGTGGCTAAAAGCACAATTAAAGGAGATTGAACAGTGGGAGAAAGACCAGCAAAAGGTATGGTTTTGGGAGAAACTCAGCCGCCTTCCATTTCAAATGCTGGACAAGCTGACGCCTGCCTTTATTCAGAAAAAAATCGGTGTGCTGCTTGATGAAATGGGGCATTACATTCAATCAGGCGGTGCCTATTTGACATCAGAAAAAGGCATCATCCATCAATTTCAAAAGAAATGTGCTGATGATTCCATTCAGAACATAGAAGATATTGAAAAAGCTCCTATTGAAATCATGGATGCCATTAGTGAACATATGGGGAAAAACAGGACGAACCTCGCCACGGTACAAGGTGCGACAACTGGTGTCGGCGGTATGTTTACGCTGGCAGCAGATATTCCTGCGGTACTGGGTCTTTCCCTTAAAACATTACAGGATATTGCCGTCACCTATGGCTATGATCCTAAAAACAAGGAAGAGCGGGTCTTCATCATAAAATGCTTACAGCTGAACTCTGCTGATGTGGTGGGGAAGAAATCTATATTAAAAGAGCTGAGGAGCTATCAAGCTTCAGAAGGAAAGCACGAAAACATGATTTCCCAAATCCAAGGGTGGCGTGAAGTGGTGTATAATTACCGGGATTCGTTTGGCTGGAAGAAACTGTTTCAGCTTGTTCCCATAGCAGGCATTTTGTTTGGCGCAGTCTCCAACCGCTCACAACTAAAAGGTATTGCCGAAACAGGCATGATGCAATACCGAAAGCGAAGAATTGTCACAAGATTAGAAGAGCTCACGCAGCAAGAACAGAGTGAATCTGGTGCATAAAAAATCCCTTTCTCAAAGGGATTTTTTATTTGGTCTCATCCTCATCTTGAAAAGCATGGATAGGAGAATGTTCATAACGCGCACGCAGCTCGCGAATCTGCTTGATTAGGGTGGAACCAATGGTTTTTTCGGCTTCCTCATACAAAGGATCGAGGGCTTTCACCCATTTTTGTCTTTCTGCTGGCGTCAATTCATGAATGGCAATCGGCGATTCCCGTTTAATGTCCTCTAGCTGATCTTTGTTCATCTGTTCTGCATGTTTTTCATTCCAAGCTGTTGTTTCTTCCATGGCTTCAAGTAAAATTCGTTTCGTTTCAGGTGTCTGGCGTTCAAAGAAGGATTGATCTGTTAAGACCACATAGCCCAAATACCCGTGATTACTGATCGTCATATAGTCTTGTATATGATAGAATTTTTTTGAATAAATATTTGAAATGGTATTTTCTTCACCGTCTACTTTTTTTGTCTCTAATAGCTGGAACGTTGAATTAAACGATTCCTGATAGGGCTTTGCGCCAAGAAGTTTGAATTGTTTTTCAATCATGTCGCTTTGCATAATGCGGAGAGATTGGTTTTTTAAATCACCAGGCTGTTTGATTGGACCTTTATTAGAGGTGATTTGCTTAAAGCCATTTGTCCAATAGGCCATTCCCTTTAGCCCGTCTTTTTGCAGGGTGCCAAACAATCTTTGGCCAATTGCACCGTGCAAGCCTTCTTGAACCGCATCATAATTAGAAAAAGCAAAGGGAAGGTCAAGAGCCAGCCACTCAGGGGACAGCATGCCGAGCTTCGAGGTAGACGGGGCGATAAATTGAACTTGATTCTCTTTAAGTGCATTAATTTCTTCTATATCAGAATAAAGACTCCCGTTGGAGAAAATCTGAATGCTGATCTTCCCATCAGATTTTTCGTGCACAAGCTCAGCAAATTTCTTTGCGGCAAGTCCTTTTGGTGTATTATCTGCCACGACATGGCTAAATTTGAACACAAGCTGATCCTTCAGCCCTGTCTGTTCATCATCAAAGGTCGTCGCTGATTTTGGCATCATATGATAAAAACCAAAGTATAAAGCGGTTACAAAACCGATTATGAGCAATAGTGTATAGGCGAGTAAATTCTTCATGCGTCCGATCCCCCTTATGTCAAGCATACTTGACCGAGGAAGAATTCGTAAAGATACAGGTGAAAAAATGATGAGAAATCGATTGAAATTACAACAATTATCTATTAGATGGAAGCTCACCATTCTCACATATTTCGTTGTCATTTTCGCCCTTTTAATCGGAGGAATTGTCCTTGTTGGGGGAATCCAGCAAACAGAGGAACGAGAGCTTCGAAAAAGGCTCATGAACACGGCGAGAACAGTGGCTGAGATGAATGAGGTGAAGCAGGCGTTAGCTGATCAAACAAAGGAACGTAACCGATTACAGCATGCCATCGAAGAGATTCGGATTATTCAAGATGCTGACTACATTGTCGTCATGGATATGGAGCATGTGAGATTAACGCATCCAGTAAAAACAAGGATTGGTCAGCGCTCGGAGGGGACAGATGAAGAGCCTGCTTTTGCAGAGCATATTTATTTCTCAGAAGCAGAGGGAGAGCTTGGGACAGCCATCAGAGCCTTTTATCCAGTGAAGGATGATCAATTTAATCAAACAGGGGTTGTCCTTGTAGGGAGAACGCTGCCAAGTATGATTGATATATTAGGAGAAATGAAGCGGGATATCCTCATGATCCTTCTGCTGACGCTCAGCTTTGGGCTTGTAGGCTCATTTTTGCTCGCCCGTCATATTAAACAGCAAATGTTTAAGCTGGAGCCGCATGAGATTGTCAGAATGCTAGAGGAGCGCACCGCAACCTTCCACTCTATTAATGAAGGGGTCATCGCCATTGATAATCAGCACATGATCACCATTTTTAATGAAAAGGCGAAGCAAATTTTTGGTGTGACAGGGGATGTCGTAGGCGAAAATATTTGGGATGTGCTGTCTGACACAAGACTCCCTGAGATCATTGATCGCGCTGAACCCGTTTACAATGAAGAAATTCATATGAGCGGAAAGCGGATTATGAGCAGCCGGATTCCGATTGTCATGAAAAAGAAAATTATCGGAGCGGTCGCCATTTTTCAGGATCGGACAGAAGCGGCAAAATTGGCAGAGGAGTTAACCGGAGTCAAGAACTTTGTTGACGGTCTGCGGGTGCAAAACCATGAGCATATGAACAAGCTTCATACGATTGCCGGGCTGATTCAGCTTGGTAAACCCGATCAGGCGCTCGATCTAGCCTTTCAAACGACGGAAGAACAGGAACATGTGATGGACTTTCTTCACCGCGTCATTCAGCATGATGCCGTTGCGGGATTATTGATGAGCAAAATCAGAAGGGGCAAGGAGCTAGGCATAAAGGTCGAAGTAGACGAACATAGCTGTCTGCGTGATTTCCCTGAGCGTCTAGATCAGCATGATATGACGAAGCTGCTTGGCAATCTGATCGAGAACGCCTTTGCCTCGTATGATACTGTAGAAAGAAACACAAAACGCATTTCTATTAGTATTGATCAAACCGAGGATGTCCTCGCGATGTTAATTGAAGACAATGGCTCCGGGATTGAAGAGGAAATGATTCCTTATATTTTCGATAAAGGTTTCACACACGGCAAAGAAGGCGGAACAGGCTATGGCCTGTATATTGTAAAAACGATTATCGACAAAGGAATGGGAAATGTAGAAGTCACATCAAGCATCGGCATTGGTACCACCTTCTCAATCGAATTCCCAATGACAATAGAGGAGAGAGACAGATGACTCAGATTAAGGTGCTATTAATTGAAGATGACCCGATGGTGCAAGAAGTGAATAAAGAGTTCATTAAGAGTGTTCCTGGCTTTCAAGTTGCGGCAGTCGCAGGTAATGGGGAGCAGGGCATCCAGCTGATCAAAGAAATTCGTCCAGACCTTGTTGTCCTCGATGTATATATGCCAAAAAAAGATGGCGTGAAGACGCTTCAAGACATTAGAAAGCAAAAGATACAGGTGGATGTGATCGTTATTTCTGCGGCAAAGGACAAAGAGACCATTGGCATCATGCTTCAAAATGGCGCACGAGATTATATCATCAAGCCGTTTAAGTTCGAACGTATGAAAGAATCACTTGAAAACTATAAAGCGTTTAAATCTAAAATTCGCACAGCAGCAGAATTTTCTCAGGAGATGCTGGATGATATCATACGAAAGCCTGCTGTTAAGCAGGAGGATACTTGGCTCCCTAAGGGGCTGAATGTGCATACGATGAATGAAATTAAAGCCTATATGGGCTTGCAGGAAGGCCCGCAGTCTGCAGAGGAAGTTGCCAATGCACTCGGCATTGCCCGTGTCACGGCACGCCGGTATTTAGACTTCTTAGTGAAAGAAGGCGAGCTGAAATTAGATATGCAATATGGCGGGGTTGGCCGGCCTGTCAATAAATATATCGTACATTCTGACTAAGAGACCAAAAAGACCAAAATGTACGATATGTCCATAAGCTTCACAGCCTTTGGTGAAATCGCTATCATTTAGCTACAGATAACAGTTAAGCGTTTACATCAAAGGGTGAGGGAGTTGATTTTTTATGAAGAGGCTTTTGAAGAACCTGACATTTCAGGTGGTTGCAGCTGTCATTATCGGGATCATTGTCGGAATGGTTTGGCCAAACGTCGGAAAAGAAATGAAGCCGCTTGGTGACACCTTTATCAATGCCGTTAAAATGGTCATTGCACCAATCATTTTCTTAACCATTGTTCTTGGTATTGCCAAAATGGGGGATATGAAAAAGGTTGGAAAAGTTGGGGGAAAAGCATTTATTTATTTTGAAGTCGTCACGACGCTTGCCTTGGTCATCGGACTTTTTGTCGTAAATATCATGAAGCCAGGTGCAGGTCTGGACTATAGTAAGCTTGAAAAAGGGGACGTTTCGCAGTATACCCAAAACGGGGGACAGGGTATCGACTGGATGGAATTTGTCACACACATCGTTCCATCTAACATGGTAGACGCCTTTGCGAAGGGTGATATTTTACAGGTCTTATTCTTCTCTATTTTATTCGGTGTTGCGCTTGCTGCACTTGGCGAGAAGGGGAAAGGAATCATTGAGTGGCTTGATAAGCTGTCACTTGTTTTCTTTAAAATCATTGGATATATCATGCGTGCTGCGCCGCTCGGTGCATTTGGGGCAATGGCTTATACGATCGGACACTTTGGTTTGGCATCGATTAAACCGCTCGCAAGTCTGATGCTCTCCGTTTATATGACCATGTTCCTGTTCATCTTCGTTGTGCTGAACATCATTTGTAAAATGTATGGCTTCAGCCTGTTCGGTTACCTGCGGTTCATCAAGGATGAAATTTTAATTGTTCTTGGCACAAGCTCATCAGAATCCGTGCTGCCAAGAATGATGGATAAAATGGAACGCTACGGGTGCTCTAAGTCTGTGGTTGGTCTTGTCATCCCAACAGGGTATTCCTTTAACTTAGATGGAACCTCGATCTACTTATCGATGGCTGTGGTCTTCTTAGCGCAAGTGTTTGGTGTAGATTTGTCAATCGGTCAGCAGATCACCATCATCCTTGTCCTGATGCTCACCTCAAAGGGAGCGGCTGGGGTGACAGGAAGCGGATTTATCGTGCTGGCTTCTACACTCGCTGCACTACAGGTCATTCCGCTAGAGGGGCTTGCACTGCTGCTTGGGGTAGATCGATTCATGAGCGAAGGAAGAGCCATTACAAATCTTATTGGAAATGGAATTGCAACAATCGTTGTTGCGAAAAGTGAAGGTGAATTTGACGAAGCGAAGAGCAAAACAGCACTTCAAGAAATGCGCAATATGAAGCAGGCTGTATAGTATAAAAACAACCTAAAAACCGAAACCTTATGTTCTACATGGGGTTCGGTTTTTTCTTGTGTTAAAAAGAAAAAACATTAAAGCTTGATAAAATTAAAACGAATCGTAAGACCTTATTGACCTTTTATTATATAATTTACAGAAAGATCCGATATAATGTATATCAGATCCGATGAAAAATAGACTTTAGTCCTGGCAGGTGTGTAACGTAATGGCGGCATTTTTTAAATTGTTCGAAAAACCCGGTGTTAAGCGGTTTTCTGTATTTGTAGTATTAGCCACAGCCTTATATCTATTAAGAGGAATGATGAATTTAATTCTTTTGACCTTCATATTCACCTTTTTGATGAATCGGTTAGAAGAGGTCATTAGAGGTTTTTTAAGTCACTTCCTGAAAATAGGACAGAAATCGGTTATCACCATTTTGTATATTCTTTTGGCTGGTGGATTGACGTTTGGCGGATTCGTGTTTGTGCCAATTATCGCCAAACAGGTGGAGCAGCTATTTCATTTAGGAAAGAAAATTGCAGATCATCCACAAGATTTACCCTTCTTTGATGTCATCACCAACGTATTCGGAGATTTTAAAATATCAGCTTACTTTGAGAAAGGGTTTAATTTCCTCTATACATACTTAACAGATTTCAGCACGTTCAGTATCCAGGTCATTATGTCCTTAATATTAAGCATGTTCTTCCTGTTCGAAAAGGAACGCCTCATTCAATTCATGAACAAGTTCAAAACGAGTAAAATCTCTGTGTTCTATCATGAAATAGCCTTCTTTGGACGTAAATTTTCCAGAACGTTTGGAAAGGTACTCGAAGCACAGTTTATTATTGCAACCGTTAACTGTGTCTTAACAACTATTGCGCTAGGCATTATGGGATTCCCGCAATTATTTGGATTAGCGGTCATGGTCTTTTTGCTAGGCTTAATCCCAGTAGCGGGTGTGGTCATCTCACTTATTCCACTCAGCATCATTGCGTATACCCTTGGAGGCGGCATGTATGTCCTTTATATTGTGCTGGTGATCGTCATCATCCATGCCATTGAAGCCTACTTCTTAAACCCGAAACTCATGTCAGCAAAAACAGAACTCCCTATTTTCTTCACATTTATTGTGCTGATCTTCTCTGAACACTACATCGGGATTTGGGGACTCATTATTGGTATACCAATCTTTGTGTTTATCCTAGATATTTTGGAGGTCACCAACAAGGAGGAAAGTAGTTAAAAAGTTCATTTGAACCTGTTTACAATTTTCTAAAAATAAGGTATAAATAGTATGAAAATATCATAATAACCACACGCTTAATCCTTCTAAAGGAATGGGGGACCCACTATTTTGGGGTGAATTTTTCTCTGTTGAGAAAAAAGGACATCTCTTCGTCCTAACCCGTCAGCTAACCTCATCGGCGTGAAGAGAGTAAACGGTGGTATATGTAAGGACACGCAGACCCACGAGAAAACTCTCTCATGGGTCTTTTTGACGAGGAAGGGGAGATTTTATTGAAGCTGGCTACAAAAATTATTATTGCCCTTATTGCAGGTGCAATCACGGGACTTTTGCTTAACATTTTCGCTCCAAATGTATTCAAAGTGTTAGATCCTTATCTATTCACACCTCTAGGTCAAATCTTCTTAAACTTGATTAAAATGTTAGTAGTGCCGATCGTATTCTTTTCCATCACACTAGGTGTAGCAGGTCTAGGTGATCCGAAAAAGCTTGGCAGAATCGGCGCAAAAACCATTACTTATTTTCTACTTACTACTACTTTTGCCATCATCATTGGCATTTCATTAGCCTTATTGATCAAGCCGGGAGCATTCGGTAATTTTGATACGAAAGCGGCTGATTATTCCGCAGAGGAAGCCCCATCAATGGCAGAAACACTACTCAACATCATTCCAACCAATCCAGTCCAATCTTTAGTTGAAGGAAACATGCTTCAAATCATCGTCTTTTGTGTGTTTTTAGGCCTTGGCATTGCCATGCTTGGGAAGAAGACGGAAGGTTTGCTAAAGCTGTTTGAACAAGGAAATGAATTAATGATGTTTCTTGTCGGCATAGTGATGAAGTTCGCACCGTACGGAACATTCGGTTTGATCGCAACCGCAATTGGCAGCCAGGGATTTGATGCGATGAAAGCGATGGGCCTCTATTTCTCGGTCGTATTAGTTGCGCTCGTGCTGCATTTCTTCCTGACTTATGGGTCAACTGTCGCCATTTTAGCGAAGCGAAATCCGATGGCGTTTTTCAAAGGATTTTCTCCAGCAATGGTTGTCGCATTTAGTACATCAAGCAGTAACGCAGTCCTGCCAGTCTCAATGGAAACAGCCCAGAAACGTTTGAAGGTGCCAGAGCCGATTTCAAGCTTTGTACAGCCGCTTGGTGCAACCATTAATATGGACGGCACAGCGATTATGCAAGGGGTCGCGACCATTTTTATCGCGCAAGTATATGGAGTTGAACTGACGCTTGTCCAAATGCTGACGGTTGTCTTAACGGCTGTCTTAGCAAGTATCGGCACAGCGGGTGTGCCAGGAGTTGGGCTCATCATGCTCGCTATGGTACTGAACTCTGTGAATCTGCCTGTTGAAGGCATTGCGCTCATCCTTGGCATAGACCGCTTATTAGATATGGCAAGAACCGTTGTCAATATTACAGGTGACGCAGCATGTGCGGTGATTGTGACAGAAACGGAGAAAAAACACGAGAAAGACGCAGCATCACCGAACCTATCCATGTAATGTAAAAGAAGGGCTGACTCGATCAGTCCTTTTTTTCATGGGCCCCTTGTCTTGCGTGGTATACTTTTAACAGAATGAGCGGTCTTATTTGCCGCCATAGGCTTTACATCAGAAGGAGGAACCACGTTGGAGTCTGCTGTTCTAAAAGTAGAGAAAGTCGATAAACGAATTGGCCGGAAAATGATCTTACAAGATATATCTATAGAAATAGGGAAGGGAGAAATCGTCGGCTTACTTGGGCCAAATGGGTCTGGAAAAACAACCTTGATTCGTTTGATCGTTGGCTTGATGAAAAAAAACAATGGCCGAATCATAATCAATGGATATTCACAGGATGAGGATTTTCTACACGCGATGTCATCTGTTGGTGCAATTATAGAAAATCCCGAATTTTATTCTTATTTAACAGGCTTTGAAAACCTTGAACTGTATGCGGCGATGCACGATGGAGTGACGGAAGAACGCATGCAGGAAGTGGTGAAAAGAGTTCGTCTGGAGCACGCCATTCATCAGAAGGTGAAGACGTATTCACTGGGGATGAAACAAAGGCTTGGGATTGCACAAGCCATATTACATCAGCCGAACCTGCTGATTTTAGACGAACCGACAAATGGACTTGATCCTGCAGGTATGAAGGAATTCAGGGAGCACTTGCAAATGCTCGTACGAGAAGAAGGAACGTCCGTGTTATTTGCCACACATTTATTGCATGAGGTAGAAGAGCTATGTGACCGCATGATCATCATTCAAAAAGGACAGATCAAAGCCAGTGCGAAGCTCCGGGACATGGAGGGGAAAGAACAGATACTCATGAATATTCAGCCAGTGGAAAAGGTGGTTTCGTGGCTCGACACGCAGGCCTATACATATGAACGAAATGGAGCGAATGTATTACTTCAATTGAACAAAGAACAAGTGCCTGAACTGAACAAACAGCTTGTTCTGGCTGGGTTTGATGTACTTGAAATGACGCCTCAAAAGCCATCAATTGAAGAGGCATTTATGAAATGGACGGAAGGCGGGACGGCAGATGCTTCAACTCATCAAGAATGAGCATAAGAAAATGATGAGGAAAAAGATCACATTCATTGCTCTTGGATTGATCGTTGTGTTTCAATTGGCGATGGCTCTAGCGTTGAAACGAGTCATTTCCAGCTTTGGTGGACAAGACACTGTCGCCAACTATTTTGCTTATTCCACGAATGTCGTATTTATTTTACAGGTGCTCGCAGTTGTCATTGGCGCGACCTTGATCTCAACAGAATTTCAAAAAAGAACAATCAAGTTTTTATTGATCCGGCCCAAAACAAGGCTGCAAATTTTTCTGTCAAAATACATCACACTTGTGCTGACGGTCATATATTTGTTTGTTTTTTATTATGTATTAGCTTTTTTATTTGGCTTTATTTTCTTTGGTACTGAATTTGATGAAAGTACGGGACGATTATTTCAGCATACGTTTGCTGTTATCGGATCTCAGTGGGTGGAAGTGATGATGATGGCAAGCTTCGCTTTTATGTGTTCCAGCTTGTTTAGGAACAGCCTCGTTGCGCTTGTGACCTCGTTTTTTGTTTTATATACGGCGAAATCACTTGTGCCTATTATGTCTCTTTTAGAAAATCAGTGGGGAAAAATCCTGCTTTTTGCTAATACGGACTTTACTCAGTACAGCTTTCAAGGACCGCCGCCCTTTCATGGCATGAGTCCTTTGTTTTCTCTATTTATGGTAGGGGCGCATTTTGTTTTCTTTGTTGGCACGGCTTGGGTTCTTTTTTGGAAGCGTGATGTAAATGTGTAAAAATTGTGTCAAATAACAAGAAAAAAATTCGTGACATCTTTGTGAAAACGAGTCTGCATTTCACGATAATCGGCTGATTTTGTCTTATAATAAGAGGGAGTCTTGGAGGTGGCACTATCGTGAAAAATTTCATTACGGCTTTACCCATTTTGTTGTTGCTGTCGTTTTCGTTTGTGTCTTTTGCCTTCCAGTTTGATCATCTTATTTATTTCAGACTAGCGCTGGGGATCTTTTCGTTAGCGGGTCTTTTCTTTCTGTATACACTTAAAAGAAACATGAAATGGTTCATGGTTTATTTATATGCGAGCTGGATCATTCTTGCTGCCGTCACAACCTTTGAGGAGCCTGTCTTTTCTCAGTTCTTCTTCGGTGGTTTAACAATGACAATGGGTTATCTCACATATATGCTCATTTATTTAGGAATGAAGCAGGACCGTGTAGCGAAATCACATTAAAACAAAAGCCGATAAAATCACATCATAGATTTTATCGGCTTTTTTCTTTTTGTTGAAAAAGACAAAAGAGACGAGCAGCCAGCTGTGACTGCTCGTCTTATGTTTATGATTCACGTCCAGCAGCTGCAAGCTGCTCCTGATGCTTTTTGTCGATTGTTTCGTATATACTTTCCATCATTTTAGGGTCGCGCATGATGGCCTTCTTGTTCTCTTCAATCAATTGCTGATATGTTTTGATTTTCTTCTTAGACATGTGACTCATCGCTCCTTTATATAAGTATAGACGTCTATAGGATTTCATATAGATGAAATTGATAATCATTATCAATTAGCAACTCTATTATACAAAGCAAAATGTCAGAAGTAAAGAATCTATTCAGAAAATTCACGTAACCGACAAATTCGAAGCCTAGTCGACGCTCATTCTTTCCCAGGAAATAATTCCTGTCATTTCTTGTCGTAAGTGAAACATCTATATAAAACATTCTTTTGCTCATTGAAACGTTTTGGATGTGCAACTCGTCTTATGGAGAGATTTGATGTAAGAGATGGGGAAGAAAAAAGACACCAGCAAGCGTTTGCTGATGTCCTTCGTTTAACCAATTAAGAAACGTGCCCTTGAAGAAACTCTGTCACTTCTTCAGGTGATTTTGCGTTTGCGCTGTGTAAATGACCTGTTTTTTCGCCATTTTTGAAAATCAACAGGCTTGGAATACCCATGACCTGATACGTTTCTGCTAATTCAGGGAAATCATCTTTGTTTATTTCAAACCATTCATGGTGAGCATAAGCCTCTAAGATGTCTGGAATGAACATGTCCATTCTTGTACAGTCAGGACACCATGTTGCAAAGAATTTAACGATGACTTCTTTGTCAGATTGAATGATTTCATTGAATTGTTCAGTACTTGTGATTTTTTTCAATTTGTCACAACTCCTTTTCAATGTCATTTTAATATAAAATAATGGCGAATGACATACAAATGCTCGGGAGGCGCTTACAACCTTTACAAATCATTTCAATTCCGTAACAACAAAAATTAATTAGAGCATTTTTGCTTGAAAGTGATAAGATAGTAAAGATGAATTTTAGTGGGGGGAGTATCCATTGAAAATAAGTTTAGGATTGATTTACGGCGGAAAGTCAGCCGAACATAATGTATCACTGCAAACAGCCCTTGCAGTTACAAAAGCACTTAACACTGAGAAGTTCGATATACATCCAATTTATATTACAGAAGAGGGCGAATGGCTAAGAGGAGAAAAACTCACTGAACCAGTTTCAAACGTCAAAATGCTTCAATTTGAACAGAACGCAAAGACGTTTTTACCAACTTCTTTAAATGAGAGCATGTTCCCGCAGCCTGCATCTGCTGATGAGAAGATTGATGTTGTCTTCCCATTGCTGCATGGGCCAAATGGTGAAGATGGAACGATGCAAGGATTACTTGAACTGCTAAATATCCCGTATGTCGGCAACGGCGTTCTTGCTTCTGCCGCGGGTATGGATAAAGTCATGATGAAAGATGTTTTTGCTCAAGCAGGACTTGCACAAGCAAAGCACCTTTCCTTCAATAAAAAAGACTATGAAAAGGCCACACCAGACAGCTTAGAACAGGTGGAACAAATACTTGGCTATCCATGCTTTGTGAAACCTGCCAACATGGGGTCAAGTGTTGGAATTAGCAAATGCCGCAGCAAAGAAGAGCTGCAAACCGCATTCGACTTGGCTTTCCAATATGATCGTCGTGTGGTCGTCGAAGAAGGCGTCGTTGGAAGAGAAATCGAAATTGGTGTATTAGGAAATGACGAGCCGAAATGCTCTGTCGTTGGTGAAATTGCACCTAAAACAGATTTTTATGACTACAAAGCGAAATATGAAGATGGCGATACAGATTTGATCATTCCTGCAAGTGTGTCAGAGGATGAATACAAGACGATTCATGATATGGCGATTAAGGCATTTAAAGCCCTCGATGGATCTGGTCTTGTACGTGCAGACTTCTTCCTCACAGAAAAAGGCGAAGTGTTGATCAATGAAGTGAATACAATGCCTGGATTCACACCATTTAGTATGTTCCCGCTGCTTTGGAAACACACTGGTGTAGAGTATCCAGAGCTGATTGAAAAGCTAGTGTCACTTGCAATTGAACGCCATCAAGAAAAACAAACCATTAAAACGACTTTTTAATGTGAGCAACAAGCAGACACTATCCTTAGGTAGTGTCTCTTTTCCTTCAAACGTGAAATGAGAAAGAGAGGCGAAAAAATCATGATCAAACGTACAGTGAAACAAATCGCCCAAATGGCTGGTGGGACACTATCTAATCAAGCTTTTGGCGAAGAGCAAATTCACGGAGTGACAACAGATACACGAAAAGTATCAAAAGGTGCATTGTTTATCCCCCTAATTGGAGAACATTTTAACGGTCACACATTTGCTTCTAAAGCAGTGGAGCTTGGAGCCGCAGCTGTTCTTTGGAATCAAAAAGAAGCCAATCCACCGTTCGGTGTACCTGTCATTCTTGTAGAGGATACACTGGCAGCACTTCAACAGCTGGCAAAATCATACTTGAAAGAAGAAAAACCTCGTGTTGTCGGTATTACAGGAAGTAATGGGAAAACCACAACGAAAGACATGATTCATTCCGTCTTACAAACGGCTTACCAAGTTCATAAAACAGATGGTAACTTTAATAATCATATCGGTCTACCTCTCACCATTCTTGCAATGCCGGAAGGAACAGATATTGCTGTGTTGGAGATGGGGATGAGTGCAAAAGGTGAGATCGAGTTTTTGTCAAAACTCGCTGAGCCTGATGCAGCAGTCATCACCAATATTGGAGAATCTCATATGCAAGATTTGGGATCAAGAGAAGCCATTGCTGATGCAAAATGTGAAATCACAAAAGGATTAAAAGAGGATGGCATCTTTTATTACTTAGGAGATGAACCCTTGCTGCGCGAGAGAGCGACTGCACTTTCGCAGCGTGTGAAAACCTTTGGAGAAGCAGAGGACTGTGATATCAAGGTAACGCATATCAACCAGCTTGCAGAAGGAACTGAATTTCAAGTCGAAGGGTATGCTCAGGGGTTTCTCATTCCTGTATTAGGGAAACATAATGTGAAGAATGCCCTTGCGGCAATTGCCATAGGCCAGCACTTTGAACTGAATGAAAGACAAATCGCCCAAGGACTCATGCAAACAAAGTTGACAGGGATGCGTCTTGAGCTGTTTAAAACAGAGAAAGGAATCACTGTTATCAATGATGCGTATAATGCAAGTCCTACTTCCATGAAAGCTGCAATTGATCTTGTAGGAGATATGGACGGCTTCGCTAATCGCATTCTTGTCCTTGGAGACATGCTCGAGATGGGCAGCGAAGAAGAAACGTATCATTATGAACTAGGCCGCTACATCAAGCCTGAATTTATTGATCATGTGATGACGTATGGCCGCCTAGGTGCATTCATCGCTGAAGGAGCAAAGAAATCATTCGGTGACGCGCGCGTGTCCTCATTTATGGACAAAGAGGAACTGAAGAAAAAACTTGCTGACGTAGCAGGTCCTGACGATGTTGTTCTAGTCAAAGCCTCACGCGGCATGAGATTAGAAGAAGTCATTACTGCACTATAAAGAGTGAGCGCAAAGAAGGTGACAGAATGATTGGCTGTCTATGTATACATGGATTCACTGGCGCCCCCTATGAAGTGGAACCGCTGGCGCAATATTTAAAGCAGAAGACAGATTGGAACGTTCAGTCAGTCACGCTTCCGGGGCATGGGGATGAGCTTCAGCTCAAAGGCATTTTCTATCAAGAATGGATTGCAACAGCTGAATTAGAACTGCTATCTCTTTACCGAACATGCGACACCATTTTTTTGATCGGCTTTTCCATGGGAGGAATGATCGCTTCTTATCTTGCAGCGAAGTATCCGGTTGCTCGTCTCGTTCTTTTAAGTGCTGCGGCTAAATATGTGAATCCAAAACAAATGATTCAAGACACAAGGCAGATGCTGAAGGAATCATTGTCTGGGCTGATTGATACGAATCCTTTGTATGATAGATACCGCCATAAGCTAACGAGCACGCCGCTGTCAGCTGCTGTAGAATTTATGAAGCTGGTGAAGCAAACGAAGAGCTCCCTTGAGAAGCTTCACCTCCCTGTGTTAATTGTTCAAGGTGAAAGTGATGGGATTGTGCCCGCTTCAAGTGCAGAATTTATTGATCATAAAATCCCGTCTCGTCAGAAAGAAATGTTTTATTTACCTGATTGTAAACACCATGTTTGTCACGAGCCATGTGCACAGCAATTGTTTGAAAAAGTAGAGCAATTTCTAAAAAAAACAATTTAATCTATAGAAAAGCGAAAATGTGGCTAAACTAATATAAATTGAATCCCACTTGTTAAAAATTGCATCATTTTTGTCGAATGAGTGACAAGCCTATGGTACAATAGGAAAGAAAAGGTGGTTGATTCGGTTGTTTCATTATGACGGAAAAACCTTTATCCCGCAGTCTAATTCGAGTAACGGAGAAGTATCGGCAGGAACCATATTTCAATATCGTCAGGACGGGAATATATTAACGGGCACATATCAAGGCGGCAGTATTGTATCTGGTGTACTTGTAGGAACTGTGAATGAGGATGGAACACTTCATTTTAGGTACCACCATGTCAGCAAAGACGGCAGCATGAGAAGCGGGTCTTGCAATTCTACACCTAAGCAGTTGGATAACGGAAAAATTCAACTGTTCGAAAAGTGGAAATGGATGGATGGAGATCAAAGTGATGGTGAATCTGTCATTGTGGAACAGTAGATATATCCATTTCTGTCTTGTTGAAAAACAAATAGTGTAATGGTAAGATATAAGGTAGGGTAATTCGGGCTTTGTATATAATGGACCTGTCCTTTCGGAAAAGGGCAGTTTTTAATGATCATTCACGAGATTACTGAAACAGCAATTAGAAGGAGTTTGAATAATTTGACTATAACGTTTCAAGATTTTCAATTAAGCGAAAGTCTCATGAAAGCTATTAACCGCATGGGATTTGAAGAAGCAACACCGATTCAAGCGGAAACAATTCCTCTCGGTCTTCAGAATAAAGATGTCATTGGACAAGCACAAACAGGAACAGGAAAAACTGCAGCATTTGGTATTCCTCTTGTAGAAAAAATCGACCCAGCGTCTCCAAATATCCAAGCGATTATCATTGCGCCAACAAGAGAATTAGCGATTCAAGTATCTGAAGAGCTATACAAAATTGGCCAAGACAAGCGTGCGCGCGTACTTCCGATTTACGGTGGACAAGATATCGGCCGCCAAATCCGTTCGCTCAAGAAAAATCCTCATATCATCGTAGGGACTCCAGGACGTTTACTCGATCACATTAACCGTCGTACAATGCGTCTTCAAAATGTTGAAACAGTTGTGCTTGATGAAGCAGACGAAATGCTAAACATGGGTTTCATCGAAGACATTGAATCGATCCTTTCAAATGTACCAAGTGAACACCAAACACTTTTATTTTCTGCGACAATGCCTGCACCAATTAAGCGCATTGCAGAGCGTTTCATGACAAACCCAGAACATGTAAAAGTAAAAGCAAAAGAAATGACTGTCTCTAACATCCAACAGTTCTACTTGGATATCCACGAGCGTAAGAAGTTTGACACATTGACTCGTCTTCTTGACATTCAATCACCTGAGCTTTCAATTGTCTTCGGCCGTACGAAACGCCGTGTTGACGAATTGACAGAAGCGCTTAACCTTAGAGGTTATACAGCTGAAGGAATTCATGGTGACCTGACACAAGCAAAACGTATGGTTGCGCTTCGTAAATTCAAAGAAGGTTCAATCGATGTGCTTGTAGCAACAGACGTTGCAGCACGTGGACTTGATATCTCAGGTGTAACACACGTGTATAACTTTGACGTGCCACAAGATCCAGAGAGCTACGTACACCGTATTGGACGTACAGGACGTGCTGGACGTACAGGTATGGCGGTGACATTTATCACACCGCGTGAAAAAGATATGCTTCGTGCGATTGAGCAAACGACTAAACGTAAAATGGAACGTATGAAAGAACCAACTCTAGATGAAGCAATTGAAGGTCAACAGCAAGTAACCATTGATCGTCTGCGCACAATCATCAGTGAAAACAACTTAAACTTCTACATGACAGCTGCTGCTGAATTGCTAGAAGATAATGATTCTGTCACAGTGGTTGCGGCTGCCATCAAAATGATGACAAAAGAGCCAGATGCAACGCCTGTTCGTTTGACAGATGAAGCACCAATGATTTCAAAACGCAATCGTAACAACCGCAGCTCTTCTAAACGTAGAGACGGCGGCGGAGGAGGCGGCTATCGCGGGAAAAGCCGTTCATCTTACGGTGATAAAAAGCGTTCTTCAAATGACCGCAATCGTTCTTCTAACGATCGTCGTCAAAAGAAATCTTATAACAACTAATTCAAGAGCGAATCCTTTGCAGGATTCGCTTTTTTTAACAGGTTTGTTGAAACTTTTTAGGCTTTGTTTCGTAATATATTGATAGAAAAGTAAGAGAATGGGGGAAGAATGTGAGAAAACAGCCGCAACGTCAAATTAGTTTAAATGGTTTAAAGGTATGGCGTCTTCAAAATGGAATTATCTCATTGATTTTCTTACTCATCATCATTGGGGTATTTGTTGCTAGTTATTATCTTCAATGGCCATATTGGATTGGCGCCATCCTCGCCGGTTTATGGGTCTTACAGGTCATTTTTGGCATTTGGCTTATACCGAAAATCCGTCATCGCATCTGGCGCTACGAAGTATTCGAAAATGAAATTGAAATTCAGCATGGACTCATTCGTGTCACACGTGTGATTGTGCCGATGGTGCGAGTCCAGCATGTCGATACATCGCAAGGACCGCTTTTAAGGCGCTACCGTTTGGCATCTGTTCAAATATCGACTGCTGCTACAGTTCATGATATACCGGCGCTAGAATTAGAAGAAGCAGATGAGCTTCGTGATTACATATCTCGTTTAGCAAGGGTGACGGAAGATGATGTCTGAACCAAAACGTGTACATCCAATCTCGATGTTCATTGATTTTATATCAGATGCCGTATCCATGATCAAAAACTTCATTATCCCTTTTTTCGTGCTTATTTTTGTGAACTCGAATTCGAGCATTCGTTTTTATGCATTTATCATTCTTGGTGTGCTTCTTTTATGGAAAGCTGTTTCAACCGTTTTAGCATGGAGGCGATTTACCTACCGGATGGAAGATGATGAATTTCGCGTGGAATCCGGCGTCATCACAAAAAAGAAAAAATATATTTCGTTAGAACGAATTCAAACGGTGAATACAAGTGAAGGTATCTTCCAGCGGATTTTCGGCTTGGTGCGGGTCCAAATCGAAACAGCAGGCGGAACGGACGGTCCGGAAGTGAGCCTGACGGCGATTACAAAAGCAGAAGCGGAACAATTAAAGCAATCAATTTTCAACCGGAAGAAAAGCTTGCAGCAAGAAGAGGTGTTGGATGAAAATAGGGATGTTCCGCATGATCCTCTGACAGCGCAACAACCTGTAGAAGAAGAAATGAATGTTTCCTATCGGATGGGTGTACCAGAGCTGCTTTTGGCTGCGACCACTTCAAGCGGAATCGGAGTCATTATTTCCGGGTGTCTTGCCATTTACACACAAATAGATGAAATTCTTCCTTTGGACGGATTCTTTAAGCGGTTCTCTTTTTTAAGTCATGCGAGTGTTGAGATTTATGCGATTCTCATATTTCTTGCCGTATTGATTGCGTGGATTCTTAGTGTTGGGGTAACAGCTCTTCAATATGCGAATTTTACCGCAAAACGAAAAGGGAAAGACATCATCATCACAAGAGGGCTCATCGAGAGGCATCAAATGACCATTCCACTTGCGAGAATTCAAGCAGTGAAAATCAAAGAAAATATTCTCCGTGAGCCTTTTGGCTTTGCGACGGTGATGCTTGTGAGCGCAGGAGGTTCTATTACAGAAAAAGAAACCTCTTCCGTCTTATTTCCGCTGATTCGGAAGAAAAAAATCAACGAACTGCTGTCTCAATTCACAGATCATTATCACTTGGCGCCAGAAGATGAACTGAAAAAGGTGCCAAAGCGTTCACTCAAACGCTACCTGATCTCTTTCGGTTTTGTGCCATTACTTGTCGGCGTGATCCTATCTGTACGTTTTCCGCCATGGGGGTATTTGGCACTTATTCCGCTTCCTATTGCTTTGGTTTTTGGCTATTTAGCTTATAAACAATCAGGCTATACGATCAAAGATCCATTGATTCAACTGACATCAAGAGGCATTGGCAAAACCACTGGCATTGTCTTGAGAAAACGAATGCAAAACTATACGATGACGCAATCTTGCTTCCAAAAGAAAGGCCGATTGGCGAGTATTCACACCTTTGTGAAATCCTCTGCACTGCTTGATTCCTTTGGTGTGCATCACCTTGAGGAAGAAGATGCTGCACGTGTAATGGATTGGTATTCGTATGAAAAAAATAAATCTTCTTAAACAAAAAATGTCGATCAGCTTCCCGTTCATAGGAGTGATCGACATTTTTTATGAGGTTAGTAGCGTCTTTTTTTTGAATGGAAAAATAGCGTAAGAGGTGCTAGGAGCATGCCGCCGATCAATCCAAATAAGTGAGCCATAATATTGATGTTTGAGTTAACGAAAGTCATGATGACAGAGACTGCAAGAATCGTTATGATCACCTGAGAATTGCCGCGGTCCATCATGTGCGGTTTAAATAGAACAAGGTATAAATAAACGCCAAACAAACCGAAGATGGCACCAGAAGCGCCGACATGTACATACTCTAAAGGCTCTACCCAATAGGTTCCGAGATTGCCAATGAACCCTGCACCAAGATAGATGATCAGAAATCGAACCTTCCCAAGCAAATACTCAAGCGCTGGAGCGAATAAGAACAAGGACATAGAATTGAACAAAATATGGGTCAGACTTCCGTGAAGGAAAATAGGTGTGACGAGCCGCCACCATTCTCCGGCAGCTACCCCATAATTGAAACCGACGAGATGGTCGTGACCAAGCTGTATAAGAGGGATAGGAATCGCAAATATAAGCCACAGACCAATTTGCAAAGCAAGGATCGTTGTTACGATTGGATACGATCTAATAAATTGTTGAAAGCTCTCCGTTCGAATAAACATAACAAACCCCTTTTGACTAGATAATGGTAAGTTTATAGTAACACGTTTATGAAGAGAACATCCAAATTAGTACGAGTATCATAGGAGGTACCTCATGATTAAAGGAATAGGCATTGATATTGTAGAAATCAACCGGCTCGCGCGAGTGCTTACCAGACAGCCTCGTTTACCAGAACGAATTTTAACGTTAAGTGAACAAGACATCTTTAACGAACTCAGTGAAAAGAGGCAGCTGGAATTTTTGGCGGGAAGGTTTGTAGCAAAGGAAGCTTTCGCTAAAGCTTACGGAACGGGAATCGGCCGGCATTTAAGCTTTCATGACTTGGAAATCCAGAAAGACGAACATGGAAAACCTTTCATCAAAAGCAAGAAAACGATGGGCGACCAGGTTCATGTGTCCATCACTCACACGAAAGAATATGCTGCTGCACAAGTTTTAATTGAAAGGTTGTCAAGCTAGTCTGCATATTGTTTGTCCCCCCTTCATATATTGGGTAGTGCGATAAGGAAGGGCGAGTTGCTAACAGGCTTTGATGGTTCGCGGTACGCAGTTAACTCTTGAGGCGTACTGTTAAAGTCAAACAAGCGGTTTCTTCCTTTTAACACAATTAACGAAGGGGTTGAAAAGGGTGAGAAAAAGCTTTGTTTTGCTTGTAACGGGAATCCTTTTTGTACTGATTCTCTCCGCATGCGGTCAAAAATCTCAGCAGGATATCGTTGGAGATTTAAACAAAAAGGCAGAGGAAATGACATCATACAAAGCCAAAGCAAAAATGACCATTGAGACAGGAAATGACCCGCAGGAGTATCGAGTAGAAATTTGGTACAAGAAGCCGGAACTTTACCGTGTCTATTTAGAAAATCCGAAAAAGGATCAGAGTCAAGTCATTTTAAGAAATGGCAATGGTGTGTTTGTGCTGACACCTTCATTGAACAAGAGCTTCCGTTTCCACAGTGATTGGCCAAATAATAGCAGTCAGGTCTACTTATTTGAATCACTCGTGAAGGACATTAAAAATGACAGTGCAGCTCAGTTCAAAGCGAAAGATTCAAAGTATGTGTTCGAAACCAAAACCAATTATCAGCACAACCAAATGCTGCCTACCCAAGAGATTACCTTTCATAAAAAAACAATGGCGCCTGCCAGTGTGAAAGTACTGGATAGCGACAAAAAGCCAATGGTGAAAGTGGAATTCTCTCACTTTGAATTCAATAAATCCTTTGACAAAGATGCATTTGATGAGAAGAAAAACATGACACTCTCTCAAATGGATGTAGCCACAAGTGCAGACTCATCTGACAGCTTTGCGGTGAAAACGCCAGTTGATATGCCAGAGGGCGTGAAGAAGATGGAAGAGAAAGAAATGATGACAGATGCTGGGAAACGTTATGTGATGACGTATGGCGGTAAGAAATCCTTCACACTCATTCAGGAAAAAGCGAGAGTAGCTGAAGCATCTACGCCTGTGACGATGAACGGCGAGCCAGTCGACCTTGGCATGACAGTTGGGGTTCTCACAGATCAATCCCTTTCATGGACATCTGACGGAGTGGACTACTTGATTTCTTCAAGTGATCTATCGAAGGAAGAGCTCTTGATGGTTGCAAAGAGTGTAGAAGGCCAGTCAGCTAAATAAATATCTCAGGCGAGAGCCTTGGAAATGAAACATCAGCCCTATGCAAGGGCTGATTTTCTTTGATTTGTTTCACATTATTCTTGATTTTTAGTATCATAATAAAGGTATTGAATCATTCAATAGGGAAGTGTGACGGATGGACACAAATGCCTTTTATAGAGACACATGGGCAGAAATTAATTTAACAGCAATTAAGCATAATGTTTCACATATGAAAGATCATATTGGTCAAAGTGTTCAACTGATGGCTGTGGTGAAAGCCAATGCATATGGACATGGAGATATAGAAGTGGCAAGAGCTGCCCTCAAAGCAGGAGCAGACTTATTAGCCGTAGCCTTTTTAGATGAGGCCGTCTCTTTAAGAAATAAAGGCATCAAAGCACCGATTCTTGTACTCGGCGCCGTACCGCCGGAATATGTCAAAGCCGCCGTTCGATACAATGTCATCATGACCGCTTACTCCATCGATTGGCTGAGAGAAGTCACCACAATGATGAAAGGGCAGATGGGACAACCTATACGTTTTCATTTGAAAATAGACAGCGGAATGAACCGATTAGGTGTGAAAACGATAGAGCAAGTGAACGAAGTGAAAAAGCTTGTCAGTGAACACTCTTATTTACAGCTGGAAGGCGTATTTACTCACTTTGCGACAGCAGATGAAAAGGATGAGGCCTACTTTGATCGGCAGGTCGATACCTTTCAAACATTGCTCGAGCCGCTTCATACGGACAAGCTGCTCGTTCATTGCGCCAACAGTGCAGCAGGTCTAAGGTTTAAAGACGTTTTGTTTAATATGGTTCGCTTCGGCATCAGTATGTACGGGCTGTCACCGTCAGAAGAAATCAAGGATGAATTGCCTTTCAAGCTGGAAGAAGCCATGTCTCTTCATACAAAGCTTGCCCATGTGAAGCACATTCAAAAGGGTGAGAGTGTCAGCTACGGGGCGACGTATACAGCCAATCAAGATACGTGGATCGGCACGGTTCCAGTCGGCTATGCAGATGGGTGGATCAGGAAGCTGGCAGGAACGGAAGTGCTCGTTGGCGGAAAGCGCCGGAAGATCGCAGGAAGGGTTTGCATGGATCAATTCATGATTGAACTGAAAGACAATCTTCCAGTAGGGGAGCCGGTCGTTTTAATTGGTAAGCAAGGGGAAGACATGGTATCAGTCGATGAAATCGCAAAAAGGCTTGAAACCATTAACTATGAAGTCACTTGCTCGATTGGCCACCGCATCCCAAGAGTATATATGGAGGACGGCAAAAGAGTGCATGTACGGAATCCGCTGCTTCAAAGCGGGCCAAGCTTTTTATAAACAGTGTTCAAAAGAACGATGGTCAAACTGACTTCGTTCTTTTTTATTCGACAAAAGTAGGGTAAACATTCTCCCCTTTTTTAGAGATTTTGGAAATACCGTATGATTTTCGGAAAAAAGCGTATAATGGGAAAGAGGAACTCCATTATCATCTTGATTTACGGGTGGCGAGCCGCTTCATGTTCTAATAAGAAATCATGAAAAAACAGCTTTGCTTGTGCATTGAATAATGGTATGATTAGTCTTGGAATGGATCGATACGGTATCCGTAAGTTTTGTGGAGGTGTATGTTTTTTGTCTGAATCCAGCGCAACAAACGAAATGAAGATTCGACTGCCGGAGACTTTAATGTCTGAGATCGAACGAGTAGCAGAGCAGGATAAGGTAACAAGAAATGAATTGATCTACCGAGCGACAAAAACGTATATTCGTGAACGTAATATTCGACAAAATCGTGAATCGATGAGACGCGGCTACATGGAGATGGCGAAAATTAATCTGAATATCTCTTCAGAGGCACAATACGCAGAGTTTGAGGCTGAGAATACAGTTGAGCGATTAGTCAGCGGGGGTTAAACATTTGATTGTTAAACGCGGTGATGTTTACTTTGCTGATTTATCTCCTGTTGTTGGCTCCGAGCAGGGCGGGGTTCGCCCGGTATTGGTGATTCAAAATGACATTGGAAATCGCTTCAGCCCGACTGCTATCGTTGCAGCCATAACAGCCCAAATACAAAAAGCGAAATTACCGACTCACGTCGAAATCAATGCAAAGCGCTACGGCTTTGAACGAGATTCTGTCATTCTTTTGGAACAGATTCGTACAATCGATAAACAAAGATTGACAGATAAAATCACACATCTTGATGATGAGATGATGGAGAAGGTTGATGAAGCCTTACAAGTTAGTTTGGCTCTTATTGATTTTTAATATGGTGATATTTGGTTGCTCTCCTGTGAGCAACTTTTTTTTGTGTTCATTTTTTATTAAGGCTATAATGGAGAGAGAATGAAAGTTATTGTTTTTTATGTATGTAGGGGGTAAATTATGTCGAATCATATCGTGTTAGCTTTTGCGAGAGCGCACCAAAAGGAATTAGAAAAAGAATGGACTGACATCTTCAAACGACTCGGAGAAGAAGAAACGGACATGATGCTAAACGATAAAATGTATGAAACGATTTGTTCCGAATATGTCCAGCTTATTCTGGCATCCCTTTCAGAGGCGAATGCTGAGGATTTTGAAGAAAAAGTGCAATCTTTTGCTTTAAAAATTGTACAAATGGGTATATCACTTAAGTTACTGGCAAAAGGGCTAACGGAAATCCGTTCACACTTATATCACAAAATGAACAGTGACAAAAATACTGAACAAGGAAGTAATGAGCTCATATGGGAAATTGATCGGTTCATCTCACCAGTTCATAACGAAATATTGAATCACTACTCCATCTCATGGGAGAAAACCGTCAACCTTCAAAAAATTGCGTTACAGGAACTTTCTGCTCCGCTGATTCCGGTGTTTGAGCACATCACTGTCATGCCTCTTGTCGGCACAATTGATACAGACCGTGCGAAGAAGATCATGGAGAATTTGTTAAATGGCGTTGTGAAGCATCGGTCACAGGTGGTCTTAATCGACATCACCGGTGTACCTGTCGTCGATACAATGGTGGCACACCATATCATTCAAGCGTCAGAGGCTGTGAGATTAGTAGGTGCAAAATGCTTATTGGTCGGTATTCGCCCAGAAATCGCCCAAACCATCGTCACCCTTGGAATTGATTTATCTCAAGTTACAACAAAGAATACCCTTCAAAAAGGAATTCAAACTGCTTTAGAAATGACAAATCGAAAAATTGTTTCATTGGAGGGGAAACCCAGTGAGAAATCACCCGAAGATTCCAATCTTAAAATTATATAATTGTCTTCTAATTTCGATACAGTGGGAGCTTGATGACCAAACAGCCCTTCACTTTCAAGAAGACTTGCTGAATAAAATTCATGAAACAGGAGCGAACGGCGTTGTCATTGACCTAACATCTGTTGATATGATTGATTCATTTATCGCAAAAGTATTAGGCGATGTCATCACGATGTCAAAGCTCATGGGGGCAAAAGTTGTATTAACAGGAATACAGCCGGCAGTCGCTGTAACACTCATTGAACTTGGTATATCACTGGAAGAAATTCAGACAGCATTAGATCTTGAACAAGGGCTTGAGACATTGAAGCGGGAATTGGGGGAATAGATATGAAAGACCAATCCTGTGTGAAAATTTTGACGGAATGGGACATAGTTGCGGCAAGACAACTGGGGCGAAATGTTGCTAAAGAATTAGGATTTGGAACAGTTGACCAAGCAAGAATTACGACGGCCATTTCTGAACTAGCTCGAAACATCTATTTATACGCTGGTAAAGGTCAGATTTGTATAGAAGAAGTGATGGAGCGCGGAAAGCGTGGACTCAAAATCATTGCAGCCGATGAAGGGCCTGGCATCATGGATATACGTAAAGTGATGGAAGACGGTTTTTCTACATCAGGCGGACTCGGAGCAGGTCTTCCGGGAGTCAGAAGACTGATGGATGATTTTGAATTAGATTCTACACAAGAACAAGGAACGGAGATAAAAGCTGTTAAGTGGCTTCGCTAGGAGGGAAACCATGGATTTTAAGGAGGTAATGGAGCAGCGGTATCATCAGCTGCTCAGTCGTTATATCAGTGATTTAACTGAAACATCGCTTTATCAAGCTCAAAAATTTAGCCGAAAAACCATTGAGCATCAAATACCTCCTGAAGAAATAGTGAGTGTTCACCGAAAAGTGATTCAGGAGCTATACCCTGATTTGCCGAAAGATGTCTTTCATTCACTAGACTTCTTAATTGAAGTCATGATTGGGTACGGACTAGCTTACCAGGAACATTTAACACTTAGAGGCATCCAGCAAGAAATTAAATCAGAAATCGAAATTGCTGCTAATGTTCAGCAAACCCTTCTGGAAACGAAAATTCCAGAAGGAGACACATTTGATATCGGGGCTATTAGTGTGCCGGCAAAACAGATGAGTGGAGATTATTACCATTTTGTCACCGATCACGATACGATTAATATCGCGATCGCAGATGTGATTGGGAAAGGCATCCCGGCTGCGCTCTGTATGTCGATGATTAAGTATGCGATGGATTCCTTGCCGGAGTCAGGAAGCGGTCCCACAAAGGTGTTAAAAACCCTTAATCGTGTTGTCGAGCAAAACGTAGACCCGAGCATGTTTATTACCATGTTCTATGGCAGCTATAATAAAGCAACGCATGAATTTAAATATGCATCGGCTGGTCATGAGCCGGGCTTTTTCTATTGCAAAAAAGAGAATCAATTTTACGATTTAGACGCTAAGGGACTTGTCCTTGGGATCGCACCAGACTTTGACTATCGGCAGTATGAGAAGTATTTGGACGTCGGGGATATGGTCATCTTATTCTCAGATGGCGTGACAGAATCCAAGTCAGAAAACGGTTTTTTAGAGCGGGAGGATATCAAAACGCTTATAGCAGAGCACCTATCTTATTCAGCTCAGGAAATGGTCGATGCTATCTATGCCAGCTTACTGAAGCTGCAAGATTTTCAGCTTCATGATGACTTTACATTACTTGTTCTGAAAAGAAAGGTTTAGAAAGTAAATATGCGGGTATATAAAATTCTAGGAAACAAGAATTTCGAGGTGAATGCATAATGAATATGTCTATGAAAGAGCATCAAATAGATAATAAGACGAAAATTAGTGTCAGCGGAGAAATCGATGTGTACTCCGCACCTGAGCTAAGAGAAACGCTCATGCCTAAAGCCGAGGCGGGAGAGCATCTTGAAATCTGTTTGAAGGATGTTACGTATATGGATAGTACAGGATTAGGTGTATTTGTTGGGCTGTTTAAAGCAGCTCAAAAAGCAGGCGGAACATTAAAGCTTGAGAACTTATCGGATCGGCTTGTAAGATTGTTTGAAATTACTGGACTAAAGGACATCATTGACATTTCTGCAAATACAGAGGGTGGGGTACAATGAACGAATCAGTAGATTTAATCGAGATGAAAATCCCGGCGAAACCAGAATACGTAGGCATCATTCGTCTGACTCTTTCAGGCGTAGCAAGCCGTATGGGCTATGCCTACGAAGAGATTGAGGACTTAAAAATAGCTGTCAGTGAGGCCTGTACAAATGCGGTTCAGCATGCCTACAAAGGTGCTGTTGGAGAAGATGGAGAGGTAGCTGTTCGCTTTCTTGTCTATGAGGATCGTCTAGAAATCATTGTCTCTGACAAAGGCGGTAGCTTTGACTTTAAGCAAAAGCAGGAAGGACTAGGGCCTTACACATCTGCTCATACGGTGGATCAATTGGCAGAAGGAGGTCTTGGTTTATATTTGATGCAAACATTGATGGATGAAGTCGAGGTGCAAGCAAACTCCGGAGTTACCGTTGCGATGACAAAGTTTTTAAACAGGGAGCGAGTTGACCATGACACAACCATCCAAAACTATGAAACTAACTAAAGATGAAGTGGATCGCCTCATCCAAAGCTATCAAACCAATCAAGACGAGCAGGCGCAGCTCACGCTTGTCGAATGTTATACAAATCTGGTCGATATGCTGGCGAAAAAATATTCCAAAGGGAAAAGTTTTCATGAGGATCTCAGACAAGTTGGAATGATTGGTTTACTCGGTGCCATTAAGCGTTATGACCCGCTCGTCGGTAAATCATTTGAAGCCTTTGCGATTCCAACCATTATCGGGGAAATCAAACGCTTTTTACGTGATAAGACATGGAGTGTCCATGTACCAAGGCGGATAAAAGAGCTTGGCCCAAGAATCAAGATGGCAGTTGACCATCTGACAACGGAGACACAAAAGTCACCTAAAGTACAAGAAATTGCAGAATATCTAGATGTGACAGAAGAAGAAGTACTTGAAACAATGGAGATGGGCAAAAGCTATCAAGCGCTGTCTGTAGACCAAGGCGTTGAGGCTGATTCTGAAGGAAGTACCGTTACCATTTTAGACGTCGTCGGCTCACAGGAAGAAGGCTACGAACGCGTGAACCAAAAAATGATGCTTGAGAGTGTGCTTCATGTTCTGACAGATCGAGAAAAAGAGATTATCAATCTGACTTATTTACAAAATAAGAGTCAGAAAGAAACAGGCGATTTACTCGGGATATCCCAAATGCATGTATCGAGACTGCAACGGAAGGCAGTTAAAAAGCTACGAGATGCATTATCAGAAGATGCGTCTATGGAGCTAGGGTAATGAAGCAGATTGAACAGCATGAGCATGTGAATGCTATTATCTATCAATCGAATAAAGAAGGGAAATCATGCTGCGGGGACAGTTTTTTTATTAAAGCAGATGATGAAGAACTAATTTGTGCTGTGGCAGACGGATTAGGCAGCGGTCAGTTCGCCAATGAATCATCTTCTTTAGTCAGCGAAATTGTCGAAGAATATGGACATGAGGATATGACGACCCTCATCGACAGATGCAATCAGGCTATGAAAAATAAACGCGGGGCCACAGTTGCGATCTTAAAGGTGAATTTTTCCCAGCAGCAATTTACCTATTGTTCGGTTGGTAATATTCGGTTTATCTTGAATGCCCCTTCTGGCGACTATATTTATCCACTTCCGACATCAGGATACTTATCAGGGAAACCTAGAAAATATAAAACTTACACCTATTCCTACGAAAAAGGATCGACATTCATTATGTATTCAGACGGACTGAATGTGCCAAACATGAGAATGTGTTTAAAGCATAGTCATTCAGTTGCAGACATTGCCAAACAGCTTGAAACATACACACAAGAAAAGAAAGACGATCTCACCTATGTACTTGGTCAGCTCATGTAAAATAGCTGACCTTTTTTCTGTTTTGCCGGTTTTTTTGATACACTAAAAGAGAAGACACAGTGAGAGGATGCAAAGTATGAAGACATCTGACTTTTTATTGAAACAAATTGCAACAGAATTAAAGCTTTCAACAAAACAAATTGAAAGTGTCATCAAGCTCTTAGAGGATGGCAACACCGTCCCGTTTATTGCCCGTTACCGGAAAGAGCAGACAGGCTCACTGGATGAGGTGCAAATTCAAACCATTTCAGAGCGCTATACATATATCCAAAATGTCATGAACCGAAAAGAAGAAGTCATTCGCTTAATCGCTGAACAAGACAAACTGACGGATGAATTAAAACAAAAAATTGAACAAGCTCATAAACTGCAAGAGGTCGAAGATTTATACCGGCCATTCAAACAAAAACGTAAAACAAAGGCGAATGTAGCCAAAGCAAAAGGGCTCGAGCCGCTGGCGGAATATGTACTCGTGCTGCCAAGCGATGAGATCGAGAAGAAGGCTGCTTCTTTTATCAACGAAGAAAAGGAAGTAAGAAGTGTAGACGAGGCACTTGAAGGCGCGCAGCACATCATTGCTGAACAGCTGGCTGATGATCCTGATATGCGGAAATGGATTCGCAGTGAAACGTACCAAAAGGGCAGTCTGGTCACATCAGGAAAAGACATCGAGAGCGATGAGAAAAACGTCTATGAAATGTATTACGATTATGAAGAGCCCATCAAAAAGATAGTGCCCCACCGTGTACTAGCGGTCAATCGTGGAGAGAAAGAAGGCATCTTAAAGGCAGCCATCGAACCACCTGCTGAAAATATTCGTTTCTATCTCGATAAGCAAGTCATAAAAGGCAAGCAGACGACGGCGAGACCGTTTATTGAAGCGGCAATTGATGATGCCTATAAGCGCCTCATTCAGCCTTCAATCGAACGAGAAATACGCAAAGAGCTGACAGAAAAGGCAGAAGAGCAAGCGATTCATATTTTTGCTGAAAACTTAAGGAAACTGCTTCTTCAGCCGCCGATGAAAGGGAAGCGTGTACTAGGAGTCGACCCTGCATTTCGTACAGGCTGTAAGTTAGCCGTCGTGGATGATACGGGCAAAGTCTATCATATTGGCGTCATTTACCCGCACCCGCCTGTGCAGAAAAAAGCGGAAGCCAAACAAAAAGTCAAAGAGATCATTCAATCATCAAACATTGAAGTCATTGCGATTGGAAATGGAACAGCCTCAAGAGAGACCGAACAATTCATCGCAGACCTGATTCAAGAGCTGGATCAGCCGGTGTCCTATTTAATCGTGAATGAAGCAGGAGCAAGTGTATACTCTGCGTCTGCACTGGCGCGAGAAGAGTTTCCAGACCTGCAAGTCGAAGAACGAAGCGCCATTTCCATCGCTCGAAGATTACAAGATCCTTTAGCAGAGCTTGTGAAAATTGATCCGAAGTCTGTCGGGGTGGGCCAATACCAGCATGACGTGAGCCAAAAGCAATTAAACAGCTCGTTAACCTTCGTGGTGGAGACTGTCGTCAACCAAGTCGGTGTGAACGTCAATACGGCCTCACAGGCGCTGCTGCAATATGTGTCAGGTCTTTCAAAAGCTGTCGCAGGAAATATCATCAAGCGCCGCGAAGAGATTGGGAGATTCACAAGCAGAAAAGAGCTCAAGGATATTCCAAGACTTGGTGCTAAGACTTATGAGCAGTGTATCGGCTTCCTGCGCATCGCAGACGGACAAGATCCACTTGATCGTACAGGCATTCACCCAGAGAGCTATAAAGAAACAAAACAATTCTTACGCATGATCAAGATGACGCCAGACGATCTTGGCACAGAGCAGTTAAAGGAGAAAATTGCAGAGGTCAAACTGGACGAAGCAGCAGAGCAGCTTGATATTGGTATCATTACACTTCAGGATATCATCGATCAGCTGACAAGACCTGAGCGTGATCCGCGCGATGAAGTCCCAAAACCTCTTTTGAAAACAGATGTGTTGAAATTGGAGGACTTGAAGCAAGGAATGGAGCTGCAAGGAACGGTGCGAAACGTCGTAGACTTCGGCGCATTCGTTGATATTGGTGTAAAGCAGGACGGGCTTGTACATATTTCAAAGCTAAGCAACCGTTTTGTGAAGCATCCGCTTGACGTTGTATCAGTTGGTGACATTGTAACTGTATGGGTGGACTCCGTTGACCAGGTAAAAGGCCGCGTTGCCCTCTCCATGCTGAAACCAGAGTAAACAAAAAACGAGGCGCACCTTAGGATGGGGTGTGCCTTGATGTGACTGAATGTTTTTTTCTGTAGAAGTACCAGCATTGATTCAGCAATTTGATTTGGTAATGATTTTTTTCAAAAAATGCCTTCTGCATCTGATTTTTCAGCCAGTTGGGCATCGCCCATTCCTCCTTTGATCGAAACAGTGGGTGTACCTTCAATGTATGCAAAGGGGAAATTGTCCCGTTCGAGGTTTTTATAGAAAGGAACGATCTTGATTGAAGGAGAGGGAGTTACAGCAGTTAACAGAGCATATTTCTGAGCAGTTCTTTGGTAAGGCATTCCGCCATCAAGCTGTTTTTAATGACCGTCTCAAAACGACAGGCGGAAGATATTTGCTTGGTACACACAATATTGAGTTAAATCGCCGATATTTAGAGGAGCATGGAAGAGACGAATTGATCGGTATCATTAAGCATGAACTGTGTCATTATCATCTGCACCTTGAGGGGAAGGGCTATCAGCATCGTGACCGGGATTTTAAAGAGTTATTAAAACAAGTAGGAGCCCCGCGTTTTTGTACACCGCTAAAGACCGTACAAAATAAACGGCGTGTACAGAAACGTCATGAATATGTCTGCACAGGATGCGGTCAGTATTTTATCAGGAAAAGACGATTTGATACCTCTCGCTATGTATGCGGCGTCTGCAAAGGAAAATTAAAATGGCAGCGTACAATCGATACAGAATGAAAAGCATTCCTTTATGGGATGCTTTTTTTGTGGCCAATGGAACTGATCATCGTGATATGTAGGAGATGAAGTAGACATATTGAGACAAAAAGAGACGCAAGTCTCATTTTGTCTCTTTTTTGATCGGTGTGAATCGTTCAAAACCTAAGTTTTCAAGTGCCATGATGTTGGCACGTTTTTTGCTTGTATATAAGTGCAAGCAAAAAAAGATAGGAGGTTTTACCATATGGAAATGGCACTCACAAAAGAAAAAGCCGTTTGGATGTATCAAAAAATGCAGGAAATCCGCCAATTTGAAGATCAAGTACACACGCTTTTTACAAAAGGGATCTTACCAGGTTTTGTCCATCTTTATGCTGGCGAAGAAGCTGTTGCTGTAGGAGTCTGCGCTCATCTGAATGAACAAGACAGTATTACAAGTACACACCGCGGCCACGGCCATTGTATCGCTAAGGGCTGTGATCTAAAAGGAATGATGGCAGAAATCTATGGAAAAGCCACAGGTCTTTGTAAAGGAAAAGGTGGATCCATGCACATTGCAGATTTTGATAAAGGAATGCTCGGTGCCAACGGAATTGTTGGAGGCGGCTTTCCACTTGCGTGCGGGGCAGCCCTCACGGCTAAATATAAAAAGACAAACAATGTAAGCGTTTGCTTTTTTGGGGATGGTGCAAACAATCAAGGGACTTTTCACGAAGGAATCAATCTCGCCGCCATCTGGAAACTGCCTGTCATTTTCATCGCAGAAAACAATGGTTACGGGGAAGCGACGCCATTTTCCTATGCTTCAAGCTGCAAATCGATCGTGGATCGAGCCGCCAGTTATGGCATTCCGGGTATTCAAGTAGATGGAAAAGATGTGACAGCCGTTTATCAAGCAGCAGAACAAGCGATAGAACGAGCAAAAAATGGAGAAGGTCCGACATTGATTGAATGCATGACATATCGGAATTATGGACATTTTGAAGGAGATGCCCAGCGCTACAAAACAAATCAAGAAAAAGCAGAACACCAAGAAGAGAAAGATGCCATCGCTCTTTTTAAAAATGAATTATTAAAGAAGCAGCTGCTGACGAATCAGGAGATATCAAGTATTGAAGCGGCTGTAGCAGAAGCGATAGATGAAGCCGTTAGATTCAGTGAAGAAAGTGAATATCCAGATCATACCGAATTACTGACCGATGTGTATGTTTCGTATCAATAAATCAGAAAGGGGAGAGGAAAATGACAAGAGAAATCAGCATGTCTAGTGCTTTGAATGAAGCGATTAAACTGGCAATGAGAAGAGACGAAGATGTCATTTTAATGGGGGAAGATGTTGCGGGAGGCGCTCATGTAGATCACTTACAGGATGATGAAGCATGGGGCGGAGTTCTTGGAGTAACAAAAGGAATCGTACAGGAGTTTGGACGTGAGCGTGTCCTAGACACACCGATTAGTGAAGCTGGCTATGTAGGCGCGGCCATGGCAGCTGCTTCAACAGGGCTAAGACCAATTGCGGAGCTCATGTTTAATGATTTTATCGGTACTTGTCTGGACCAAGTGCTGAATCAAGGCGCAAAATTTCGATACATGTTTGGCGGAAAAGCAGAGGTGCCGATCACGATTAGAACGACACATGGGGCGGGTTTTAGAGCAGCTGCCCAGCATTCGCAAAGTTTGTATGCGCTATTTACAAGCATCCCTGGATTGAAAGTAGTTGTGCCTTCTTCACCTTATGATGCCAAAGGGCTGCTGCTGGCAGCCATCGAGGATCAGGACCCTGTCATCTTTTTTGAAGACAAGACGCTTTACAATATCACAGGAGATGTGCCGGAGAGGTATTACACATTGCCGCTTGGTAAAGCAGATGTGAAGAGAGAGGGTTCTGATGTAACCATCTTTGCAGTAGGCAAACAAGTGTATACAGCACTCGAAGCGGCAGAAGAGTTAGCTGCACGTGGTATTGAAGCTGAGGTGATTGATCCAAGAAGCTTGTCGCCGCTCGATGAAGAGGCCATTATGACTTCGGTAGAAAAAACAAATCGGCTTGTCATTGTGGATGAAGCAAATCCAAGGTGCGGAATTGCCGCAGATATCTCTTCTTTGATTGCAGATAAAGGATTCGATTTACTTGACGCTCCAATCAAAAAAGTGACGGCTCCTCATACACCAGTACCATTTTCACCACCTCTTGAAGATATATATCTGCCGACACCTGATAAGATTGTGAACACCGTATTAGAGATGATTGGCAAGAGTCATGACAAGATCTTGAACTAAAGAAAGGAGAGAGGGAGATGGCTGTCGAAGTTGTGATGCCTAAATTGGGTATGTCGATGAAAGAAGGAACGGTATCTGTCTGGAATAAGGAGGTCGGTGAGACCGTAAATAAAGGGGAAAGCATTGCAAGCATCAACTCCGAAAAAATTGAAATGGAGATCGAATCACCTGCTGAAGGAACCATATTGGATATAAAAGTGTCTGAGGGAGAAGGTGTACCGCCTGGCACGGTCATTTGCTATATCGGTGAAGGAAATGAACAGGTGGAGGAAAAGAAAGAAAGAGACGTCCAGTCAAAACCAAAGAAAGAGAGAAAGAAAATCTCCCCTGTTGCTCGTAAAATTGCGAATAGCGTAAACCTAGACATTGATACGCTGGTGGGGACAGGACCGGGGGGGAGAATTACGAAAGCGGATGTGCTTCATGCGCTTCCAGAACGGGCAGAGAAAAAACAAAATGAGACAGAGCATCAACCTGTTAACACGATGCGGAAAACAATTGCCTCAAGAATGATGGAAAGCCTGCAAACAAGTGCACAATTAACCATTACGATGAAAGCGGACGTGACAAAACTTACAAACTTACAACAACAGCTGAATGAAACAGCCATAGCCCGTCACGAGACAAAATTGACCATGACCGATTTTGTAGCCAAAGCAACGATCCTTTCATTACTCAAACACCCTGCGATGAACAGTCAATATCAAAATGAAAGAGTGGAAACTTTTGAGTATGTTCATGTTGGGATAGCTGCTGCTTTAGAAAACGGCTTAGCTGTGCCAGTTATTCGACATGCGGAGAGACTAGCGCTCATTGAGCTAGCGAAGACCATCAAATTGTATGGCAAAAAAGCACGTGAAGGCAAACTTCTTCACGATGAAATCGAAGGCTCTACCTTTACGATCACCAACCTAGGTGCATATGGTGTAGAGCATTTCACTCCGATTTTGAATCCGCCGGAAGCCGGTATCCTTGGCGTCGGAACAATGTATGAAACCCCTGTTTATCGAGAGGATGAATTGTGCAAAGGGACCATCCTGCCACTCAGTCTTACGTTTGATCACCGCGTGCTGGACGGAGCGCCGGCATCCGCATTTTTATCAACGGTCAAAGCATATTTAGAAGAACCAATATCCATTCTTTTATAGGAAGAAGGTGAACGTATCATGACACTGGTCATTATAGGAGGCGGACCAGCAGGTTATGTGGCGGCCATAACAGCCGCCCGTTTTGGCAGAAAGGTTGTGTTAATTGATCAACGTCAGCTGGGGGGTACCTGCCTCAATGAAGGCTGTATTCCGACGAAAGCGCTTTTGCAAAGCGCCGATATGTTTGAGCATGTGAAATCGGCTGTACATTTTGGAATTGAGCTCCCAGAACATGAGCCTATCATCCAATGGGATGCCGTTCAAAAACGGAAACAGTCTGTCGTCAAGCAACTAACTGATGGCGTTCGCTACTTGATGAATAAAAACAAAATCAGCGTGTTGAATGGGAAGGCGTCATTTCTATCGGCACACGAGCTATTGGTAGAAAGTGAAGGGAAGTCTGAAATCATTCAAGCAAAACAAATCATTATTGCATCAGGGGCAGCGCCTGCTGCTTTACCTTTTGCACCTTTTGATGGGGAATGGATCATTCACAGCAAGGATGCCATGTCACTTTCTTCGATACCAGATTCGCTTTGTATTATTGGGGGAGGGGTGATCGGCTGTGAGTTTGCAAGCATATTTAGCAGAATGGGGACAAAAGTTGTCATGGTTGAGCGAGCAGTGCACATCTTACCTGAAGAAGATCGTGATATAGCACAATGTCTTCACGAGCAACTTGAAGAAACGGGTGTAGACATTTTGACGTCCGCCGCAGTCAAACAGCTTGATTCTTCTTCAAGAAAAGTAGTGGTAGAGAAAAATCAAGGAGAGCAGTGTGAAATCCAGTCTGATCGTTGCTTAGTGGCAATTGGCAGAACTCCGCAGCTTGGAGAGTTGAATCTTGATCAGGTCGGCATTGAATTTGACAGAAACGGAATCTACGTCAATGAACATATGCAAACCAATCTCCCGCATATCTATGCGTGCGGTGATGTGACAGGTGGGGTCCAGCTTGCTCATACTGCTTTTCATGAAGGAACGGTTGCGGCATCCCATGCATCAGGTGAACATGTAAAAGTCAATGAACAAGTGATTCCAAGATGCATCTACACCTCTCCAGAAATCGCCAGTGTTGGTTTAAATGAAGAGAGTGCTAGAAAACAATATGAGGAGATTCGGATAGGGACATGTGCATTTTCTGCAAATGGAAAAGCATTAATCTTAAATCAACCAGCCGGTCAAGTAAAGGTCATTGTAGAACCGCAATATCAAGAAATTTTAGGTGTATCAATCATTGGACCGAATGCAACAGAACTGATTGGACAAGCGGCGGTGATGATGCATACAGAGCTGACCGCTGATACATTAGAGCAGTTTATTGCGGCACATCCGACACTTTCAGAGGCGATACACGAAGCCTTACTGCAAACAATGGGACGAGCGGTGCACTGCTGAAAAAGACTCTTTTTCTATCCGATTGACTTCTTGGGTTAGCCAATGTTAATTGAAAGCGCTTTTATAATTATCTATAATGAATAAAAAGCCCCCAGAGGAGAGGATGGAATGAATCCGACGCCTTGTTATTTAAATACGTGGAAACGTTTTGTTCGTGAAGGTTTGCTTGATAAGTCTCGTCTGAATAAGAGAGTGATGGAATCATGGCACAGGTGTAAACAGGCAAATGTTAATCCGTATTTAGATAAAGGACAGTCGTTGTTAGAAAAGGAATTATTCAGTGCCCAAAAAAAGAAATACTCATTATTCCTCAATGCTGCTCTTCCTTACTTAAATAAAATCAGTCAGCAATTAAAAGAATCTGACATGCTGGCCTTACTTATCGATGCAGACGGTTATGTGCTAAGTCTGACAGGAAGCCAAAGAACGATGGTGGAAGCAAGAAAAATTAATTTTATGGAGGGGTCGCGCTGGACCGAAACAGATGTTGGGACGAACGCTATTGGAACGGCACTCGTCATCGGGGAAGCTGTGACGATCAACGGAACTGAGCATTTTTCTGTCGCTTCTCACCATTGGAGTTGTTCAGCCGCTCCTATTCGTGATGCAGACGGTACAATCATAGGGGTGATTGATATCTCCTGTATGGCGGATAACAAGCACCCTTTTATGCTTGGAATGGCTTCAACGGTTGCTTATGCCATAGAGAGAGAAATTCAAGTCCAGCAAAAGAGGAGAGAGATGGAGCTCATCACTCATTGTCTCCAGCAGGTGGAAGCAGACGAACCGTATGTGGTCTGTAATGAAAAAAAGCAAATTGTTTCTGCAAGCCGGTCGATTAGAGAACGATTTTCTGACTGGTACGGAATGGATGTCGAGCGGCTTAAGGGTCATCCATTTGTTATCCGGGGAACGCAGATCATTCAATCAGAGCAAGATGGAAAGATGCTGGGCATGTCCCTTTCCCTTGAAGAAGCAGCGAAAAATAGCATCACCGTTTCCTTTGCTCAATTTCCCGGGGAATCTGGAACAAGTAAGGTGTTTCAACAGACGCTCAGTGAGATGAAAAGAGCGGCACAAACAGATGCCAATGTATATATTTGGGGCGAAACAGGTACAGGGAAGGAACTGGCCGCTAGAGCTATTCACTCAGCCAGTGAGAGGCATAAAGGGCCGTTTATTGCTGTTAATTGCGGAGCCATTCCTGAAAGCCTGTTAGAAAGCGAATTATTTGGCTATGCTGAAGGGGCTTTTACAGGAGCAAAACGTCACGGAGCTAAAGGGAAGTTTGAACAAGCTCATAAAGGAACACTCTTTTTAGACGAAATTGGCGAAATCCCATATGCGATGCAAGTAGCACTTCTTCGGGTGATAGAAGAAAGGAAAGTCGTACCGCTCGGCGGGACATACGAAATCCCTTTGGATATTCGAATCATTACAGCGACTCACCGTAATATGAATGAACTACTGAAGGAAGGAAAAATACGAGAAGACTTGTATTACCGTCTTCATGTCTATCCAATCAACATCCCGCCGCTTAGAGAAAGAAAAGAAGACATTCATGATTTATATCGTTATTACCAAAAGAAGTACCACTGGAATGCGGTATTTCCTGAATCATTTTTTCAGACATTGCAGGAATACCACTGGCCGGGAAACATACGAGAGCTTTTTAATCTGTTTGAATATCTAAGGGTCCTCTTTCCGAAAGGCGGATGGATTGGTGAATCGCAATATGCTTCAGTATTAGAGACGATTGATCAGAAAAAGCAGAAGCTGCATCCAGCAGAGTGTACCGAGATTCCAAAAGAACTCACGTTTAGGGAGCGCATTCAAAAGCAAACAGTGATAGAAGCACTGCATAAAACAAAAGGTCATGTGTCAGAAGCAGCGAAGTTAGCAGGGGTGCCAAGAAGTACTTTTTATAAGTGGATGCGAAAGTTTAAGCTGTCTTAGTCTCCTGAGGAAGGCTGCATCAAGGCCCTTGGTCTACGTGAAGAGGTCGGGGGCTTTCTGCCAAGTTAAACAAATGGCATGGAAAAAGGCTTGACTGTTATATTAGTATATGTTAAATTATAAAAGCCGTCGCAAATGGGCCAGGAATGAAACGCTTAAAAATTCTTGACACATTTTTCTGGCATATATATAATGAAACATGTCTTATTATTCCGCAGTAGCTCAGTGGTAGAGCTATCGGCTGTTAACCGATCGGTCGTAGGTTCGAGTCCTACCTGCGGAGCCATAATGGAGAAGTACTCAAGTGGCTGAAGAGGCGCCCCTGCTAAGGGTGTAGGTCGCGTAAGCGGCGCGAGGGTTCAAATCCCTCCTTCTCCGCCATTATTGTATGGCCCGTTGGTCAAGCGGTTAAGACACCGCCCTTTCACGGCGGTAACACGGGTTCGAATCCCGTACGGGTCATGTTTTGTTTTTTGATTCGTTGGGCTATAGCCAAGCGGTAAGGCAACGGACTTTGACTCCGTCATGCGTTGGTTCGAATCCAGCTAGCCCAGCCATTTTATATATATGTTTTTCTGCATAGCAGATGAGCCATTAGCTCAGTTGGTAGAGCATCTGACTTTTAATCAGAGGGTCGAAGGTTCGAGTCCTTCATGGCTCACCATTGTCACGCGGGTGTGGCGGAATTGGCAGACGCGCTAGACTTAGGATCTAGTGTCTTTATGACGTGGGGGTTCAAGTCCCTTCACCCGCATTGTTTTTTCAAACAGTGCACTTATGAATATAAGAGCACATCATACACGCGGTCGTGGCGGAATGGCAGACGCGCTAGGTTGAGGGCCTAGTGGGTGAATAACCCGTGGAGGTTCAAGTCCTCTCGGCCGCATCCCAATAATACCAAGGGTTTGACCACCTTTGGTATTATTTTTTTGTGCGGAAAATACAGCTATGGGAGAAGACTTGCTTACCAAAACCATGCACCTTTTACAGCAGAAATATTGAATATTGCTAGTAAAGTAGTAACGGTTTTTTTCATAATATCTTTTACCATAATCAAACGCCACGTCATAGGATTTAGATCTAGTATATCCTACTGAAAGAGTTATAGTCTCTGATTAATTTGGAAACAAACTTATATGTACCTCCAATAGCTAGTCTTGGTACTGGTGAAAAGACGATCTATAATTTAACGGCTAAAGTCCTGAATGCATCAGCAAATTGAGTCGATCTCAATCCATCTAAAGCCCCGCCTAATAACGCCGCAAATGGAGCAACGCCTTTTACAAGAAACGAGCGTCCATTTTATCCTGAAATGATGGCTTATTTTTTATCAAGTAAATTTATGATGCGTTTTCCTCGTCCACCTCCAGCTTCTAAGGAATGATGAGCTTTGGCAACATCAGATAAAAAATAAATGCTATCAATAACTGGTCTGACCTTGTTGGAATCTACATAAGATGCTAATTCTTTTAGAAGTTCATTTTTGGGATTTGCACTGAATGTGCGAACTCTACGAGAACCGAAAGTAGTTGAAGCTAATATATATATTAAGGACGAAAAACTAGGAAATCCAATAGTAACCATTCTACCGTTCTTTGCAAGCAAGCGCCTATAATGTTTGAGGTCAGTTCCCACTGTGTCCATGACTACATCAAACTTTTTAAGATCAGTAGGAGATGTTTTTTTATAATCAAATACTTCGTCTGCACCTAGCTCTTGAAGAAAAGTAAGATGTTTTTCGTTTGCAAGAGCAGTTACATGAGCACCCAACATTTTGCCAATTTGAATCGCAATGCTTCCGACTCCTCCACTTGCACCACGTACAAGTAACTTTTCGCCTTTTCTAAGTTTAGTTTTATATTTTAAAGCAATAATTGCAGTAGCACCTACGCCAGGCAATGCCGCAGCTTGTAAGAGATCAACCTTTGTAGGAATTTTAGATATTTTCTCAGGTGATATAGCTACATATTCAGCGGCACTACCAATTTGGCTCCTTAATTTCATAGGAAGAACTCCCCACACTCTATCACCTAATTGATAATTTTTTACGTTCGATCCTACCTCAACAACCTCACCAGAAAAGTCTGCCCCTGTTCCTTTAGGGAATTGATTACCCGTTAATAGTTTCATCTTGCCTGATCGAAAAAGCGTATCCATAGAGTTTACACTCGACCCATGTACACGAATGAGTACTTCTCCAGTTTCTATAACAGGTTTTGATATAGAATCTTCAAAAAGAACATTCGGTGATCCATATTTAGTATATTGTGCAGCACGCATCTTTTCATTTTTCATTTACTCACTCCATCTCCTAGAAAAAGTATGAACTTGAAGGGTTTTAAAATCAATTTAGCTCTCTAATACATGGGTGACATGGTTTACATATTTGATTATAATAAATGGAATTGATTTAACAAGTACTCAATATAAACTGATTAAGTAAGAAAAAACTGACTAAGGAGTGGATAAAATATGACTGAAAGTGAGCTAAATAAAGCGATAGCTCCAGTAAGTTATGCCTTAAATATATTAGCGGGAAAATGGAATTTAAAAATCTTAGCTGTACTATGTAGTTACAATGATATTCGATATAATGAGTTAAAGCGTAAAGTGTATGGAATTACAGGAACAATGCTCAATCAATCATTAAAGGATCTGATTGAAAACGGAATTGTTCAACGAGTTCAGTATAATGAAGTTCCATCAAGAGTAGAATATTCATTGACTGGGGCAGGACTAGAGCTGATCCCTATATTTGAACAACTTCTTTTATGGGGCGAAAACCAATTAGAAAAATCAAAATAAAATGAATATAAAAAGAAAACTAGATTATCCAAGGGTAACTTTTGCAGTGCTTGATATGGCTGGCCACAACCTGCAAATTGAACAACCCGATGTATTTAACTCATTAGTCCATAACTGGTTAAACAGACTTGAGGCGGAAAATGTTAAGTAGTTTTTCTCTAAATGACTGTCCACTCATCTTAAGTAAGTGGACGTTTTTGTTTGAGAATAATATTTTTATATAATGCAGTCCAATCATCCCCATACCGTTTGAAAGGTTTTTTGCTATCCATCGAAATGCTTCAACTATTAGTAAGATTTATATGTTTTCTACCGATTTGACCTATGTTAAAAAAGTCTAACTAAACAATCATAAGGCGGGTTGAGTAAATGCTTGGATTACCAAGAGGAGAGGTTTTTTTAGTTCCTTGGTCTGTTGAATGGGTCAAAGAATTTGAAATGGAAAAGAAACGAATAGTAGAGGTTATCGGTCAGTACACAGTGAATGTCCACCATATTGGAAGTACAGCAGTAAAGGGTTTAAGTGCGAAGCCAATTATTGATATTGCAATTGAAATAGATGATTTTCTTGACGGAGAACAGTGCGTAACAGCTTTGGAAGGGCTAGGTTATTCATATAAAGGAACCAATGTTTTACCTGAAAGACACTATTTCAACAAAGGAGAACCACGTACACACCAAATCCATATGTATCAAACAGGCAATAGGTATTTACTCGAACAGTTAAATTTCAGGGATTATTTAATAAGTAACGAACTAGTAAGAAGTGAGTACGAGCAGCTCAAACTGAACCTATCAATTTTAAATAAAAATGAAAAACACAAATATGCAGAGGGGAAAACTGACTTTGTTCAGTCGATTTTAGAGAGAATTTAGAAAAGATTCTCTCTTTTGGTGATCAAACTAACTGATTTTATGCACAAGTGGACTCGCTACAAAGGGGAGTTTCTTCTTTTTAACCAAAATCAACATTATTCTTTAACATAGCTAAATTAACAAGGGTGAGGGATATGAAATTTGTTTATTCGTTTCATCATTAAACCCCCTGTCTTATTTGTGTCACTATATCACGTTTGGTGCTCTTTTAAATCCTAAATTGCAATTATTTCCGATTCATGTTACAATAAGAATAATTATTTTTGTTCGGCGTAAAGGATAGCATGAAGAAAGACTTTTCGTCTTGAGGATACTTTGGGCAAGGATAGTATAATACATTGTGTGGTAAACGCACTAGGAGGCAACAAACATGGAACAAGGTACAGTAAAATGGTTTAACGCAGAAAAAGGTTTTGGATTTATCGAACGTGAAGAAGGCGACGATGTATTCGTACATTTCTCAGCTATCCAAGGTGACGGATTCAAATCTTTAGACGAAGGTCAAAAAGTAACATTTGACGTAGAGCAAGGTTCTCGTGGAGCTCAAGCTGCTAACGTTCAAAAAACTGCTTAATCTTCATTTTTAAAAACAGGTTCTCTGTAGAGAGCCTGTTTTTTTGTGTTTTTATTTATTTCTTCAATAAAAAACCCTACTCAGCGTACAAGTAGGGGGATGTTACAAGGTAATCGTAAAAAAATTCATGCTTCAAAGGTTTATCAACAGTATAGCATATTGGATTTACAATATGCGGAATTTGCCTAAATAAATTCTTTTTTCTTTCATAAGTTGAAGGGTGGATAGGTTCTTAGAGAACATGTATTCAAAAATGGTGAGGGATGCCCAAAAGAGCGGCAGAGTTCTTAACAGAAACTTTTTATTTGCTTTTCTGTAATCCCTTTGATGACTTCTAATTCACTTAGCAAAAATTCATGGGCATCATCTAGCATTTTCTTTTCACTTGCATTTAGTGCTTTCTCTTTCTTCATACGCATCAGGTCACGTACAACTTCAGCACCGTCTTGGATGTTACCCGTTTTTATTTTGTTTGTATTAATTGTATGACGTTCTTTCCATGTCAGTATTTGATCTGATTTGCCATGCTGGAAAATGTGTATCACACTGTTTAATGCCAGTATATCTGTAACAGGTCTAATACGTGAACCCGACATTTTCCGTGTTGGTATCATCACTTTCATATGACTGATTGACATATTAATCACATAATACTGTTGTTTTTCATCAGAAAATTCTTTTTCTTCTATGGCTTCAATTATACCTGCTCCATGCATTGGATACACAATGTTATCACCAATTTGAAACATATCATCCACCTCCATATTAAGTACCTACTATAAGGGTACCACAAATCGATCCGGAATAATCAAATTTTTAATAATAACATGTTTATTTATTTTTTGTCAATAAATTTAGTTCTAAAAAAGAGAGATTATTTTGAAGAAATTTTGGGTGTGATTGTTTTTTTATTATCCATGATTTTTGAACATATCCTCTAGAATCCTCGCTATAAGAAAAACAGGATATCCACCATTAAAAAAGACCAGCCATTGAGCTAGTCTTTCAAAATAGAATCCGATCATAATGTCGAAATATCAATGACAAACCGATAACGCACATCACTTTTCAGCACACGTTCATACGCTTCATCAACTTGACTTGCGTTGATCACTTCAATTTGTGGTGCGATATTGTGAGCAGCTGCAAAATCGAGCATTTCTTGTGTTTCTTGTATGCCTCCAACGAGTGAACCGGCAATGCTGCGACGGCCAGTAATCAATGAAAAGACGTGGAATTGATCTGGCTCAGGTGGTGCACCGACGTTCACCAAGGTTCCATCCACACGAAGTAGGGACAAATAGGCGTCTATATTGATATTGGCAGAAACTGTGTTGAGAATGAGGTCATACTGACCGGCTAGTGTCTGAAAGGTATGAGGATCACTTGTAGCAAAATAATCTTTTGCACCAAATGACAGCGCCTCTTCTTTTTTATTCAAAGAGCGGCTCAATACCGTGACTTCAGCGCCAAGTGCACGTGCGAATTGAATGGCCACGTGACCGAGTCCGCCCATCCCGACGATGGCAACTTTTTTACCTGGCCCTGCTTTCCAGTGCTTTAACGGTGAATAAGTTGTGATTCCAGCGCAGAGAAGAGGACTTGCGGCATCAAGGGATAGTTGATCTGGAATGCTGACGACAAAGCGCTCTGTCACGACAATCTTCTGACTATAGCCGCCGTAAGTCGGTTCCCCGTCATAATCGAGGTTATTATAGGTTTGGACGACCCCTTTCGTGCAATATTGCTCGTCTCCATTTTGGCAATATTCACAGGTGCCGCAGGAATCAACAAAGCAGCCAACACCTACACGGTCTCCGATCTGAAATTTCGTCACATCATCACCAACAGCGGCAACGACTCCAGTGATCTCATGACCCGGAACCATTGGGAAAATACCGCCGCCCCATTCATCAAAGGCACTGTGGATATCTGAATGACAGATCCCGCTAAATTGAATATCGATTAAAATATCATGTGGACGAAGCGCTCTTCGTTCAATGGTTGTCCGTTCAAAGCTCGCTTTTGCATGTGAAACACTTAAAACGTTTGAATGGTGCGTCTGACACATTCTTGATCATCCTTTCAAAAGTAAGATTCTTTACTTCTATACTGTACGTCTTAAAGTGAACTCTAAGTCAATAGAGAACCCTCTTCAAGCTTTTCAACATCCTTAAATAAAGAATTGAGCCAAAAGCATCTTGCGTTCTCTATCAAATTGGAGATGATGAGAAGAAGGAATTTCATTTTTCATAAGGTGAGAGAAGAAGAGAAGGGTGAAAACAATGAAAATAGCACAAGCCGCCAAGCAGCTCGATTTATCTACTGCCACGCTCAGATACTACGAGAATATTGGTTTAATTCGACCGATCCGGCGTGATGAAAACGGTGTTCGTGATTATGCAGAAGAAGATATTCAGTGGATTGAATTTATCAAATGTATGAGAAATGCGGGTCTCTCAATTGATGCACTTAGAGAATATACGGCTTTATTTATCGAGGGCGAGGATCGTACCCTGTCCTCGCGGAAAAGTATTTTGGTCAATGAGAGAGAAAGACTTGTAGAAAAACAAAAGGAAATCGAAGAGACGATTAAGCGGTTAGATTACAAGATAGAAAGTTATGAAGATATTATCCACAGCTATGAACAAAAGCTGGTTCATCAACTAAAAACCAGCTTAATTTAAATGAAGAAAAACCTGTGACTTTTCACAGGTTTTGTGATGTGGTTATCTTTTTGTGTAACGCACCCAGTTATAATGTGCGTGGAGCGGTGTAACACCGTTATAGGAGCCGAGCCATTCATCGACACCTGCACCATTCCAGAGGTTCATCATAATCTTTCCTGGAGTTTGAGGGATTTGAGTAGTGGCAGTATGTTTTAATTGTCCATCTACATACCATTTAATCGAGTTAGGCTGCCAGTCAAATGCATACGTGTGATAAGAGTTTGCTGCATCAAAACCAAGGTTGACGATCTTTTCATGATTTCCTACACCATTGGTATAGTAGTTAAACTGAACCTTTGTCGTATCTTTTCCTAGAAATTCGATATCAATTTCATCCCAAGGCGTACCATCAGTCGGTCCCGTATAAGTAAAGAACGAAGACACGATCCCTACATTTTTGGCTGGTTTCATGCTGACTTCATATAGACCGTAGCCATATGTTTGAGTGGAGCGGTTTTCTCCGCAGTCAAACTTATTATAGGAGGGACTTGTGAGCGATAATCGCATTTCACCTAATGACGTCATGGAGACATTATTTGCACGCCACGTACAGTTAAACATGTTTCCATTCGAGTACCCATCGGCTTTTTGCCATAACCCCGTATTATAGTTGTTAAAAGGCTCGTAAAACGACCCGCCTGTTTGTGCCGAGGCACCCGCAGTAAATGTGGACAAACTCAAGACTATTCCAGTGACAAGCAGCATCAACATTCGTTTCACACGGTAAGACATGTAGGCATTCCCCTCTCCTTTTTTGAAAGCGTTTTCTTAATTGATCATACATGATTCTCTCAAAATGGAAAATCGGTCTAATATATGATATTAAAGAGGATTTTTTGCTAGATTCTTCTCTTATTTCATAGGAAGTTACTAAAGAAAATGGTATAAACAGCAAAAGATCATCAAAAACTCATTCGTTAAAATTGAGTTTTTGATCTTTTTCATGCCATTTAATAAAGAATGATTGACAAAGCGGACAGTTGTCCGTAAGATAATATCGGGACAATTGTCCTAATGAGAATCAAAAGAGATGAGATTTAACACATAGAGATAAGTGCAATATGGATGAAGGTAAAGAAGGTGAGGCATCATGGAAAAGGATATTGGAAAGGAAATTGAAGAGGTCGCTTTTTCTTTGTTTCAGGAATTTGGCGTGGAAAATGTCAGCATGCATAAAATTGCCAAAACAGCTGGTGTTGGGCAGGGCACTCTTTACCGCCGCTATGCCAATAAAAGTGATTTGTGCCTTTCTATCCTTGGAGAAAGATTTGAACAGCTGATCCCTGCTTTGCATCTTTACTTGAGCAAAATCAGTGACCAGCCGGTTCGTGAACGTTTGCGTTATGTGCTCGAAGAAATTCATCTCATCGTCGGTCATCATTTAGACTGGATTCGGATGCTTACAATCTCTGGAAATTTAGAGCAGACAAGTAAAGTGTATGATTGTCATTACAGTCAATCGCTTAAACAAATCATTCGTGATTTGCTGGAGGAAGCAGAAGAAAAAGGGGAAGCGAACATACAGGATATTGAGCTGACGACATTATGTATGTCCTCTCCGATGACGCCTGAACTGATGTTTTATATTTGTGAATCTGGTTATTCAATCGAAAAAATCGCTCAATTCGCTGCAGAGAAACAGATTTTATCTGTTTTCAATAGACATTGAAGTGGCTCATTTCTGACCAGCCTGACTTCCTATGATTGATCTAAATTGAAAAAGAAAAGGAGCCAACCTACTATGAACAAACAGCAAGCAGCAGCTTCTCATATTCGAACGCTGCCCATTATTATCTCATTTATTACAGCTGGTTTTATTGGCTTGTTCAGTGAAACAGCACTAAATATGGCGCTGAGAAGCTTAACGTTAGACTTTGGTATTGAAGCAACGACAGCTCAGTGGCTGACAACAGGATATTTATTAACACTTGGTATTCTCGTACCAATTTCAGGACTCATTCTTCAGTGGTTTACAACAAGACAGCTTTTCATTACGTCGCTCATCTTTTCGATCATTGGAACATTTATTGCGGCGGTTGCGCCAGTCTTTAGTATTTTAATGGTGGCACGTGTCGTACAGGCAGTCGGTACAGCATTGCTTCTTCCATTGATGTTCAATACGATTTTGGTGATCATCCCGCCTCATAAACGAGGCAGATCAATGGGGATTATAGGTCTTGTGATCATGTTTGCACCAGCTGTTGGTCCAACAGTCTCTGGTCTTATTTTGAAATCGCTGACTTGGCATTGGATTTTCTGGATTTCACTTCCGTTATTAATAGCTGCACTCGTCTTTGGTTTTATCTTTATGCAAAATATTACGGAGCCAACAAGACCAAAAATCGACATTTTATCGATTGTGCTTTCAACCATTGGTTTCGGAGGAATTGTGTATGGCTTTAGCAGTGCCGGTGAAGGCGGTGGCTGGAGCAGTATGCATGTTATCGTTGCAATTGTAGTAGGTGTCATTGGGATTCTTGTATTCTCTCTCAGACAGTTGAATATGAAGGAACCGATGTTGAACTTAAGTCCGTTTAAATATCCGATGTTTGTCATTGGGTTACTGCTGATCTTAGTGTGTATGATGGTGATGCTGTCTGCTATGATGATTTTGCCATTGTATCTGCAAACATCCTTGGCACTAACGACATTTACAGCAGGTTTAATGCTATTGCCTGGTGGAATTATCAACGGTCTGCTATCTCCAATCATGGGTGGGCTATTTGATAAGTTTGGACCAAAATGGCTTGTGATTCCAGGGCTTGTCATTGTCGCAGCGACGATGTTTGGCTTCACGAATTTAAGTGTGAATACATCGATTGGATACATTGTGACCCTTCATATTACGTTAATGGTCGGAATCGCGATGATCATGATGCCTGCACAAACAAATGGATTAAATCAGCTGCCGCCAGAGCTATATCCGCATGGTACAGCGATTATGAATACATTGCAGCAGGTGTCAGGAGCTATTGGTACTGCGGTCGGTATTTCGATCCTTTCATCAGGGACCCGCAGCTTTATGGAAAATGTGGCTGATCCCGCAAATCCGATGAACCAGCTGCTCGCCTTTACAAATGGCGTCCAGCATGCATTTATCTTTGCTGTGATCATGACCGTCATTGGTTTGATCATCGCTTTCTTCATTAAACGAGTGAAAGTAGAACAGCAAGTTTCATAAAATAGATGAAAAGCACTGAGGACCTAGCGCCGCAGTGCTTTTTTGATTTGCCCAATGCTTGTTTCAAAGAGAGCGAAAATGGGGAGATAGATAAAAAGTGAACCAATGAGAATGTGCTGCTGATTCAGTAGAAGGAAAAGAGGAAAAAGGAACGAATGAGTTAGAAGAAATGAATAAGATAGGAGACTGAGATCATGAACTTAGAAGAACAAATCAAAATCGCTGCGTCATTACGTCAACCAGCTGAAGGTTCATTACCGAGTCAATCGGAACTAAAACCAGTCCATCCTCCTGAAGTAAACAAAATGGAATATGACATTCCAACAAGTGCTGGCGAAACAAAGGTATGGGTATTTAAGCCGGTCAACACATCAAAGCAGCCGCTTCCTGTTTTTGTGAATTTACATGGCGGAGGATTTATCCTAGGCAGTGCTGAAATGGATAACCACTGGTGTCCGGTCATTGCAGACCGAGCGCAATGTATCGTCGTCAATGTGGAGTATCAGCTTGCCCCAGAGCACCCTTTCCCGGCCGCTCTTCATGAATGCTACGATGTGCTGAAGTGGCTGTATGAACACCCTGATGAGCTTCAAATAGATCCCAAAGCAATAGCCATTGGCGGACATAGCGCAGGAGGAAACTTGGCAACGGCTGCTTGTCTCTTAAATATTCAAAAAGGGAACAAACTCCCGATTGTCTATCAAGTGCTTGATTATCCGCCGCTTGATTTAGCCACTGATCCAGCACAAAAACCAGCGTTTGAAGAAGCGATCCCAGTTGAAATGGCGAGACTCTTTAATGCCTTCTATCTGCAAGGCCAAGATCCGCACAATCCGCTCGTTTCTCCGATCTTTGCCGATCGTTCATCCTTGGCACAAATGCCACCAGCTCTCGTTATCACAGCTGAAAGAGATTCGCTAGCTCAAGAAGCCGAACAATATGCGGAGAAGTTAAAAGAAGCAGGGGTAGATGTCACGTACAGACAGTTTAAAGGAGTCCCTCACGCCTTCACGCATGCCGGAGATTTAGCAATAGCTGAAGAGGCTTGGCATCTGATGAGTGATCAATTGAAGAAGGCATTTGAATAAGATAAGAACAGTGATGTAAAAGCACAGAACCCAGCGGGTCTGTGCTTTTATTGTTGTTAAGTGAATGAAAAAGATCAGATATCTGCCTTCATTGTCGATATAATAGAAAGAATAGAAGACGACTTAAAAAAGGAGCGAATCTAATGGAAAAAGAGAAACTACAGGCATTTTGTCTTTCTTTAAAAGGAGTAACCCATGATTATCAGCCAGAATGGCATGCAGATCGTTATCATATTGGTGGAAAGATGTTTGCTATGATGGGCGGAGATGCGAATCGAAAACCTGTCATCACTTTAAAATGTGACCCTCAACGAGCTGAAGAACTAAGAGAGGCGCATGAGGGGATTATTCCGGGCTATTATATGAATAAGACTCATTGGAATTCGATTTACCTTGATGCGGACATTCCATCTTCATTTGTAGAGGAGTTAATCGAACATTCCTACCAATTGGTTTTTCACAAATTAACAAAAAAATCTCAACATGACATCCTCCAACATGATGAATGAAGTGAGACAAGTTAATAAACCGTGTGATTCTCTTCAAAATTGACTAGAGCGAAGTGCTGTCGTTATAATTTAACCAGTTAGAAGACGTTAATAGGGGGATATAATTGAGCTATACAGTCATTACAGGAGCAAGTTCAGGTATTGGGGTATGAGGCGGCGCTAGCCTTTGCAGCACGAGGCAAAAACCTTATTTTAGCTGCACGCCGGCTCGAGAAACTCCACGAACTGAAGAAAGAGATTCTTGATCAATATCCCGAGATCAAAGTAAACATACAGTCTGTCGATTTAACCGACATGGAGCAAGTGTATTCATTTTATGAATCGTTGGCTGAATATGAGCTTGACACCTTCATTAATAATGCAGGGTTTGGCCATTTCGGTTCAATAGGAGAACAGGACGTAAGTAAAATTGGGGATATGCTTCATCTGAATATCGAAGCCTTAACGATTTTATCCACTTTATTTGTTCGTGATTATGAGCAAGTAGAAGGGGCTCAGCTGATCAACATTTCTTCAAGAGCGGGCTATACAGTCGTCGGCAATGCCGTCACCTATTCAGCCACGAAGTTTTACGTGAGTGCCTTTACAGAAGGACTGCACTAGAGTTGAAAGAAAAAGGAGCTAACTTACAGGCAAAAGTATTAGCGCCTTCCGCGACAGAATCAGAATTTGCAAAGCGTTCATTAGATGTAGACCAATTTGAATATGAAGGCAATATCAAGAAATATCATACATCAAAAGAAATGGCAGCTTGTCTGCTCGAGCTTTATGATCATGAAAAAACAGTCGGTATTGTTGACGGCAGGACATTCGACTTTGAATTGAAAGACCCGATTTTTACACATGCTGGTCCAAGTATGAAATAGAAATGACACATCACTGAGGGCAGATTTCCTCGGTGATTTTTTTATGGCATGATTGACTGTGTGGTAACCACATGGTTTAGAATGTGTACAAAAGGAGGGAATCTAGTGACGTATGTAACAAGTGGAGAAGTATGTAAGCTACTAAACATCACAAAGTATACGCTTCGTCATTATATAGAACAGGATCTCGTACGCCCTGCGAAGGTTGCTCAAAATGGATACCAATTATTTGATGAAAAAGAGATTTACACCCTTTATCAAATCCTTTTCTTAAAAAAGGCGGGCTTCTCTTTAAAAGATATAAGCGAGACCTTTTCGAATGAACAAAGTATCACTCTGTCCTACCAAGAAATGCTGGATCAGGTCGAGAAGCAAATACAGGAACTAAGCGAAGTGAAACAGCGTCTGGAGCATATGCTGTCGATTCAAAACAGCCTTCAGCTTAATAAAACAACCATCCAAGATCGGCCAATTCGGTATTTAAAACAGATCCCGCATCATCTTCTAAAGGGTGAAACAGAGCTGGACTTTAAACAAATCGTTCATCAAAAGGAGCTGGATCTGTCTCTTTTTGAGGAGAGATATTATGTGATCAATCTGCAAGATGACACAACAATTTCTTATTATGTATCAAATGAACGTGATTATGATGTGAGACTGGATGCAGGTTCTTACGCGGTCAAAAGCTTTTTAGCTGGAGATGAAGAGAAGGTCATTGAAGAAATTGAGGCTTTTCTACATGAAGTACCTTTTACACAAGAGAGTGCACAACCTTCTTCTATCATCTTATATGAGAATGTACCAGTCTCTGTCACGTACCAAAATTCAATGGTGTACACAGTTGAACAAGGAGCGGGGAATAGAAGATGAAAAAAAGGATTTGGCTGATCATCGCAGCAGCAGTACTCATTTTCATCGCAGCATTTGTAGTTTATGAAAACAGCTTTGCTATGAATGAAAAGGAAGTCGTCATGGAGACTGAAAATGGGACATTATCAGGTATCGTGACCACGCCTAAGAAAGCGCCAATCAAAGGAGTTGTGCTTTTTATACACGGAGATGGTCCTCAAAATGCCACATATGACGGAGGATACAGACCCTTAATGGAACGCTTTGCAAAGCAAGGCTATGCATCTATATCATGGGATAAGCCCGGGGTGGGTCAATCAGAAGGAAACTGGCTCCATCAATCCATGGAGGATCGTGCAAAAGAAGTAGACAATGTGATCAAATGGGCGAAAAAAGAGCCTGATCTTCAATCAAAACAAATCATCTTATGGGGAGCAAGCCAAGCAGGCTGGGTGATCCCAAAAGTAATGGCTGATCGAACAGATATCACAGCCTCCATTCTTGTCGGGCCTGCTGTCAATTGGATGAGACAGGGAAGGTACTATACACTTCAAACATTAAAAGAAGCGGATGCATCTAAAGAACAAATTCAAAAAACACTCAAAAAAGAAGATGAGCAAAACAAATTATTAGTAGAAGGCGCAGCATTTCGCACATATCAAAAGAAAACGGACGATCAAGAGATGACAAAAGATCGATTTGAATTCATTCAAAAGAACATGAAAGCCGATGCCACTTCAGATATCAAGTGCATCCAATCACCGACCTATTTGGTTTTGGCGCAGAATGACCGAAATGTAGATTCTGCTGAAACAAAAAGGATCTACGAAAAAGAAGTAGCACCTAAATGGTTGCATGTTCAAACAATTAGAGGCGTAGAGCATTCAATGCTGAATCCGCTCATTCATCATTCAAATACCCTGGTCACATTAGCAGCGATCGCCGCACCGAAAGACTTCCTGCTTAGCCAAGCGTACTTGGATCACTGTGAAAACATACTAGAGCAGCTAAAAACACCTTTGCATTAGGTGTTTTTTTCATGCGTTCTTTGATAAAACAAAGAATCAAAGATCCAGTAGATGAGACTGCTCATGATGACGATAGGCACAGATGCCGAGCTCCCAATACCATCAATGACAAAAAGCATGACAACCATTGCAATCAGTAAATAAGCGGCTAAATAAAGAGGATGGAAAGCCTTTGGCTGCAAAGAAAACAACAACTGCAAAGGAACCGCAAAAACGAAATAATAAACAAAAAAGATGGGAATGTAAAATACCAGGAACGCAGGCTCTCCCTGAATCGGTGGATAGAAGCATACGAACAGACTGAGTAAAATCGAACTAAGGAATAGTGTTATTAGGATTTTGTGAAATGATTGAAGCATTTGCAATACGTATACTCCTTTTTTGTAAAATTTACTATATTTTATCATAAATTGATGATCTAGTATTGTTTACTTTTATTGATTGAACAACCTCAATATCTCCTCTTTTAAAAGTAAAGTTAGGTATTTAGATGTAAATAAATGATTGTGATAATGACCATTTTTCCTTTATTTGGTTCTGTATCTTTCGCCTCATGCCGATGAATGAAGGAATGGTATAAAGTAAACCCTATAGAAAGAGATCTAGCTTTGAATCCATCACATTTAAGAAGAGAGATGATCGAATGAACGTAACAAAATGGTTAGGTGCTGTCCTTCTTTCTGTTTTATTACTGTCGACAGCAGCTTGTGCCAATACAAGTACCCAAGAGAAAAATCAAAGCGAAAAAGAAAGCGCAACTAATCAATCAAAGGACAAAACGACAGCCGTAGAAACAGGGAATAAGTCCTTATCTAATATTAAGGTATTAGCGACAGGCGGGACGATTGCTGGCAGTTCGGACAGTGATACAGATACGACAGGATATAAATCCGGTTCACTTGGCATCGATAAAGTCATTGCTTCAGTTCCTCAGCTAAAGGATATTGCAAACGTTACCGGTGAACAGGTAGCGAATGTTGGCAGTGAAAATGTTGATAATGCCCTTCTTTTAAAATTAGCCAAACGAGTGAATCAACTCTTAAATGATGATCAGGTGGATGGCATAGTCATCACGCATGGAACAGACACACTTGAAGAAACAGCTTACTTTCTACATCTGGTTGTCAAAAGTGATAAGCCAGTTGTGGTCGTTGGATCAATGAGACCAGCGTCTGCTATCAGTGCGGATGGTCCGCTGAACTTGTATCATGCTGTCAAAATTGCCTCTATAAAAGAAGCAAAGGGCAAAGGTGTCATGGTCACGTTAAATGACCGAATTGCATCAGCTCGATTTATTTCAAAGACAAACACGACCACAACCGATTCCTTCAAGTCTCTTGAGCATGGCTACATTGGAGAAATTGCTGGTGAAGTGGTTTCCTTCTATAACGAATCAACAAGAAAACATACGACTGAAAGTGAATTTGATGTATCAAAAATAAAAGAATTACCGCAAGTTGATATTTTATACGGCTATCAAAATGATCATAAATACATGTATGATGCAGCAGTAAAAGCAGGAGCGAAAGGCATTGTCGTTGCCGCAGCAGGAAATGGAACGATGTCAACAGAAGCCATCAAAGGGGCAACAGATGCAGTGAAGAAAGATGTGGTCCTCGTGAGATCAAGCCGTGCGGGAAATGGGATTGTGACCCACGAAAAAATGGATGATGAACATCACTTTGTGTCATCGGATTCATTAAATCCACAAAAAGCACGCATTCTGCTTATGCTCGCTCTAACGAAGACAAAAGATCCAGATAAAGTACAGACATATTATGAAAAATATTAATGAAGAAAGGGACCCGAAGCTTCGGGTCTTTTTTTATGCATGTTCCTGATGATACTTTTCAGCACGTGTTTTTAAAGAGAGTAAAATATCTCGCCATATATCGTCTACATCTGTAAGAAAATGTCCCGCTTGATCTATATAATAGGTTTTGACGTTTGGAATCGTTGGAGCCATTTTTTCTATTTCTACAAATGGAGCCATCGTATCCTCTTTTCCATGCCATACATCAACAGGGATTTGTATATCTTTCATATCGAATGCCCATGGCTGCGAGAGCAAATATGGTTCATGAATACATTCATCCACCGATTGACGAGTGGCTTCGTGTAAATGCGTCATCATCATCTCGAGCTGCTCATCGGTTTGAAGGAATTGACGGTCCCATGGATGTAAATGTTTGTTCCCATTTTTGGCCAGCTTCTTAAATTTCTCTGGTTTTTTCTCAATCATTTTTTTCTGGGAACGATAGCTTGCTTTCAATAGCCAAGGGAACTTCTTACTGAGGAAAAAAGCCAATTTGTTCTCTTTCAGCATACTTTTAGGCGGTTTTCCGTCCTGAAAAGGAGTTGTACTTGAGATCAAAGCGGCTGAAAGGACTCGACTCGGCAATTGGTAGGCACAGCCAGCAGCGAATGCGCCGCCTCCAGATACACCCATCACTGAAAAATAGTGAATGCCTAAATGATCTGCTACTTCCAGCACGTCTTTTGCCCAGTCTAAAATCGTACGGTCAGGTTGAAGGGTAGATAAACCAAATCCAGGTCTGTCTAGACAGATGAGGCGAACACCGAGCTCTTTAGAGATTGGGTCATCATCTAAAAACATGACTCTTGATCCAGGAGTTCCGTGAAAAAAGAATACTGGAAATCCTTCAAGATCACCGTATTCACACAAACCAATATGACGCCCATCTTGTAAATGAATCCTACCCATATTTTCATCCCCTTAATAGTTTATCTAGCTTAAATGTTGATGAGAGAAACACCGAATTAAGGCGCTTCTTTCGCAATCTGATAGATTTTTTCGTATAGAGATAATAATGTTTTTAAATCTTCTTTTGGAAGCCTTGCATAGTATTTTTGAATAAGGTGCAATTGAATTTCTTCCGTATTCTTGTGATAGTCATGACCCTTTTGAGCAAAATCAACAATGATTTCTCTTCGGTTATGTGGATTAATTTCTCGTTTGACATAGCCAAGCTGCTCAAGCTTTGATACAAGCTGGCTAGCGGCACTTGCCGAAATTGAAAAGTAATCAGCTAGTTCGTTGATTGTTCTCGTTTTTGTCCGTAATAATTCAAGTGTCAGCTCTTGTTTGGCTGATAAATCTGCATACTCATGTTTTAAAAATCGTTGATACTCTTCTACATAGATAGAGCCTAGTGCATTTGAGTATTCAATGATTTTTTTACCGTAATGAATGATTTCCTCATCCAATGACATCACCTCTATTCTATTATAGGCAATCCTTATTGTTAAGTGAAGTTAAATATTAAGAATTATTAAATGATGAGAGGGCATAAATGACCGTATTGTTTGTTTTCACATGATTCACTCCTTATGAATTCGATGACTTTTTCATTGTATTTTGAAAAAGATCCATTTATAATAAAAAAATAAACCAACTGGTCGGTTTTGATTTGTCCTTGCAAAGAAAAGCAAGGTAGAAGGGATTGTGAAAGATGACAAGTACACAAAGCGGGGCTGGAAAGAGCGAGAAGACGAAGCAAAAAATCGTCACCGCTTCTCGTGATTTATTTGCGAAAAAAGGATATTCAGAAACATCCGTGCGGGATATTCTAGAGGCTGCTGAGGTTAGTAAAGGCAATCTCTATCACCATTTTAAAGGAAAAGAGTTCTTGTTCCTTCATATCATGGAAGAGGATCACCGTTTGATGATGGAGACGTGGCATCAGGAGAAACAAACGATGCACCGGGCCATTGATAAGCTCGCCGGATTTGCAGAGCTGCTCAGTCAAATGGGGATTAACTACCCATTAATGAGAGCGAGTGAGGAATTCTGTGCAAGTGCCTTTACATCAGACGAGGTCATGGAACGGCTGAACAAGATTGATGCCGATTTTGATGATGTGATGAGAGACATCTTACTTGAAGGAAACGAAGATGGCAGCTGGTCAATTCAGCATGTGGAGTCAAAAGTGAAAATATTACTTTCCGTTTTTTACGGATTAGACGTGTTATATAAAAGTGACACCATCCAACAGAAGAAAGAGTTACAAAAAGAGGCGATCTCATTGTTTATTCACGGAATCAACCATCATGAGTAACAAGTGAGTCAGTAAAGGAGAAACAAACATCATGCAAAAACCGATTCGTGAGCAAAAAGCTGTACTCGTTATTTTATTAAGTAATATATTTATTGCGTTTTTAGGCATCGGTCTCATCATTCCTGTCATGCCGCTATTCATGAATGTAATGCATCTAACAGGGAGTACGATGGGATACCTTGTGGCGGCGTTTGCCGTGGCTCAGCTCATTGCTTCACCTATTGCAGGGAGATGGGTAGACCGCTACGGAAGAAAGATTATGATTGTGTCAGGACTGTTTCTATTTGCGTTATCAGAACTCGTCTTCGGTCTTGGGACACACGTGTATGTGCTGTATTTTGCAAGGCTGCTAGGCGGCATTAGTGCGGCATTTATCATGCCGGCTGTCACTGCTTATGTCGCAGATATCACGACCGTTCAAGAAAGATCAAAGGCAATGGGCTATGTGTCAGCGGCCATTAGTACCGGTTTTATTATTGGCCCGGGCATTGGCGGATTTATCGCAGAATATGGCGTACGCCTGCCATTCTTCTTTGCAGCAGGGATTGCGTTTATTGCCGTCATTTCGTCTATGTTTATGCTGAAGGAGCCATTAACAAAAGAAGAGCGAGCGAAACAAATGGGTCAAGTGAAGGAATCTACTTTCTTTAAAGATTTGAAAAAATCGATTCATCCAAGCTATCTCATCGCCTTTATCATTGTGTTTGTCCTCGCTTTTGGACTATCTGCGTATGAAACAGTCTTTAGCTTGTTTACAAATCATAAGTTTGGATTTGGACCAAAAGATATTGCCGTCATCATTACCGTCAGCTCGATTGTGGCGGTCATCATCCAAGTACTTGTGTTTGGTAAACTGGTTAATGCCCTAGGGGAGAAAAGAGTCATTCAGCTATGCCTGATTGTCGGTGCGGTCCTTGCTTTCGTTTCGACAGTCGTTTCAGGCTTTTTGGTTGTACTGATTGTCACATGTGTCATTTTCCTTGCGTTTGATTTATTGCGACCAGCATTAACGACCTTCTTATCCAAAATCGCTGGAAACCAGCAAGGATTTGTCGCAGGGATGAACTCCACCTACACAAGCCTAGGTACGATTTTCGGCCCAGCACTTGGCGGCATTTTATTCGATCAAAATATACATTTCCCATTTCTATTCGCAGGTGTTGTCTTATTTCTCGGATTAGGCTTAACCCTTATTTGGAAGGGGAAGGCAGAAGAGCCTGCGGCAGAATAACAGACAAGAGACCTTTATTGAGGTCTCTTTTTTTATGACTGTGGCTTCAGACGATTCAATGCCTGTGCCATTTTTTGATTTTGATGCTTTTTGTAAAACAGAAAGGCGATGATATGACCAGTCAGTGTCAGAAAGGCAATGCCGTTGAAATAAGGCATAATCAATTGCAGTAAAGCAGTCGAATATAACGCGGCCGCCCCTAATTGAAAGGCTAAATTGATGGCGGTGGAGATGAGAATGTTGACAGGTGCAGGGATGGTAAAGTAGTTCCACGGTAAAGGGTAAAAAGAGTCACTCCATGCGCGCAGCTTTTTATTTATAATGGAAGGAAAGAACATGTTCGTGAAAGGAGGGAGCACTGTGCATCTCTTGGAGAAGCAAAGGTCACCATCGATGAAAGAAGGAATTCGCCAGATCGACCCGGCATATCCAGTGTTTGTAGATGCGGTCATGGATGGTTTCATACAAGGGCATCTTTATGTAGATGATGTAGAGCACCCTCTTGTTTTTTTTCTTGAAGCTGCATGCGGCATTTATTATGTTGCAGGCAAGAGAGAAGCGGAGCTGTCACGCTGCTTGGCCTTCATTGTGGATGTTTACGAAAGACAGAGAAGACAAAACGGCCGGTTTACCGTATTTTCAGCGAATCAATCAACAGATGTGATGATGAAAAAATGTCTTGGTTCACATCTAAATGAGATGGAAAGACATGCGTACGTTTTTCCGCAGGCACATTCTTATGTCCATGTGCCTCATCCGGGCTATAGAGTAGAGCGGACAAATGAACAGGTGATCAATGCAAGCAGGGCTTTTCCTCCTAGCTATTACGAAGCCTATTGGGGGAGAGCGGCGCGCTTTCTATCAAAAGGAATCGGAGTTGCCATCTTAGATGGAGAGAACGTGGTGAGTGAATGTGTCTCCATTTTTTTTCAAGTGAAGATCGTGTGGAGATCGATATTTGGACAGAAGAAGCTTGCCGGGGGAAAGGTTTGGCGCAGCTGGCAGGTCAGCAGATGATCAGGAGCTGTCTTGAAAATAAGAGGACACCGCATTGGGATTGCGATGTCCATCACCTAGCTTCGATCAAACTGGCAGAGAAGCTAGGCTTTCAGCGGACAAAAACCTATCGAGTGTTTTATGGCTCATGATGAGAAGGTTTTGAGATACCAAGCATCCATCGCAGAATGCTCAGAGCCATCAATCGGTTCAGAGAGAAGAGAAAAGCCATATCGCTGATAAAGGCCGGTGGCTGCAGTTAATTCCTGGCGGGTTTCTAAATAACATGCTTCGTAGTATGTAGAGGCATATTGCAGCGCCGTATCCATCAGTTTTTTGCCCGCACCTTTTCCTTGTGCCTTTGGACTTAAATAAAGCTTTTGTAATTCACAGATGTCGTTTGTAAATGGAGCAATGCCTACGCCGCCTACAATGTCACCATTCTCTTCAGCAATCCAATAGGCTGCATGAGTCAATGATTGATAGTATTCGAAAAGCTGGTCAAGGTGGGGATCAGTGTAGGCGGTTCCTTCAATCGCCAAATTCGCCGATTCTAGTGACTGGCGGATAATCGCTGCGATATACGGATTGTCTTTTTGCTCAATGGGTCTAATGTTCATTGGAAGTACCTCCATTGTTATAAGATAAAAAAGAGAATGGGAGTTGAAACAACATGTTTTGGCTGCAAACCGCTATTTTTACAATCGTTGTATTGTGTCTCTCATGGTGGGCAGGGAAAAGACGCAGACACCGTCATGCGGGGCTAATCCTCCCTATATGCTTCATTCTATTTGGATTGGTTTTATTGATATCCAGTTTCTTCATTGGCAGATGGGAAGGCATGGCGCTTAGTATATCAAGCGTCTCTATCGTTCTCTCTTCCATGATTTGTTTGACCATCGTCACAGCGATTCAATTTTTTAAAAAAGATGACCCTTCTTAAGCGGGGGCATCTCCACTGTTCATCTGATTGTATTCTTCACGAAGGATGCCCATGATGATCACATCTGAGTAGGTTCCATTGAAATAGAGTGCTTGGCGTCTTTTCCCTTCATATTGAAATCCGGCTTTCTCATAGCTTCTGAAGGCTCTTGGATTATGGGAAAAGACTTCGAGCTCAAGACGATTGAGTTCTAATGTATCAAAGGCGAATGCTTGAACCATCCGGACAGCTTCTGTACCATAGCCCTTTTGGAAATGTTCTGGTCCATGAAGCGCAATGCGGAAGCTTGCCGTATGATTAATTGGATCAATGTCCACAATCGCCGCATCCCCAATCATTTCTTTCGTGTCTAGCAGACAAATGGCGAAATCTCGTCTGCTGTCATCTTGTAAAAATCGGGTATAGGCTGAACGAATCTCTTCTAGTGTGAACGTTTTGCGTGTGCCAGTCATATAAAGAGTTTCTGCATGCTGGCATCCTCTTTGAATACCAGGATAATCCTGCTCTTCGATCGGTCTCAAAAATAAGCGGGTCATGACGGATCACCCTCCTCTATATATCGAGAAATTTCAATTAAATTCAGATCAGGATCACGGATATAAACAGATTCAATCGGACCTAATGTACCTGTGCGCCTGACTGGCCCTTCTTCAATAGGAACCACTTGCTTGCGAAGGTGCAGCAGCAGACTATCCATATCTAAATCGGTGATAAAGCACAAATCACTAGAGCCAGGAAGTGGGTGAGCCGCTGCCCGCTCAAATTCATGACCAGCTTCATGAAGGTTGATCTTCTGTAAACCAAAACGAAGCGCTTTACGGCCTTCTCCAAAGGTTTCTTCCTTCATTCCTAATACGTTTGTATAAAAGCGAATGGTGTCCTCCATATGTTGTACAGTCAACACGATATGATCAAGTCGTCGTATCATCAGTCTCTCCTCCAAGTATGATCATTGATTGAACTGACTTTATTATATCATTACCTGAAGAGGATACCTTATTGAATCACGGTGTTGAAGACATGAAAATGGAAGATGGCAAACCCTTGTATCCTTTGTCTTTCCTTTCTGATACAATGAGGATAGAATATATGTTCTTATTTAGGGTAAGGAGTGATGGGATTGAGTCAGAAAAGGAAGCTGCTTTTTTATGGGGCGATGAGTATCGATGGCTATTTAGCGAGAGAGGATCACCGGCTCGATTGGCTAATAGGGACAGAGGGCGAGGAAGAAACGAGCTATGATGACTTTTATGCGTCAGTTGATACGCTGATCATGGGGCGCAATACATATGAACAGGTTCTTCAGCTGTCACCAGATGAGTTTCCGTATGAAGGAAAGACTTGTTATATCATGTCACGTACTTTACAAGACAGTCTGAAAGGAACTCATATCATTCGAGAAGATATCTTATCATTTGTGAAAAAATTAAAAGATGTACCAGGTCAGCATATCTGGATTGTCGGCGGCGGGGAACTGCTTCAGTCTTTCATAAAAGCAGGATTGGTTGATGAGCTTTACCTTCAAATCGCACCTGTCATGATTGGGAGAGGCATTCCTCTGTTTTCCCCAGCGGATATGGAATCCAGGTTTTCATTAAAAGAAGTACGACAATACAAGCAGATAGCTGAAATGCATTTTGTCTTAAAAGAAGAGGATCACTGACCTGAGGTGGTCTTTTTTTTATGAAACAAACTCGTTGACAATAAAATATCCTAGTGTTAGGATAAATTTATCCTAGTTTTAGGATTTCTTGAAAAAAGGAGTAGTTGCCATGGTGCAGCATGAATATGAATTAGACTTAAGGCTATTCCGCGTGTGGATGAAAGCCTATCAAGCTCTTTTTACAAATATCCAAACAGACATTGAACGTTATGATATCGGATTTGAAAACTTTCAGATCCTTGAATTGCTCTATAGTAAGGGGCCGCATCCTGTCCAAAAAATCAGCGACATCCTGTCAATCCCAAGTGGAAGCATGACATATGTCGTGAACAAACTAGAAAAACAAGAGCTGGTGAAAAGGCAATGTGCACCCTCTGATAAACGTGTATTTCATGTATTGCTGACGGAAAAAGGAAAGCAATTGTTTGACGACATTTTTCCTAAACACACTGCTGTCATTTCGCAAAATCTATCCTTTATTGAAAAAGAAGAAAAAGAACGGCTCATTGAATTACTAAAAAAAATCGGTTTAGGTGCAAAACAACTTCACGAAAAGGGGAAACAAGATGACACTCAGCTTTGATACATTGGTACGTGAAAGACGATCCGCATCAAACTTTTTGCCAAATATCTCGATTTCGAGAGAAGAGCTTAACAGCATTTTTGAAGAGGTCAAAATGGCACCATCTGCTTTTAACTTACAGCACACACAATATGTCGTCGTCCAAACAGAAGGTCTCAAAGAACAAGTAAGAGAAGCTGCATTTGGACAATATAAAGTGCATTCCGCCTCAGCAGCAATTATTGTACTTGGAGACCCAAATGCTTATCAGCAAGCGGGGAACATCTATGAAGGTCTGAAAATGCTTGGCATTTTAAACACGCAGCAATACGAAGAAATGGTCAGAGAGACGATGAGCTTTTATGAACAGAGAGGAGCGGATTTTCAGAAAGAAGAGGCGATCCGCAATGCTTCATTATCTGCGATGCTGTTTATGCTCGCCGCCAAAAACAAGGGATGGGACACGTGCCCAATGATCGGTTTTGACCCTGATGTCATGAAAAAGGTGTTAAATATCGAGTCGGATTTGGTTCCTGTATTAATGATCACACTCGGAAAAGAAAAAGTAGAGAGCAGACAAGCGAGAGGCTACAGAAAACCAGTCTCTGAATTCGTAACATACTTATAAGATAGGGGGTTCCATTCATGGAACTAGGAATTAGTACATTTGTAGAAACAACACCTGATTTTCAAACAGGAAAAACAGTCAGTCACGCACAGCGTATTCGAGAAGTAGTCGAAGAAATTATTTTAGCAGATCAAGTCGGCCTTGATGTATTTGGAGTAGGTGAGCATCATCGACAAGATTTCGCTGCATCGAATCCTGCTGTCGTCTTAGCGGCTGCGGCAACACAGACAAAGAATATCCGTCTGACAAGTGCAGTGACAGTCCTTTCATCAGCAGATCCTGTTCGTGTCTTTCAGGATTTTGCAACATTAGATGGACTATCCAACGGGCGTGCAGAGATCATGGCAGGCCGTGGTTCATTTATTGAATCATTCCCGCTCTTTGGCTATGACCTGAATGATTATGAAGAATTATTTGAAGAAAAGCTTGATTTGCTGCTCAAATTACAGCAGTCCGAGCGTGTCAAATGGAGCGGAAAGCATCGCCCATCTATTCAAGATGTTGGGGTATATCCAAGACCCGTTCAAGATCCGCTTCCAATTTGGATCGGCAGTGGGGGAAACCGTGAATCTGTTGTACGTGCTGGATTATTGGGGCTGCCGCTAGTACTTGCTATCATTGGCGGGAGTCCTAGACAGTTCGCACCGCTTGTACAGCTGTACAAGCAAGCGGCAGTGCACGCTGGACATGACCCAGAGAAATTAACCGTAGCGTCACATTCGCATGGATTTGTTGCGGAAGAAACAGATCTTGCAGCAGACCAATTCTTCCCTTCCACACAGCATGTGATGAACACATTAGCAAGAGAGCGAGGCTGGGGTCCATATACTCGTTCTACATTTGATGCAGCGAGAACGTTAGAAGGCGCCCTGTATGTAGGAGATCCAGATGCAGTGGCAGAGAAAGTGATTCACCTTAGAAAAAATGTAGGAATCACGCGTTTTATGCTTCATGTACCGGTTGGTTCCATGCCGCATGATCAAGTATTAAAAGCCATTGAGTTATTTGGAAAAGAAGTCGCTCCTAAAGTAAGAGAAGAGATTGCCCGCTGGGAAGCAGAGCAAGCATAACGAAAAAGGTCGATCAAGCCTATGCACTTGATCGACCTTTTTGATGCTTAAGGATCAATAACACAAGGTTTCACTGTAGGACATGAAGCAGCAGAAGCAAGTGGTGTGGTCGTCAAGGTGAAGAGGAAAACAAGTTGAAAACAGATGAGCCATTTTTTCATGAAATCACCTCCGTTCACAATTGTTTGACGGAATGAGATGAGGATAAAAGCATAGAAGTATAGAACACTCTCTATCCAACATAAGACAATCATATCATAATTTTCAAAAAAATGAAAAAATAACTTATAAAAGGACTAAATTATGGTATGGTTAATATGTTCAACAAAAAAAGGGAGGGATTTTTTTTATGAAAAAGGTCATGTCTTCAGTTTTGGTTGGAGCAATTGTCTTAACAGGTGCCGGGGTCACAGCTGCTCCAGTGGAAGCAAAGGAGCAAACAAAAAGTGAAATAACCGTTCAGGCGAGTCGAACTGTCTCAGAAACAAGAACGTATACGACCTCGAACATCCCAGAAAGTATTGTCTATGCAAAGGATGGCTGGGTCGGTATTTTAAAACAAACCTCTATTGAAGAATTAGGATTAGGAAAATACAGAGTCACATTTACTGGAACGGTTGTACGTGATCCGGGATTTAATTAAATAAAACGCAAAGCTGACAGGTGGACAAGCCTGTCAGCTTTTTTCATGAGGATAATAAAGAATCATTTGCAGCCGTACCATTTGTTCTCCGGTTTGTTTATATGCATGCGAACGGTCCGCTTTAAAACGAATGGAGTCGCCGGCCTTTAAGCTGTATTGCTCATCACCAATGGATATATCAAGCGCTCCCTCAAAAACAGTGATCAATTCCTCTGTTCCGCCAATATGTTCATTCGCATGCAGCGACCCGCCAGGATCAATTTCTACTCGGTACACTTCAAATTTTCCCCGGTCATCAAAGGGAAAAGTCGTATACACGCGATATCTCCCGTCATCTTCCGTTAAAATCTGTGCATCTTCCTTGCGTACCACCTTGATTTCAGGCTGTGGTGCGTAAATGAGCTCACTAAAAGACACCTTTAATCCGTTGGCGATTTTCCACAAAGTCGTGATGGTAGGGGTTGATTCTCCTCTTTCAATTTGTCCAATCATGGTTTTACTGACACCAGTTAATTCTGCCATCTTTTCTAGGCTTAATTTTTTTTGATCTCTAAGAAGCCTCACATTTTTAGAAATAATCGATTGTACATCTTCCATGAAAAAACTCCTTTCTCTATTTACTTTATAAAGACCAAACGTTACAATAAAACGTAACATACGTAATAAAGTAATTAAAGTCTTAATAACGCACGAGGGAGGCGGCAACTTGATTCTTTCTATGTTGATCTATGCTTTTGTGAGCAGCTTTACCCCGGGGCCAAACAACATCATGGCCATGGTCTTTACGAATAAGTATGGGGTCAAGCAAACATTTCGATTTTGTTTAGGTGTGGGTATCGGATTTCTCGTCATTTTGTGTTTGAGTTGCTTCTTTAATATCATTCTTTATCAAGTGATGCCGAAAATAGGCTGGGTCATGGCGTTCATCGGAGCCGCATACATGATTTATTTAGCTGTCAAAATCATGAAAAGTAAAGGCGGGGATGACGAAACCCTTGACCGCTACAATCATTTTGTTCCTGGTATGATGCTGCAATTTATCAACCCAAAAGCGATCTTGTATGGGTTGACCGTGATTTCAACCTTTGTTTTGCCATATGGACAATCTAATATGCAGTATGTGATATGGACATTGATTCTCGCACTTATTGGCTTTCTCGGTACATTCAGCTGGAGCCTATTTGGCTCTTTATATAAGCGCTTTTTGACTGCTTACGAAAAACCGTTCCAGTTTGTCATGGGGCTGCTTCTGATATACAGTGCGATTTCAATGGTATGGGGCTATGTGATGTAAGTAGTCAGAAGCTTGGCCTCTGCCTGCCCATCACAACAGTATTGTAATAAAGTCCATCTGCCAGCCGTTTATCATTTTTTAATACCCCTTCAATCAGAAAGCCATGGCGCTCATATAACCGAATGGCTTTTTGGTTGGTTTCCAGCACGTGAAGTGACATCTTCTGGATGCCTTGCTGATCAGCCCAGTCAATAGAAGCGGCTAAAAGCTCTTTGCCAATGTGATAGCCCCAGGCATCCTTTTGTATGGCGATGCCAAATGTCACTTTGTGAGCAGAGCGCTTGAGTGAATGTCCCTCACATCTAGAGAAACCGACAATCTCTCCTTCAATATCAGCGACCAAAAATAAATGCCTGCTTTGTTTGGCATCCTCTTGAATCAAAACCTCAAAATCTTTTTCATGAAGAAAGGCTTCGCCTGGTTCACGGTCTAAATATTCTGTTTCACCATCAATTTTCAGTCTGAGAGCTGATAACTGCTTGGCATCGCCAATTGCAGCAGAACGAATACGATAGGTCAAGTCACGAACGGTGAATAAGTTTTCAGAGATGATCATTGAACAGAGCACCAACCTTTCTTTCCATTATGTCTATCATACCTGAAACGTGTACATAGCAGGTTAAAGCTTTTAAGTCTGTCTTATAGATAAGTATTTTTTAATCCAGCTGACCCTGGCTGGATCTTCATGATTTAGACTGAGAACTTAAATAAGCTTCTCTCACAACTGTTAAAAAGTGGTCAGCGACGGTTGATGTATCATCTTGTCTCCATGAAACATATAAATTTACTTTTGGTGTAGTTTCTTGGATTTTTCTATAAACAACCCCTGCGCGTTTTACGCTTTCTACTGAGGATGGAACCACAGAGATTCCCATTCCTGCAGCAACTAAATTAACAATCGTATGCATTTGAATAGCTTCCTGAACTACGTTTAAACTTATGCTATTTTCCCAAAAGTAGCTGATAATTAAATCATAAAATGCTGGACCTAGATGACGTGGAAACATGATAAATGGTTCATTGGCTAATAAATGAATTGGAACTTTGGGAAATGAAGCTAAAGGATGATTTTCTGGCAAAACCAAGCTTAATGATTCCTCACAACAAATTTCTGAGGTAAGTATCTTATTATTTTGGTTAGAACGAATAAATCCTATTTGAATTTCTTTCTTATATAGTGCTTTTAACTGCTGTTCTGTAGCCATTTCACATAAGACAAGATGGATGTTAGGGAAATTTTCTCGAAACCTTTTAATAATATCGATCACAATATCAGTAGAATCTACGAAACCGATCGTTAACTGACCGATCCTTCCGTCATCTGCAAGTTGTGTTGCTTTAATCGTTCTATCTACTTGAAGAAGCGTACGGCGGGCTTCTTCTAAAAATACTCTCCCAGAATCTGAAAGTTTAACCTGTCTTTTCGTTCTATGAAAAAGCGTAACACCTAACTCTTCTTCTAATTTACGAATTTCTTGACTTAATGGAGGCTGTGCCATTTTAAGACGTTCAGCTGCCCGGCTAAAATTTAGTTCTTCAGCAACCATGATAAAATAACGTATTTGTCTCAGATCCATTTTTTATGCCCCCCCTATAAATTTCATACTTGCTTATTGTGTAAAATGATTACGAAGGATTGTTATTAAACAGTTTTGCGCTTTTTTAATGGAAATATTTTTAATTATATAAAATATATATATATTTATCTGAATATATATATTATACATATTAACGTCCTCTTTTTATAATGAAAGTATTCTTTCAAAAGGAGGGCATTGTTATGGAATATAGTAAACTTGGATCTAGTGGATTAACAATTAGTAAACTTGCTTACGGAAACTGGATTAATCATGGTGGTAAGATAAATGAAGAAACTGCCCATGATTGTGTGAAAGCTGCTCTTGATGTTGGTATTACGACGTTTGATACTGCTGATGTTTATTCAGACACCAAGGCTGAAGAGATACTAGGCAGGTCTTTAAAAGGGATCCGGCGGGAGAGTATTGAACTTTGTACAAAAGTATGTCATCCAACTGGTACTGGGAAAAACGATAGAGGATTATCACGCAAGCATATTTTGGAAAACTGTAATGCCTCTTTGCGACGTTTACAAACGGATTATATTGATATTTACTATGCACACAGGTTTGATCCAACTACACCTCTGGAAGAAACGATGTTAGCTTTCGCAGATCTAGTAAGACAGGGTAAAGTGAACTATATTGGTGTAAGTGAGTGGACAGCAGAACAAATTACTCGAGGGGCAGCGCTTGCACGAGAACTAAATGTCCCCCTTATCGCCAGCCAACCTCAATACTCCATGTTATGGAGAATCATTGAAAGTGATGTAATACCGACCTGCCAGCGTGAAGGACTTGGCCAGGTAGTATGGTCGCCTTTGGCGCAGGGGATCCTTACTGGAAAGTATCTCCCAGGAAAATCACTTCCGACTAATTCGCGTGCTAACTCATCTGCTGGAAAACCTTTTTTTAAAAACCTTGCTCAACGCTGGATGAATAATAACACCTTAGAGGCGATCCAAAAGCTTAAGCCCGTCGCACAAGAGGTTGATCTTACTCTCGCTCAGCTTGCGATAGCATGGGTACTGCAAAACCAGAACGTTTCTGCAGCAATTATTGGTGCTTCTAGTCCAGAACAGGTGAGGGAGAATGCTTTAGCATCTGAGGTGAAAATTGAAACTGAGATGATGAATCAGATTGACGAAATTCTAGGTGATCTGGTTGAATACGATCAGAGTAAAACAGGTTAAAGCTTTTAAGTCTATCTTATAGATCATTATTTTTAATCCAGCCGACCTTGGCTGGATTTTCATGTTGCTGTAGTTTCTTGGATCGCACACTCAGATGTTTTGTATTTCTCAAAAAGGCTAAATGAATAGTATCAAACGTGGAGGTGGAACAAATGAGTGAAGAAAAAGGACATATGGATAAAGCGAAAGGAAAAACAAATCAAGCCAAAGGTCAAGTGAAAGAAAAGCTTGGCGAAGCAACAGATCATCAAAATCTGAAAGCAGAAGGGAAAAAGGATCAAGCCAAAGGAAAGCTTCAAGATAAAAAAGGGGATGTGAAGAATAAACTAAACGAGTAGCTTTCAGAAAGCTACATAAACCATCTAAGGCATGCCCTGATGATGAATTCCTGATAAGAAAAAAGCTTAACCACATGCGGTTAAGCTTTTTCTTTTAGAAAAACCATCTAGCAGTTCCCATCAGCATGACGCCTACAAGAACAGTAAGTGACAAGCTTTTTGTCCAAATAGCGATCAGTACGGTCGGAACTAAGACAGCAAAGTACATCCAGTGAATGGTGACGCCTGTTGTGGTATGAATGAACAGATGCTCTGCAATCAAAGCTGTAAAGATACAAATGGGAATAAACGATAACCACTTAAGCACCACTTCAGGCAGCTCGATACTTCGTACAAATAAAAAGGGAACGACCCTTGGAATGACGGTTACAATCATACAGCCGAGAATCAGCCATATCATAAAACTGCTGATCATTTATCTGTCACCACCCCAATGGTTGCGACAATCATGGTGGCTAACAGAACAGCCACGTGTGAGGGAACAAAATGAAGCAGAACAAACATTGCAACGACCATATACAAAACAAGTGACAGGCGATGGGTTAACTTACTTTTAGGCACAGTTTGCAAAGAAAGAACCAACAGCGCAGCAAACATAGCGGAAAGGGCAAAATCAAGACCAAGGGCTTCAGGATTTGAAATCCAGTGTCCAAAAATGCCGCCAAGTATACAGGCAGCAATCCAGCACAAATAAGCCGTTATGTTCAGCCCATGCATCCACCGATTATTCAGCTTGCCATGCTGAGCTAATTTATTCATGGCTACGCCAAAGGATTCATCAGTCAGCAATAGACCGAATCCAATGTTTTGTTTCACAGAGTAGCGTGTAAAATGAGGAGCCAGCGTCAGGCTGAGCAATAAATGACGCAGATTCACAATAAATGTAGTGAGAATAATAGCGGAAAGGGGACTTCCAGTGACAAGCAGTGCACAGATAATAAACTGTGAAGCACCTGCATAAATAAAGATTGATAGAAGCGCAATGTCCCATAAGCTCAACTGTGCGCTAATTCCAACAATTCCGAAGGCAAACCCAATACTCATATAACCAAGCAGGGTTGGCACACAATCTTTTATTCCCTCGAGAAATGGTTCATGCTCCGTGCTGGGAATGTGTTTTCTAGCTTCAATATCCAACGACCTCTACTCCTTTTCTGCGTGACCACCTATAGTTTTACTTACTATATGAAAACGAATTCAGCATGTCAATAGCCGCTTATCTTCTATTATATGAAGAAAAAAGGTGACAAAAAAGGATTGAAGTCAACCAGAATTTGTTATAAAGTATCAGAAAATAAAAATAATTGGAGTGACGGCAATGCTATGGAAGCCTTTGTTTGAACATGATGTTCCAAATGCCCTCCGTCCATAACGGAGAGTGATCTCCGTTTGTGGATATGGTCATCAAAATATCCAGTAACGGAGGGAAAAAGATGAATGAAAAATATATAGGCGCCCTTTACCTAGCAATCGCTGCAAGTATTTGGGGCGGCATGTACGTTGTTGTCAAAGTAACAGTAGCGGTTGTTCCGCCACTTGAGCTCGTTTGGATGAGATATGCTGTAGCAGGAGTCGTTTTGGTGTTCACCATTTGGCGCTTGGGCTATTCCTTTCGATTAGATAAAAAAGATATCCCACTTATAGTGGTGATTGGGCTGATCGGAAATTTTCTTTCAATCGTGACCCAAGAAATCGGGACGATGTATACGTCTGCACAAATGGGGGCCGTTATCACATCTGCAACACCTGCGTTTATGGTGCTGTTTGCGTTCTTTCTATTAAAAGAAGCCATGACTGTTCGAAAGTGCGCATCCATCCTGCTTGCTACAGCAGGTGTATTGCTCATGATTGGACCAGTCGCAGTGCAAACAGATGAATTTGTTGGCGGTCTTTCATTGGTCATCGCTGCTTTAACATGGGCGCTTATGTCTGTTTTGCTAAAACGAGTTCCAGGAAAATACCCTCAGGTGGTGACAACCACATATGCGATCATCATTGCATTCATTGTTTTAACACCGCCAGTATTATTTCGTTTACCTCACCTAGATGTGGAGCAGATGGCAAGGCCAGAGATTTGGGGCGGTATTCTTTATCTAGGCATCATTTCAACAGCTTTAGCATTCTTTTTGTGGAATAGAGGGCTTCAATTGATGGATGCCTCAAGCGGAGGTCTATTCTTTTTCTTTCAACCGATCGTAGGTGCCATTCTTGGCTGGCTGCTTTTGGGAGAAGAAATGGGATTACGCTCATTCATTGGCATTCTATGTATATTTGCAGGGGTCTATACTGTGCTGCGTCAAAAGGAATAAGAGGAGATGTCCCTTGTAAAAGGGGCATTTTCTTTAAAATGGGTAGGTTTGAGAGATTGAGAGAGGATGGGGGAAACAGGATGATACAATTTCCGCATTTACAAAAAGGACAAACGATTGGTGTCACAGCACCTTCCTCAGGTGTACAGCCATCTTTGCATGACATGTTTCAGCTCTCATGCGAACGAATGAAAAAAAGAGGCTATGATGTCACATGTGGAGAGACGGTATGGCACCAGGAAAAGGCAAAATCAGCGCCTGCCATAGAACGAGCAAACGAGCTTCAGTATATGATGACGTGCGAAGAGATTGACCACATCATCCCGCCATGGGGAGGAGAGCTTCTTATGGAAGTGCTAGAGCACCTTGATTTCTCAACGATGCACAAAAAGTGGATTCTTGGTTACTCAGATACGAGTGCATTCTTGCTGGCATTTACATTAAAAACAGGCATTGCTACAGCACATGGCCCAAACTTAGTGGATTTACGAGGGGAAGAGTCTGATCAAACGACTGCTATGTGGGAAAAAGTGCTTTCCACAGAAGAGGAGATGGACATTACTCAGTTTTCTTCATATAAGTATCAAAAGGAATGGCAGCATGACACCCCGAGTCAACATGTCTTTCATTTAACAGAGCCTACAAGATGGCGCACGGTTCATCCGCAGGAGATGGCGGTGAAGGGGAGACTGATGGGAGGCTGCATTGATATCATACGTCACTTAGCGGGGACACCTTTTGGAGACGTTAAAGCTTTTCAGGAAACATTCATAAAAGGTGAACCGATTCTCTGGTACTTCGAAAACTGCGCATTAAATGCTACCAGCATGAAGAGATCACTTGTTCAATTAAAACTAGCCGGGTGGTTTGACCACTGTTCAGGTATCATGTTTGGGCGAAGTGCAGTTGATGTGCCTGTAGAAGGGTATCATTATCGGGATGTATATGAAGAATTACAAAAGGAATTACAAATCCCCATTTTCTACGATATAGATTGTGGGCATGTCCCGCCACAAATGACGCTGATTAATGGCGCATATGCAGAAGTGCAGCTGCAACCTCAAGGCAAAGCGGTCCTAAAGCAAGCATTTTTATTATAAGAAAAGGAAAGGGGAACCCCTTTCCTTCATATAACATTACATCCCTTTTGTTTCCTCACCTGCTTTTGGAACTTCCCATGCGGACTCACGGAATACTTTTTCCCATTTCGATACGACAATACATGCAACGGCATGCCCTGGAACATTCACACCTGTTCGTGCCATATCCATAATTCGATCAACACCGGCGATAATGGCGACGCCTTCTGCTGGAAGACCTACTGCATGGGCGGTTGCCAAAAGAACGACGAGTGAACCGGATGGCACTGCTGCAATCCCTTTACTTGTTAACACAAGAACAAGCATCATCAAAAGCTGCTGTGACAAACTCATGTCGACACCAAACGCTTGTGCAAGAAACACACAGGAAACCGATAAATATAAACTTGATCCATCACAATTGAGAGAAAGACCAGATGGAATGACAAAGGAAACGATTCTTTTTGGACACCCGTATTTCTCCATTCGTGACATAAGCTGAGGAAGGACAGTTTCTGTACTTGTAGTAGAGAAGGCAACTAAGAACAAATCCCAAATCATTTTTAAAACTTCGAAGTAGTTAAAACGGAAGATCAGTGCGACCAGAGGGAACAAAGCAAAGAGAATAATGAATAATCCTAAAAATACAGTCCCGACAAGCTTCATCATTGGGATTAATAAAACAATGCCATATTGGCCAACGGAAGCAGCCATTAATGCAAGAACTCCAATAGGTGCTGTCACCATGACCATCTGCGTTAGCTTAAACATAATTTGTGCCACTGATTCAAAGAAGGTGAGAACAGGAGCGGATGCTTTACCGATGCCGCTTGCGGCTACACCAAATAATATGGCGAAGAAAATGACAGCAAGTAAATCATTCTGAGCCATGACATCGACGATATTCGTTGGAATGATATCGAGTACCATTTGTTTAAAGTCGACGACTTTCTGCGTATAGCCATCTAATTCACCAATATCTTTCTTAGCTAATTTAGAGAAATCAAGGCCAACGCCAGGCTTTAGAACATTAGCCAGCAATAGACCAATTCCTAGAACGATGGTTGTGATGACCTCAAACCAAATGATCGTCTTTAATCCTAGGCTGCCCATTTTCTTCATACCGCCACTGCCAGCTGCACCAATAACAATGGTAGAGAAAACGATAGGAACAACGATCATTTTAATCAATCTGATGAATCCATCTCCAATTGGCCGCAGTGCCATCCCGAAGTCAGGAAAGAAATGGCCGATAAGAGCTCCTATCACCAAAGCGATCATGATTTGAAAAGCGACGAACTTTTTCATCATCTCCTACCTCCTTTAAATGCTTGGAAAATATTAAGAATTTTCCAATAAATAAAAATTCTATGTGACCATGTTTTGTCCTCCTTTGGATTTAGAAAGATTTTATTTAAGAATCATTAGAATTATGAAGAAAGAGAAGAAAATAGGGCTATTGCATCTCTATTTATCTAAGAAAAAACCCCTTCTTAAAAAATATGAAACTTTTTTAGAAAAATGTATTGACCCATTTATGTGATCCATGGTATATTTTTATTCGTCGCTGATAACGTATTTGAAACAAAGACATTCAAACACATGCGACAAACAAATTTTAAAAAGATGTTGACTTGATAAAAACGATATGTTAAGATAATTAAGTCGCCTGATTAAGCGCCCGTAGCTCAATTGGATAGAGCGTTTGACTACGGATCAAAAGGTTAGGGGTTCGACTCCTCTCGGGCGCGCCAATACAAATCACGCGGGTGTAGTTTAGTGGTAAAACCTCAGCCTTCCAAGCTGATGTCGTGAGTTCGATTCTCATCACCCGCTCCATTTTGAAACGTGATCTTTGAAAACTAAACAAGACAAAACGTACCTGTTAATTCGAGTTTTTATAAAAAAATCCTATGAAACATCATAGGTAGTCAGTCAAACTGGCGAAAAACAAAACTTCGGTTTTGT